>NZ_JAKJIB010000001.1 GCF_021864505.1 Falsiroseomonas oryziterrae
CCGCGGGACAGCGGATCGCCGCACCAGCTGGACATCAGGACGCCGGGCCTGAAGGCGCGTGGCGCCGCCGTGCCGAGGCGCGCGGCGATCTCGTCGCGCAGCAGCGCCTCCGCCGCAGCGGCGCCGCCGCGTTCGATGGCGGGCGCGAGGCCCGCGCCGATCCAGGCGCTCGCGATGGGGTGGCCCTGCGGCCAGAAGGTGATCGGGACGAGCGCTTCGCCCGGTGCGACCTGGCGGTCGGTGGAAGCATGATCCGGAAGGCCCAGCCGGTCCTCCCCCGAGGCGTGCAGCGCGACCTTGATCGCGTGGCCGAGAGGCAGGTCGTGCACCGCCTGCTGCACGTCGTGCGGCAAGGGCGGATCGAAGCGGATAGCGCCGGCGGCCAGCAGCGAGGTCGGCAGGGTGCACACCACGGCGCGCGCGCGCAGCGTGCCGAAGTCGCCCTCCGCCACAGCTTCGCGCCCCGACCAGCGCAGGCGCGTGACCGCGGCGCCGCAGGATATCGGCAGCCCCTCGCCAAGGCGTGCGACAAGCCGGCCCAAGCCGCCCACCGGAAGCCGGTTGCCGCCCGACAGCAATGTCGCGTGGAAATCGCGGAGGCTCATGGCCTCGAGGGGCGCAGCGGCGATGACCGGCCCCTGCCATTCCACGACCGTGGCATCCCAGTCGCCGCCGCGCGGCGCGGCGTCCGCGACCGGAATGTCCGACCCGGGCGCCGCGGCGCGGGCCGCGATGGCCTGTTCGAAGGCCGCCCAGGCCGCGTCGTAGGCGGCATCCTCGGCAGGGCTGATACGTCGCCCCCCGATGAAGGTGATCTCGCGGCGCGCCGCGTCGCTGTCGACGAGGTGGATGCCGACTTCGCCCGCGAGCGGCACCAGCGGATTCGAGTCCGCCGCATGCAGCCAGGTGGCGCCGAGGTCGAAGGGCACGCCCAGGCTGTGGTCGGTCAGGGCCCGGCCGCCGATCCGTCCACGGGCTTCCAGCACGCGCACGCTGCGCCCGGCGTCCAGCACGGCCCGCGCCGCGGCGATGCCGGCGGCGCCGGCACCGATCACAAGGATGTCGCAATCCATGCGCGCGTCACGCCCGGTGCGGGGCGCGGGTTCGGTTCCGGGCCTCGCTACACCGTCAGCCTGGCGCCGGAGATCTCGACGAGGCGGCGCCAGATGGGCGTGTCACGACGGATCAACTCGGACAGCGCGGCGGGGCTCTCGCTCGTGGTCGGAAGGAAACCCATCTGGCGGAAGCGCTCGACGAAGGCGTGCTCGCGCGCCACGGCCGTGATGGCGGCGAACTGGCGCTGGACGATCTCCGCCGGGGTGTCCTTCGGCGCCATAAGCGCGTTCCAGGTGGTCACGTCGAGGTCGCCGAGCCCGACGTCGCGGAAGTTGCGCATGCCGGGCACGCCGGGGATCAGGGGAAACTCGTCGGCCGAGGAGACGGCCAGCGCCCGCAGCCGCCCCTCCGCCACGTGCGGCAGGAGGATCGTCGGCACGTCGAACATCATGTCCACCGTGCCGGTCAGCATGTCCTGCAACGCCGGCGCGCCGCCGCGATACGGCACATGCGTCACCTCCGCCCCGCCCATCGCGCCGAGGGCGGAGATCAGCAGGTGGCTTGTGGTGCCGGCGCCCGAACTGCCGCCGCGCAGCCCACCCGGATTGGCGCGGGCCCAGCGCATCATCGCGGAGAAGTCGGTCCAGCCGTTGCGCCGCGCGGTCTCGGCGTTCACGACGCAAAGTTGCACGCCGGAGGTGATCTGCGTCACCGGCGTGAAGTCGCGCTGCGGTTCATAGGGGATGCGGTCGTAGAGAGTGGGAAAGGCGCAGAGTGCGGATACGCCGATGACGCCGAGCGTGGTGCCATCCGGCGTGCTGCGCGCCACGTTCTCGGCGCCGAGCATGCCGCCCGCACCAGCCCGGTTGTCCACCACCGCCGTCTGACCGGAAAGATGGGCCGGAAGCCGTTCGGCCAGCAGCCGGCCGATCAGGTCGATGGCGCCGCCGGGCACGAACGGAACAACGATGCGGAGAGGCCGCGCGGTTCCCTGGGCACGGGCAAGGCCAGGCAGCGCGAGCACGCCGGCGCCAAGCAGCACGTGACGTCGGAGCATCGTGATACCTCATCATCTCGTCGGCGCTGCCACTCTGGCGGTGCCCCCACGAGCATTGCAAGCGCCATGCCTCAGGCAGGCGGCAGGCGTTCCAGCACGTGGATGAGAACGGCTGCGGCGACCGAGACATTCAGGCTTTCCACGCGGCCGGAACCCGCCAGCGTCACGCGATGCGCGCAGGCCGCGACCGCGGCCGGCGTCGGCCCGACCTCCTCGTTGCCGAGCAGCAACGCGAATGGCTTGCCGCGCGGCAGAGCCTCGGGCGTGACGCCGCCCTGCGGAACGGCCGCGACGGTCGTGAAGCGGGGCGCCATGGCGCGCAGCGCGACGGCAAGGTTCGGCACGCGATGCAGCGAGAGATGTTCCAGCCCGCCTTCCGACGTCCGGTAGGCCGCGTCCGACAGGCCCGCCTGGCGCGGATCGCCCGAGAGGAGCAGGCCGCTGCAGCCGAAGAAGGCGGCGGAGCGCGCGATGGCGCCGAGGTTGTGCGGGTTCCCCACGGCGTCGAGCACCGGCAGCACGCGCGCCTGCAGCAGTTCCGCCGGGAATGGGGCACCCAGTTCCGGCACCTCGCGCGGAATCGCAACGGCGACGATGCCGCCGTGATGGGCGCTGCCCGCGATCCGGGCGAGTTCGTCGGGCGGCACCTCGCGATAGGGCCTGCGCGTCGCGGCCATCAGCTTGCAGAGTGGCCCGGCCTCGCGGCGCCGGGCAGCGACGTAGAACAGCCGCAGGACAGCGTCCGGGCGCTTCGCAAACAGCGCCGCAACGGCGGATACGCCTGCGATCCGATCCGTCTCGGTCTGGCGCGCGCCGCTCATGCCATGTCGCGCAAGCTGCGCAGAAGGGCGTCCGGCACGTCGATGCCATCGCGCATCGCGCGGGATGCCAACTCGGCGCGGCGGCTGCCGGGAAGCCGCACATCCGGATCGGCGAGCATCGCCTCGATCAGCGTCTCGACGCGGTCGAAGAAGCGGTCGCGACCGGCGAGCGCGCCGGGATCCACGGCCAGGAGCGCGTGACCCAGCGCGGGCCGGTTGCCCGCCTCCTCGAAGAAGCTGTCGGCCTCGAACCCGAAGGCGGCGCCCGTCAGTGCGCAGCACAGCAGTTCCACCACGAGGGCTAGCAGCGCGCCCTTCGTCCCTCCCGCCGCGAGCATGGCGCCGGCAAGCGCGGCCTTGGCGTCCGTGGTGGGATTGCCCTCCGCGTCGATGGCCCAGCCGGGCGGGATGGGGCGGCCTTCCTTCGCGGCGAGCATGATCTTCCCGCGCGCCACCTCGCTCAGCGCCATGTCCACGACCAGCGGTCCGGCGTCGCGGCGCGGGAAGGCGGCGGCGATCGGGTTCGTGCCCATCAGGGCCCGGCGTCCACCCGGCACCGGCATGGCGGCCGGCGAGTTCGTGAAGGCGAGTGCGACAAGCCCGCGCCGTGCGAGCGCGGCGACCGGCAACCCCATCGCGCCCGCGTGATGGCTGTTGGTCACGCCGACGAAGGCGACACCATGCGTGGCGGCGCGCAGCGCGGCCTCCTCGACGGCGAGGGCAAGCGCGGGATAGGCGAGCCCGTGCCGCGCATCGACGAGCGCGGCGCCACCGCGGGATGCGGCAATCCACGGCTCGGCCGTGCCGTCGGCCCGGCCGTTCCGCAGGAAACCGGCGTATTGCGGCACGCGCGAGAGGCCATGCCCCGATTGCCCCTCCGCCTCCCCCGCCACGAGTGCGACGGCCGTCAGCGAGGCCATCTGCGGGTTGGCGCCGGCAGCCAGCAGCGCGTCGCGCGCGAGCGCCTCGGCTTCCGCCAGGCTCACTCTAGGCATCTGGGCGGATCTGCGCCTCGGTGACCAGCGTGGCCCGGCGGTCCGTCTCGTCGCGCACGAAGCACGCCGAGCCTGTGGCGTCCCCGCCCGGGGCCTGGGAGCCGGCGTCGCGGGGCCGGCGAATGACGTCAGCGTCCTGCATCGCAGTCGTGATATCGCGCCCGAGGCGTGCCAACAACGGCATGGGTGCCGCGGACTGGCCGAACACAGCCGCCGCTGACGCTCAGCGCGCCGCCGCGGTCAGCCCGCCAGATGGACACCGCACTATGCAGCGTGGGATTCGATCGGGACATGCGGCCTGCCCGTGGGCGTGCCCCACGAGCGGCTGCGTTGCGAGAAGCAGTGTCGCGCGACGACGCAACTTCGGATGGTTCCTGCGACGCGTTCCTACAGGACGTGTGGCGCCCCTTCGGTGCAGGGGGCAAAGCGGGCGCGGCGCACGCGACCACCTGTCAGCACACGGAAACGCTCAGCTCGGCGATCCAGCAGGGCATGGCTCCGTGCCGTTCATCGGATCGCAGTGATCACGACGGCTCCTGCGTCAAGCGCATCAACATGCCGAGACGCAGGCCACCGCAGTTCCCCTGCGCGAACCTCGACCTCCGGCGGAGATCAGGTCGGCGGCAGTAGCGCTGCGTAAGCCGCTGCCGCGGCGAGGAGAGTGGCTGCGGAGATGATTGCCAGGCGGAACATGGGCGCCCTCATTCTTGCTTTTTGCGGGGGGGTCAGAGGCTGCGGGGACAGCCGCGATCGACGCTGATCGACCGCATCGCCACGATAACAAATTCCATCGTCTCGCCAAGCCGATTCTATCGATCACGAAACGGCGAGTGACACGGTAACCCTTTCAACTCATTCGTGAAATTAGCGTCCAAGGCGTCTCATTTTGCGAGCAGCGCGTCTTGCGGTTGAGTGTGTGGCGAACCGTGTTCCGATGCGGGTTTCCCGAGCCCTCATCGCACGTATTCCGTGCTGCGGAGGAGCCAGCGCGTCGCGCATCGCGACGCCGGTTGAACGATGCAGGAAATTGCTCGCGCGAGCCGGGTCGAGAAGCCTTCGTCACGTCGGCATGCGCGATTGCATTGCCATTGAGGCATGCCATCCCAGCGCAATTCCCGACTCCCTACACTTGCCCGAGGCCTCTTCGTCCTTGCACGCCCGACGCGCGTCAAAAAAATCGCACGACCGCAGCGTTCTGATCCGCCGCCCTCTTCATCACCCTATGCCGCCTTACCGTGGCACGTTCCGCTTCGATCACACGCTCGCTCGGCTGCGGCGACGCGTCGGCAGCTCCGTGGAGAGGATCTGCGCCGGCAGTGGCCCCTTCGAGGCCAACCCGCTCCCGCATGCCGCGATGCTCTCCCAAGCGATGCCGTCGGAGCAGTGGCGCTCGGGCGTCATGAGGCGGGCCGCGCCGCGCCCCTTCAATCGTGTGCGCAGCCATGCTTTGAAGAGTGCAGACACCTGATCGGGGCGAGACGAATGGCCGGCGTCTACTGGTATGGCGGCGAGTGGACCTCGGAGGAACCGAAGCTCACCGGGCCGATGGACCACGCCTTCTGGTTGGGATCGGTCATCTTCGACGGCGGGCGCAGCATCAAGGGCGTTGCACCGGATCTCGACCGCCACTCCGCGCGCTGCGTCGAGAGCGCTCGCAAGATGCTCATGAAGCCGACGAAGACGGCCGAGGAGATCGAAGCCCTGTGCCGCGAGGGCATCCGCCGGATGGGCCCCGACGCGACGCTCTACATCCGGCCGATGTTCTTCGTCCGAAAGGGCCTCGGCGCGGCCCGGCCGGATCCCGACAGCACCGATTTCGTGCTGGCGATCTACGACAGCCCGCTGCCGGGCTTCGCCGGCTTCTCGGCCTGTCTTGCGCCGTTCCGGCGCCCCGCGCCCGACATGGCGCCGACGGACGCGAAGGCATCGTGCCTCTACCCGAACGGCGCGCGGGCAACCGCCTGGGCCGCGGAACGGGGGTTCGACAACGCCGTGATCTGCGACGCGCTCGGCAACGTGGCGGAGTTCGCGAGCGCGAACCTGATGTTCGCCAAGGATGGCGTCGTGGTGACGCCTGCGGTCAACGGCACATTCCTGAACGGCATCACCCGCCAGCGTGTGCTCGCCCTGCTGCGCGGCGCGGGGGTCCCCGTCGAGGAACGCGCGGTGAAGCCGGACGAGTTGGACACCGCCGACGAGATCTTCTCGACGGGCAACTACGCGAAGGTGCAGCCCTGCACGAACTACAACGGACGCGCGCTGCAGCCGGGCCCGCTCGCGCGGCAAGCACGCGAGCTCTACTTCACCTGGGCGGAGGCGCATTGGCGCATCCTGCCCAAGGCCGCCTGACTCACGCGCGCAGCAGTTCCTCCACCATCGCACGCGTCGGCGTCGCGCCGTCGCGGGCGCGGAGCGCGCCGGCGGCCGAGGCGAAGCGCATCACGGCCTCGATCGGCTGCCCTTCGGCAATCGCCAAGGCGTATGCGCCATGGAAAACGTCGCCGGCGCCGGTGGTGTTCGTCGCCTGAACGCGGAAGGCAGGCGTGCGGCGCGGCGTCGGATCATCCGCCGTCATCCACAACGTGCCCTTCTCCCCCTGGGTGACGGCAGCGACCCTGCAACCGGCTGCGAGCGCCTTCCGCAACGCCTCGGCGGGCTTCAGGCCTGGCGCGTAGTTGCCGAGGCCAGGCACGGAGAACACCGCGTGGTCCACCCGCGGGATCAGGTCGAGCAGGATCCTTGTCTCCGTCTTCTCGCCATCGATGACCGTCGGCACGCCCTTCGCCCGAGCGCGGTCCAGAACGCTCGCCGCGCCTTCGGGCCAGCGCGGGTCGCACAGGACGCACTGCGCGGATTCGATCAGGTGCAGAGGCAGCCAGGCGGGATCGGTGCCGAGATTCTCGCCACGGTAGCTGTAGATGCTCCGCTCGCCCTGCGGGTCGACCAGCACGGCCGAGACGGGCGTGCGCCCGCCGGGCGCCATGTGACAGTGGGAAACGTCCACGCCCTGCTCGGCGAGAGCCGCCAGTAGCGGCCTGCCGTTCAGGTCGTCCCCCACCCGTCCCCAGAAGATGCAGTTGCCGCCGAGGCGGGAGACGGCGATGGAAGCATTGGCTGCCAGCCCGCCGGCTCCGAGCGCATAGCTCCGCGCCCGGTTCTTGGATGGCGGCTGGACGATGTCGTCCACATGGAAGGTATGGTCCATGACGACGCTGCCGAGGCAGACGATGACGGGGCGGAGATCCGGAGCCATGCGTCGCAGGGTGCCCGCAGCCGCCGGGCCGCGCAAAGGAAGTCTCGCGCCGGGCCGCGCGCATGAGGCGCCGCTGCCCGATTGGCTGAAGGCGCGGATCCTGCACATGGACGCCGAGGTCCTCGTGCTGGACAAGCCGACGGGTCTTGCGGTCTCGGCCCGCAGCGGCCCCAGCCTCGACGCCTGGCTTCCCGCCCTGCGGCTCGGCAAGCGGCGCGACCCGCAGCCGGCGCACCGGCTCGACGCCGACACGGCCGGGTGCCTCGTGCTCGGCCGGACCGCGCCGATGCTCGCACGGCTGCATGGGCTTTTTGCGGAGCGCCGGGTCGAGAAGCTGTACTGGGCGGTCGTGCGCGGCGCCCCCAAGGCAGAGGCCGGCGTGATCGAGGCGCCGCTGCGCAAGGTCAGCAGCGCCGCGCGCGGCTGGCGGATGGAAACACATGACGCAGGCGATCCCGCCCGCACGGCATGGCGCGTGCTGGGCCGCGGGAGCGGATTGGCCCTCCTGGAGTTGCGACCGGAGACCGGCCGGACGCACCAGTTGCGCGTGCACTGCGCGCATCTCGGCACGCCGATCCTGGGCGATGCGATGTATGGCGGCGGCAGCGGTCCGCTGCACCTGCTCGCGCGGCAAGTCGGCCTGCCCGACCTCTCGATCAGCGTGGTCGCGCCGGTTCCGGAGCACATGCGCCCGGCCGTGGACGGCCTCAGCGCACCCTGAGCTCCGCACGGGCGGCCACGCCGTCCGCGTCCAGCACCGTGATGCGGTAGAAGCCTGGACCGGGCGGCGTCCAGGCCGCCTCGCGCCGCGCCCGCTCGACCTCGAGCGGTCGGCCGTCCACCAGGAAGCTGAGTGGCCGGCGCCCGCCGGCGGCGCGAATCGTCACCGGGCCGCCCTCCGTCAGAAGGGCGCCAGGCATCGGGAAGAGAAGCCGCAGCCGATCGGTGCTTTCGGCCGGCTGTGTCGGCGCGGCGCGAACCAGGGCGGGCTCGCGCGGCGCAGCCGGCAGCAGGGCGAAGCTCCGCGCCAGCACGGGAAGCGCGAGCGCGCGGCCGGTCGCGCCGGGCAGCGGCGTGCCGTCGGGCCGACCGATCCAGACGCCCGCGACGTGCCGCGCATCCAGGCCGAAGGCCCAGGCGTCGCGCCCGGCCCAGCTGGTGCCGGTCTTCCAGGCCACGCCCGCCCGCCCGCCGGCCGGGAAGGGCTGCACGAGCAAGGCAGCGGCCTGGGAAGCAGCGCGTGGCGCGAGCACGGGTTGCCGTTCGATCTCACCGGGCACGACGAGAAGCGGAGCGGCCCGGCCTGCATCGCCCAGCATCGCGTAGAGCGAGACCATGCTGCGCAACGTCATCCCGGCGCCACCGAGCGCCAGCGGGAGAGACGGCTCGGCGCCCGCCGGCAGGCGCGGCGGCGTGCCGGCCGCCTTCAGGAAACCAGCGAAGCGCAGCGCGCCAAGCTCGTTCAGCAGGGCCACGGCGGGCAGGTTGAGCGACTGGCGCAGCGCATCGGCGGCGGTGATCCGGCCCGCGAAGGAACGGTCGAAATTCTCCGGCGCATAGCCGCCGAATCGGAGCGGCAGGTCCGCCAGAACGCTATCCGGCCGCACGATCCCCTCCTCGAAGGCCAGGGCATAGATGAAGGGCTTGAGCGCCGACCCCGGCGAACGCACGGCCCGCGTGAGGTCGAGAGACCCGGCGCGGGGGATGTCCCCGAAGGCGCCGCCGACAAGCGCCCGGACCTGGCGCGTCTCCGTCTCCGCGATGACGAGGGCGAGGGCGGCACGATCGGGCAGCGCGCGCACCGCGTCCTCCGCCAGGCGCTCGGCGGCACGCTGGAGGTCGCGGTCGAGTGTCGTCGTGATCCGGCTTCCGGGCGTGGCGCCGCGCGCGAGATCGCGCGCGAGGTGCGGGGCAAGGCGCGGCATCGGCTGCCGCTGCCGCGGCACGTCGGTCACCAGCGCGGCCGCCCGCTCCTGCGGATTCACGTCACCCGCGCCGACCGCCCGCGAAAGCAGGACGGAGTCCCTGGCGTAGCGGGCGGCGACGGCGTGGCGGTCGGGCCGCAACGCCTCGGGGCGGCGGGCGAGTGCGACGAGCAGGGCGGACTCGGCGGCGTCCAGGGTCGCAGGCGCCCGGCCGAACCAGGCCAGCGAGCCGGCCCGCAGCCCTTCGAGGTTGCCGCCCTGCGGCGCCAGGGTCAGCCACATGCCCAGGATCTCGTCCTTGGAGAAGCGGACCTCGAGCTGCACCGCCCGCAGGATCTCGACCGCCTTGCTGCGCAGGGTCCGAGGTCGCGGATCAAGAAGCCGCGCCACCTGCATGGTGATGGTCGAGCCGCCCGAGACGACCCGTCCGGCGCGCGCCCATTGCACCGCCGCGCGCGCGAGGGCGAGCGGATCCACGCCCGGGTGCCGACGGAAACGGCGATCCTCGGCAGCCAGCAGCATGGCGACGAGATGCGGCGGGACATCCGCGGCGTCGGTGCGCAGCCGCCACATGCCTTCCGCGGCCGGCAGCACCGACAGCACGCGCCCCTCGCGGTCCAGCACCTCGATGCCGATCGCGCGGTAGCGCGACAGATCCGGCGGCAGCAGCCGGTCGAGCGTCGCTGCCGTCGCGCCGAGCAGGACGACAAGCAGCAGGGCGATGCCGCAGTGTCGCCGCATCGGCGTCAGCGCGGCGCCTGGGGACGCGCAGGCGGCGGAGGCGCCGGCGCAGCGGGCATCGGCTCGCCCTCGGCGTAGACCACGATGCGGCCACTGTTCTGGCGTGCGAAGACACCGGGCCGGTACATGTCCGAAGCCTCCATGCCTGGCAGTTCGAAACGGCCAGGCGTCACGGCGCGCAGACGAACGGCAAGCCGCGTCAACGGCTCCTGCGGCGTCAACGTCACCGCCGCGGCGAAGCGGTCGTCACGCGCCGGCTGCGCATCCGGCTCGCTGAGCACGCCGAGCCACGGCATCCCCTGCACCTCCCCTGGCGGCAGCCGCCCGGTGATCTCCCAGCCGGCGGGCAGGCCTTGCATGACCATCGCCTGATGGCGCTCGTTGGTCAGGGCGCGCACCTCGAGAAGAAGCACGAAGTCGGTGCCTGCGCGCACGCGATCGAGATCGAGCGCGCTCCCATCCGTCGCGAAGAATCGGCGTGCAACGCGCAGGCCCTGCGCCGCTGCTGGCAAGGGCGAGGTCGGCACGCCCGTGATGGCAACGGCCTGCATGAGCGACGCTTCGCCACGATTGGTCGCACGCCCCGGCGCGCCCAGCGCCGCGCCGACCACCGGCGACACGGGCAGGTCGCGACCGTCGAGAGTCACGCGCACCGGGCGGCCGTCCCGTCCCAGCAGCGTCGCCGCCACGATGGCCCAGGCCTGCTCCTGCGTATTCGCCATGGCGGGGCTGAAGTCGGCGCCAGGGAGCCGACCGAGCAAATTCGGCAGCTGGTCCTGCGCGACACCGCTCTCGCGCAGCAACACGGCGATGGCGAGCAGATCGCGCGACACGCTGCCGAAGTCGATCCAGCCGCTGCGCGCCGTATTGGCCAGTGCGGCGGCGAAGATCTGCTCCGCCCGCGCGCGGTCGCCCGCGCGCGCGAAGGCGGCCGCGAGCTGCGCGCGCGCCAGTGGCGTCGGCAACGCCTCCACATCCTCCGCCAAGCGGCGTGCAGCGCCCAGGCGGTTGCGGCCTGCCAGGGCCAGCACATGGACGCGATAGGCCAGCAGCGCGCGCTGCTCGGGATCCCGCGCGTCGCGTTCGAGGCCCTCCTCAGCCGCGCGCAGTGCCTCGTTGAGCGCCGCCTCGGGCACCGCCGCGCCGGCGGCGCGGGCACGAAGGAGCGCCTCGGTGGCGTACAGGCTGGCCCACTCCTGCACCTGTCCCTCGGCGCTCCAGAAGCCGAAGCGGCCGTCGAAGCGCTGGCGGTCGAGCACCGAGGTGATCGCCTGGCCGAGCATGGCCGCATCTTCCTGCGCAAGGTCGGGGTTCAGCGGCGCGAAGGCGAGGCCGAGGACACGCGATGCCGCCTGCTCGAGGCAATCCAGGGGAAAGCGCTTGAGCGCGGCGAGCATGCCGCCGGGGTCGTAGCGGACCGGTGCGCCCCAGGTCGCGCGCGCACTCCAGGTGCCGGCGATGAAGCGATCCGCGGGCAAAGGCACCGGAGCAGTCTCGTTCGGCGCAAGCGTCCGGATCGCCACCTCCGTCATCGGCGCGCGGGACGAGCGGACCGCGATGTGCGTCTCGCGCTCGGTGCTGAACCCGCCCGGCCCCGTGACGGCAAGGCGCAGGACACCCTCGCCCGCCACGGTCGCCCGCAGCGTGGTGGCCGGCATGGCGCGGGCACCGGTCGCGAGGGTTTGCACGACCCTTGAGGGTCCGGCGATTTCGACGGCGCCAGTGGCCGTGAGCGTGGCGACGATCTCGCCGGCGGGAAGCTCGATGTTGTGCAGCAGCAGCGGCAGGCGTGCCTCGTCGCCCGGCGCCAGGAAGCGCGGCATCATGGCTTCCGCGACGATCGGCTCGCGCACGGTCATGGGCCGGGAGGCCGATCCCACATTCGCGCCGCTCCACGCGACGACCATCAGGCGCAGCTCGCCGGCGAAGTCGGGCAGGTCGAGCGGCACGCGCGCAACGCCGTCCGGGCCGACCAGCACGACGCCGCTGAACAGCGCAACGAGGCGCTGCGGAATCTCGAGCAGGCCTCCCGCTTCATCGCCACCCTGGCGCAGCACCGCCGCCTCGCCCTCGGCCGGCGCGATCAGGCGGCCGTAATCGTCGCGGATGTCGACGCCGAGCCGTCGGCGCGCCAGGAAATGCGCAACCGGATCGGGTGACCGGAAGCCAGTGATGCGCAGGATGCCCTCGTCCACCGCTGCCAGCGTGAGCATCGCCGGGCCTGGGGGCGCGCCGGCAAGCCGCACGGGGACCTCGACGCGCGTGCGCGGCCGCGCGAGGTCGGGGGCGTCGATCGCGACCTCCATGCGGCGCCGTGCGGGATCGAGCCCGATCCAGGCGAGCCCCAGGGCGCGGGCGGGGCGGCCCGCCGGCGACTGGCCCGCGCGGAACACCGTGACCGCGACATGCGCGCCAGGGCCCCAGGCCGCGTCCACCGGGACCTCGATCTCGGTTCCTGCCTCGGGGATCTCGACCTCGCGCAGCGACAACACGCGGTCGGTCAGGACGGCGACGCTCGCACGACCGGCGAAGGGCGGCGTCACGCGGATCCGCGCCGTCTCGCCCGCGCGGTAGTCGCGGCGCTCCGTCGCAAGATCGACGCGATCCGGCACCTCCGGCGAGTCGGCGCCGGCCCAGCCGGAGCGGAAGCGGTAGGAGGCGATCGCAAGCCCGTTCGGTTCCGTCACCTCGATGCGGTAGCGACCGAAGGGCAGACTGCGCGCAAAGCGCGCGGGCGCGCCGGGGGCGACGCGGAGCTCCGTGCTGTCGACGGGTTCGTCGCGCCAGACCGTCTCGTAGCGCGCCACGCGCTCGCGGATCACGATCCGCCAGTCGGGTCGCTCGCGCACGAGACGCAGGCGAAGATCGGCCTGGATCGCCGCGCCGTCCGGACCGACCGCAGCGATGTCGAAGGCAGCCTCCGCATTCGCATCCACGGCCCCGCCGCCAAAGGCCGGGCGGATGGCAAGCAGGGTGCCGGGCGCACGCACGGGGAACGCGAGACGCGTGCCGCTCGGCCGGCCGCCCGGCTCCTCCATCAGGATGCTCAGCTCCGCACGGAGCGGTCGCGTGGTGTCCGGGACCCGGGGCAGGTTCAGCACGAGCGTGCTGCGCCCCTGTGCGTCGGTCTCCGGGATCGCGATGCCCTGGAGTTCCGGCGAGAAGCTCTCATCGGCGAGGCCGAAGCGCCAACCGCGCCAGGCTTCGAAAGGCTCGGGCTCGACGACGAGCCGCAGTTCGGCGTTGCCCGTCAGCCCTGCGCCAGGTGCGCCATAGAGAAAGCGCGTGGCGATCGGAACTTCGAGCGGCTGCCCTGCGATCAGGGGGCCCTGGACGGGCCCGGCGGTCACCTCCAGACGTTCGGGCACGAACGCGTCCACGCGGAAGGTCACCGTGCCGATGGGCGGCGCATCGGGATCGGCCAGCACGTCGGCGGTCCACATGCCCGCCTGCGCGCCAGCCGAGAGGCGGATGGGCGTGGTGAAGGCCGCGCCGCCGAGCCGATCCGGCACGCCCTGCCAGAACACCTGGCCGTTCGGCCTGAGGATCCGCAGGCGCGCCGGAATCTCCGCGGGCTGTCCGGCCGCATCGCGCAGCAGCGCCGAGATCTGCACGGTCTCGCCGGGACGGTAGATGCCGCGATCGAGCCAGACGAAGGCGTCGAGCGGCCCCGGCTGCGGCTGTCCCGCCGCGCCGCGGTCTGACAGATCGAAAGCGGCCGTCTCGAGGTCGAGCGCGGCGAAGTCATCGCCGACGAAGGCGTGCAGCGCCTGTGGGGCGAGCGCCCCCTGGCCGCGCAAGAGGGCGGGGGCGAAGCGCACCAGCCCGTCGCCGTCGGAAGTCGCCTCTGCCAGGATGTCGTTGTTGCGGGCCAGCAGCGCGACGCGCACGCCCTGGCGCGGCCGGGCATCGGAGAAGCCCCGAACCTGCGCCGCCAGGCCGTTGCCGCGCCAGGCCGTGACGCCGAGATCAGTGACCATGACGGCCACCGCGGCCTCGGCGTTGAACCGAGCGCGGCTTCCGTCCGCGGGCGCCGCAAGCAGCACGTACATGCCGGTCCCGGCTGTGAGCAGCGCGTCCGGCAGCGGCAGAGCCTGCCGAGCCAGCCGGTTCGGCTCGCCTGGGCCGAGCTCCGCCCGGCCTTCCCAGACGAGGCGTCCGCTGTCCTCGGCGATGCCGGAGGCGAGCCAGCTGTCCATCCGCTCGCCCGGCCGCCAGTCGCGCGTCAAGCCGACAAGATTGCGCTCCGTGACCCGCATCAGCCGGAGCGACATCTGCGTGACGTTGACGGTCGCAACCGTCAGGCGTGGCTGCTGACCGCGCGGAAGGATGAAGGTCCGGCTGTCGAAGATGATCCGCGGCGCGCGGTTCGGCATCGCGACGTTGACCGCGGTGTCGCGGATGACCCGCAGACCGTCCTCGCCCGGCAGTCCGGCGCGCAGGATCATGCGCGTCGAGCGGCCCCAAGGCAGACCCGCCACGCAGATCTGGTCGCCTTCCTTCGTGACCGCGAGACCGGGCAGCGGAGGCTCGGCATGGATCCAGTCCCGCGGCTGCCAATCCGTCCGGCGCGCCGGCGCCGAGGTGAAGACGAGGCAGGCGCGCGCCGGCTCCGCATCCGGCTCCGTCCGAAGCTGGCGCACGAGCAGCCCGGCAGCACGACGGGCGCTGGCCAGCGCCTCCCGATGACGCGTCTCCTCCGGTGCACGCTGGACGACGGCCTCCAGCGCCTGGATCTGCCAGATCGGCTGGTCGAGGCGCCGGAGGGCCTCCGCCATCAGAAGCAGCGACGGGATCTCCGGCACGCCGCCCGGAACGAGCATGAAGGCGCGCCAGCTTGCCTGCAGGGCGCGCGCCGGCTCGGGCGGCGTGCGGCGCAGCTGCGCATCTGCCAGGGCGAGCCAATGATCGGCACTCGCCTGACCGGCTCCGACACGCTCCTCCCAGGCCGCGGCAGCAGCGCCCCAATCGCCGCGCTGCTGCGCCGCGCGCGCCCGCGTCTCGGCGGCGGTCCGCTGCTGCGGCGTGGCGCCGGCGGGAAAGCGGCGGCTCAGCTGGGCTTCGTAGGAGAGCGCGTCATTCTCGAGCCCGGGCAGCTCGAAGGCGGTTGCCGGGACGGCGAAGAGTAGGCCGAGAAGGACGAGCAGGAGCGGAACGAGGCGCGGCATGGCGAGATCCCCAAGCGGGGGCGAGCATGCCATGCGCGCATCCGGGCTGCATGGATTCCCCGTTACCTGCGATGCCCCGAGACGCTCGCGCCCACATCCGGTGGCAGGCGCAGGACGGATGGCAGCGAAGCCAGCACCA
Source organism: Falsiroseomonas oryziterrae (assembly GCF_021864505.1). Lineage (GTDB taxonomy): Bacteria > Pseudomonadota > Alphaproteobacteria > Acetobacterales > Acetobacteraceae > Falsiroseomonas > Falsiroseomonas oryziterrae. Next base: position 15,156 of record NZ_JAKJIB010000001.1, read on the forward strand.
CCGCGCCCGCAATGAGAAAGGCGATGGCGAACTCGCGCGCACCGGGCGCCGCCGCGCCCGTCAAGGAGGCGGCCGCCGCGAGGCCGACGGAGCCGAGGACGACGCCGAGCGCCTGGCCAAGCTGCTGCATCGTGCCCGACATCGCCGTCGCGGCAGCCAGCTTCGACTGAGGGACGTCCGCGAAGGACAGCGTCGCGAGCGAGGTGAACTGCAATGCGCGCGTGAGGCCGCCAAGCGCGAGCACGACGAAGATCGCAGCCAACGGCCAGGCCGGCGTGAAGGCGGCACAGATCGCGACCCCACCCGCAGCCAGGACGGCGTTCACGCTCAGGACTGTGCGAAAGCCGTAGCGCATCAAGAGCGGACGGACGAGCGGCTTCATGGTGAAGGCGCCGAGCGCGGTCGCGAAGGTGATCAGGCCGCTCGCGCTGGCGGAGAGGCCAAACACGATCTGGAGCTTGAGAGGCAGAAGGAATGGCAACGCCGAGGCGCCGATCCGAAAGAGGCTGCCGCCACCCATTGAGACCCCGAAGCTTTGCAGCCGAAGTAGCGAAAGGTCCACGGCCGGGCGCGCGGCGCGGCGCGAATGCCGGACGGCCAGGACGCCCGCCAGAATGGCCAGGGTCAGCATCGTCGGCGCAAACCAGGCAGGCGCGATGTCGCGCCCCGCTGTCTCAAGTCCGGCCATGAGGACAGCCAAGGCGAAGCCCCACAGGCCAAGGCCGAGCGCATCCAGCGGACCAGGATCCTGAGGCTCGACGTCCGGGATGAAGCGCCACACCAGCAGCAGTCCGATCACGCCGACGGGGATGTTCAGCCAGAACACCGCGCGCCAGGAGATGGCGTCGGTCAGCAATCCGCCGATCGGCGGCCCGAGCACCGGACCGAGCAGGCCCGGCATGGTCAGCCACGTCATCGCGGTGACCAGCTCTTCCTTGCGGATGCGACGAAGCAGGAGGAGACGACCGACCGGCACCATCATGGCGCCGCCAAGGCCCTGGAGGACGCGGGCCGCGACAAGCGAGCCGAGGCCCTGTGCCAGTCCGACGAGGGCCGAGGCGAGGGTGAAGACCACGATTGCGACCATGAAAACGCGACGCGCACCGAACCGATCCGCCACCCAGCCGGAGACCGGGATGAAGACGCACAGGGCAACCAGATAGGATGTGATCGCGACCGACAGGTGCACCGGGTCCACTGCGAGGTCGCGCGCCATCGCCGGCAGCGCCGTCGCCACCACGCTTGCGTCGAGGTTCTGCATGAAGAGCGCGCTGGCGACGATCGCCGCGATGATGCGCGGGTCCTTCGCCTCAGCCACCGGCCATCTCGCGCAGCCTGGCGCGCTGGACCTTGCGCCCGTTCGGCCCGTCGACCATTGGGAGTTCCGGCAGCACGACGAGGCGCGACGGCGACTTGAAGGTTGCGAGCTGCGAACGGCAGGCTTCGAGGACAGCGGACGAATCGAAGCCGGCGCCGGGAACGACGAAGGCCACGGCGCGCCCGTCATGCGCCACGACCTGCGCGGCCGTCACGCCCGGCAGCGCAAGCAGAAACCCTTCGATCTCCTCGGGCGCGACAAGAAAGCCACCGAGGCGGAGCGCGTCGCCGGCCCTGGTGACGAAGTCGAAGCCGCGCCCGTCGGGATGCGCCGTGGCGAGATCGCCGGTCCGGAACCAACCATCCACACCGCGCGCGCGCGCCGTCGCGTCCGGATCGCCGAGATAGGAATCGAAGAGCGATGGTCCCCGCACCAGCAGTTGGTCGTCCGGGCCGATCGCGAAGGCCGCCGCGTCACTCGCGGGGAGGCCGCCGCCGACCGATGCATGCACGCCGCCAGGATCCTGCAATGCGAAGAGCGCCTGCGCCTCCGAACTGCCGTAGACGCCGCGTGCGGCGAGGCGCAATCGCGCACTTTCGGCCATCACCCGGTCGGCCTTGCCGTGGAAGTTGGCGAAGCCCGTGAAGGCCAGGGAGTTGTATGGGCTGCCTGCCACCTCGGCCAGACGCAGCAGGAGATCGTCGCCGCCGACCAGGTGCGTCACGCCCGTGCGGCGGATCGTCGCATCGGCCTCTGCAGCGTCGAACCGCGCCATCGGCTGGATTACCGCCCCGCCGGCCAGCGCGGCCATCGCGGCCGCGAGGCCGAAGGTGCCGCAGAGCGGCACGGCCGCAAGGAAACATGCGCCCGGGACGTCGAGGCCTATGCGGGCCGACACCTCCGCAGCATGGGCCGCGATGCTCCGCTGCCGGTGCAGCACCAGCTTCGGCCTGCCCGTCGTGCCGGATGTGGTGAAGGTGAGGCATTCGGCATCGGGCGTTGCGGCGTCAGGCGCCTCCCGCGCGCTGTCGAGCTCCGTGAACGGCCGAACCGGGAGATCGAGGAGATTTCCGACGCCAAGCGGGTCAACGCCGATGACCAGCCGCAGCGAGACGCGCTGCGCGGGCTCGACGGCAGCCAGGATCGCCGCTGCGTCCACGGCTTCGAAATCCCGCGCGACTGCGATCGCTGAGGGGCGTGCACGGGCGAGGAGCGGGCCGATCTCGGCGCTGCGGAATCGCGTGTTGAGCAGCACCGCGCATGCACCGCGTCGCGCCAGCGCTGCCAGCAGGAGAAGCAGGCCGGGCCCGTTCGGGAGGAAAAGCGCAACCCTGTCGCCGGGGCCAACCCCCTCCCGCGCCAAGCCTCCGGCGAGCCGCCTGACGGAGGCAGCCATCTCGGCCCAGGTCAGCCCAGGCAGGGCAGCGGAGTCCGGGCGGCGCGCGGCGGTCGCTTCGAGGAGCTCGGTGATGGTGCCAGGCCAGGACATCATCACCCATCTTGGTCCGGCCCCGATGGTGCCGCCAGACCGGACGCGACGGGGAGCTAGGTCAGAGGCGCGCAGGCCGCTGCGAGCCACGCACGCGTCCTGTCGTCCACCAGAGGTCCGACCTCTCGCAGCACGCGCGCGTGGTAAGCATCCACCTGCGCGCGCTCGTCCTGCGTCAGCAACCCGACATCGATCAGCGCGCGCTCATAGGGCGCAAGGGTGAGGACTTCGAACTCCAGGAACGGCTTTCGCTGGCCGGGCTGTTCGGCCGACGGGCGCACCATCAGCAGGTTCTCGATGCGGATTCCGTAGGCGCCAGGCTCGTAGTAGCCCGGCTCGTCGGACAGGATCATGCCCGGCTTGAGCGGCACCGGTTTCGCGGCACGGCTGATGCCAGCGGGCCCCTCGTGCACCGAGAGGAAGCTGCCGATGCCGTGCCCGGTGCCGTGGTCGTAGTCGAGGCCAGCCTGCCACAGGGCGCGCCGCGCGATCGCATCCAGGTGCGGCCCCGCGACGCCCTCCGGAAAGCGCGTGGCCGCCAACGCCAGATGCCCCTGAAGCACACGCGTGAAGCGGGCGCGAAGCTCAGCCGGCGGGTTGCCCGGCCCGGTCCAGAGCGTCCGCGTCACATCGGTGGTCCCGTCGCGATACTGTGCGCCTGAGTCGAGCAGGAACACCTCGTCGGGGTGGATGGCGCGATCCGTCTCCGGCGTCGCGCGGTAGTGCACGATCGCGCCGTGCTCCCCTGCGCCCGCAATCGCGGGGAAGCTTTCCGCCACGAAACGCTCACCTTCGGCGCGCAGCGCCAACAGCTGCGACGCAGCCTTCATCTCCGTCAGCCCTTCGCGGGGCGCTGCCGCGAACCAGGCGAGGAACCGTACCAAAGCGACTGCGTCGCGCCGATGGGCGGCCCGGGCGCCCTCCTGCTCCGTCGGGTTCTTGCGCGCCCGGGGAAGGCGGCACGGATCCTCAGCAGCCACGACGGTCGCGCCGGCTGCACGCAGCCGACGGGCGAACCAGGCCGGCGTCGCGTCCGGATCGAGCCGCAGGGTGCGGCCCGCCATGCCGTCCAGCGCCGCTGCCAGCTCGCCCGGTGGGCGAAGCGTCACCGCGCTGCCCAGATGTGCACGGAGGGCGACATCGGCGCGACCGGGGTCGAGGAAAAGTTCGACACGCCCGTCCGACATCAGCAGGGCCTGGGCGAGGAGGAGCGGCGTGTGGACGAGGTCGCGTCCGCGGATGTTGAGGAGCCATGCGACGGAATGCGGGTCGGCCAGGACAGCTGCATCCTCACCGGCCTTGCGCAGTTCGGCAGCGGCCGCTTCGCGCTTCGCGGCGGATTCGAGGCCCGCGAAGGCCAGCGGGTGCAGCTCGCCGGGACTGGCCGGCGGCACGGGGCGGTCGGCCCAGACCGCGTCGACCGGATTGGCATCGACCTGCACGAGTTCGGCGCCGGACGCGGCCAACCGCTCGACGGCGGCTTCCGTGTGGAGCCAGGGATCGTAGCCGATCCGCGCTCCGGCCGGCTCTGCCTTCAGCGTATCGACGGGCGGCTGCTCGAGAAGATGCCGCAGGGTCCAGAGCGCGCGGTCGGTCTCACGGTCGGCCTGGGTCGTGTAGCGGCCATCCACGAACAGAAAAGCGCGGTCGCGCAGCACCAACGCGAGTCCTGCGCTTCCGGTGAAGCCGGTAAGCCAGGCCAGCCGCTCTGCCGATGCCGGCACATACTCGCCGAGGAATGCGTCGCCGCGCGGGACCAGGAAGCCGTCCAGTCCCAGCCGGCCGACCTGCCCCCGCAACGACGCCAAACGGTCGGAGAAGGGCGGACGCTCGCTCGGTTGCTTCATCACGGCACCCCCGCCATCAAAGCATGCATCCACAGGAACCAATGCGATCAACGCATGTCTCTGGTGTGGCTTTCGCGCATCGCCTGTGGCCTGGACGTCCCTATCTTCCGGTCATGCAGCGAAGCCAGTGAGGGGCCATGGGGGCCCGCCGGCGAACGCTGCATAGCGAGAGCATCATGGATCCCCGTCGAGCCCCGGAACAGAGCGGGCTGTTCCATTCGAAAGCGCCGGCCAGCGCCGAGATCGAGGCGATTCGCCTGGCAGCTGTCCGCAGCCGCGATGCGGCGATCGCCGACATCCTCCAGAGGGCGGCGCGGCGTGTTGGCGCCGTGTTCTCCGCAGTTGCCGACGCCCTCACCAGTTGGCCCGAGCGACGCGCCACCTACGAGAAGCTGAAGCGGCTGAACGATCGCGAACTGGCGGACATCGGCCTGACGCGCGGCGACATCGCCCGGGTCTTCGAGCCTGATTTCCAGCTGCCTGTCGGCCGCGCCGCCAACGGCAACGAGGCCGCCGCGCAGGCCCGTGCCAAGGCTGCCTAGAACAGAACAACTCACGCCTCACTCCGCGGGGTCACCCCCCCTCTCAGCGCCCCGCGGACGCACGGGGCCGGCACCTTCCCCTCTCCCGGTGCCGGCCCCGTTCTTCTTGCAGCCGCGCCTTGCGGCGCACATCGATCTACGCCGGCTTGCGTAGCACCAGCGTCGTCCAAGGCCCCACCGGCAAGGCACGTTCGAGCCGGAGTCCCTGGCGACGATGTGCCGCGAGCACCATGCGCGCCTGCGTTCCGAGCAAGCCGGCGAGGATCGCCGTGCCCCCCGGCGCAAGGGCGGTCGCTAGTTCACGCGCCATCGCACACAGCGGGCGCGCCAGAATGTTCGCGAAAACTAAGTCGTAAGGTCGGCCGCGCCGGACATGTCGCTCGGCCCAGCCATCGGCCAGCCGCGCACGGACGCGGTCGCCGAGGCCGTTCATGCGCGCGTTCTGCTCAGCGACGCGAACACTCCAGGGTTCAATGTCCGTGGCCAGCACCCTGCAGCGCAGTCGCTTCACAGCTGCCATGGCGAGAATGCCGGAGCCGGTGCCGAGATCGAGCACACGCCGTCTTGGCCGACCGTCGCGGGCGATCCGCGCCAAGGCGACAAGGCAACCGCGGGTCGAGGCGTGCTCGCCCGAGCCGAATGCAATCCCGGCGTCCAGTACAAGCACGATCCGGCCATAGGTGCGGCGCGGCGCGACATGGGTCGGCCGGATCAGGAAGTCGCCGCCAATCTCCTGCTCGCCGAACGCCGCAACCGTGCGTGCGAGCCACCCTTCGGCCTCCACGGCCGCCGCCTGCAGTTGCGGGTGCTCCATGCCGGTCATCGCGGCTGCCAAGGCCAAGGCGCCGGCCAGTTCGTCATCACCGGCACCACGCGACCGCACGCCCTCGACGCGCCACGTGTCCGTGGCTTCGTCGCGGAACAGCGAAACGGAACGACAGACGGTCTGCAGGGCGGCCTCGAAGGTCGGAACGGCCTCCTCGGGCAGGGCGTCCAGCCAGATGGTCTCAAGGGGATCGGCGCGCCGGTCGCGCTTTGCCGAATAGACGTCGCGCGGCATCAGACCTCGCTTGCCCGGCGAACGAAGCGGTCGAGCACGCGCTTCGTATCCGCCTTGTCAAAGGCGACTTCCAGGCGGTCGTCGTCCACGGCGGTGACGGTGCCGTAGCCGAACTTGTCGTGGAAGACGCGCTCGCCTCGCGCGAAGCCCGTCTCCTGGGCGGGGCGCTCCTTCACCTCCCAGGATCCGGCCTCGATCACGCGGGGGCGGCGGGCGAGCAGCCCACCGCCGGAGAAGACGGAGGCCACGTCAGCCGCACGGTTCGCTCGGCCGGTTCCACCTTCCCGAAGGATCATGTCCTCCGGCAGTTCGTCCAGGAAGCGAGAGGGGATCGCAGGCGACCAGTTGCCGTAGATGCGCCGGTTCGCAGCATGGCTGATGATCGCCCGCCTGCGGGCCCGCGTGATGCCGACATAGGCGAGCCGCCGCTCCTCCTCCAGCGCCTTCTCGCCGCCCTCGTCCAGACTGCGCTGCGACGGAAAGAGGCCTTCCTCCCAGCCCGGCAGAAAGACAGTGTCGAACTCCAGGCCTTTCGCGGCGTGCAGCGTCATGAGCTGCACGCGCTCGGCCTCGGTGTTCTCATCGTTCTCCATGACCAGCGCCACGTGATCCAGGAAGCCAGCGAGTGTCTGGAACTCGCCCATGGCGCGCAGCAATTCCTTGAGGTTCTCAAGTCGGCCCTGGGCCTCAGCGTTGTTCTTCGTCGCTTCCGCCTGCCACATCGCCGTGTAGCCGCTCTCGTCGAGAAGGGTCGCGGCGGCGACGACGTGGCCGTCCTTCTCGTTCGCCTGCCGCCATCGCGCGAAGCCTTGCATCAACTCGCGGATTGCGGAGCGCGGCTTCGGCTTCAGCGAATCTCCCTCCACTATCCGTTCGGCGGCGGTCGCCAAGGGCACGCGTTCGGCCCGCGCCCGCTCATGCAGCGCGCGCATTCCCGAATCGCCAAGCCCGCGCTTGGGCACGTTCACGATGCGCTCGAAGGCGAGGTCGTCCGCCGGTTGGTGCAGCACGCGTAGATAGGCCAGCGCATCGCGGACCTCCTGACGTTCATAGAACTTCAGCCCTCCCACGACGCGATACGGTACGCCGAGGACAATCAACCGCTCTTCGAAGCTGCGCGTCTGGAACCCTGCCCGGATCAGGATCGCGATCTGGCTCAGCGGATGCCCGACGCGCCGCGCAGCTTCGATCCGCTCGCCCACCATCCGCGCTTCCTCCTCGCTGTCCCACAGCGAGACGACGCGCACCTTTTCCCCATCCGCATCATGGCGCCCGGGGCGCAGCGTCTTGCCCAGCCGCCCCGTGTTCCGCGCGATCAAGCCGCTCGCGGCGCCCAGGATGGGGCGGGTCGAGCGGTAATTCGACTCCAGGCGCACCACGCTCGCGCCCCGGAAATCCTTCTCGAAGCGGAGGATGTTCTCGATCTCAGCGCCGCGCCAGGAGTAGATCGACTGGTCGTCATCGCCGACACAGCAGATGTTCTGCGGCTCGGGCTCGGGGCGCTGCGCCAAGAGGCGCAGCCAGAGATACTGCACCAGGTTGGTGTCCTGGTACTCGTCCACCAGGATGTAGCGGAAGCTCCGGTGATATCCCGCCAGAACGTCGGGGTGCGTGCGCAAGATCTCCGTCACGTGCAGCAGCAGGTCGCCGAAGTCCGCCGTGTTCAGCGCACGTAGCCGATCCTGGTAGTCGGCATACAGCGCGCGAGCACGACCGCCGGCATAGTCCGTGTCTTCAGCCGGCGTCACGCGGCCAGGCGTCAGGCCGCGGTCCTTCCATCGCTGGATCTGCGCCATCAGGCCCTGCGCTGGCCAGCGCTTCAGGTCGACCGCCGCGGCCTCCATCACCTGCTTGAGGAGGCGCAACTGGTCGTCGGCATCGAGAATTGTGAAGGAGGAGGTGAGGCCGACGAGCTCCGCGTGCCGGCGCAGCATCCGCGCGCAGAGTGCGTGGAAAGTGCCGAGCCAGAGACCTTCGACGGGCCGCCCGAGAATGCCGGCGATGCGTTCCCGCATCTCGCGCGCGGCCTTGTTCGTGAAGGTCACGGCGAGGACCTCCCAAGGCCGTGCCCGCCCGCTGACAAGGATGTGTGCAAAGCGCGTCGTCAGCACCCGGGTCTTGCCAGTGCCGGCTCCGGCAAGGACGAGCAGCGGCCCGTCCAGCGTCTCCACCGCCTCGCGCTGTTCAGGGTTGAGCGCCTCGAGGTAGCTGCTCATTGGCAGGTGCCGACACTCCCGACGGCACAGATGCGCTGCCCATCGTTCCAGCGTGCGCCGTCAAGTATCGCGCCGGAAAAGTCGGCGCCCGTCAGCACGGCTCCGGTCAGGTCCGCGCCCGTCAGGTCGGCGCGGAACAGCCGGGCCCGGCGGAGATCGGCTCCCTTGAGAATCGCTCCGCGCAGGATCGCACGGGTGAAGTCGACCTCGCGCAGCGTTGCCTCCTGCAGCACGGCACCTTCGAGGTCCGCCGAGACGAAACGTGCATCCGTCGCGTCGGCGCCCGCCATCTTCGCGCCGGTCAGCCGCGCTCGCTGGAAGGAGGCGTCGCGCAGATGCGCTCGCGTCAGGTCCGCCCCCGACAGGTCACGGCCATCGAGAAGGCAGCGTCGCCACGTGACCTCCGGTGCAGGCGGGTCGGTGCAGGCGGCGAGCGCCGGCTGGGCGATGAGCGCCACCAGCAGGGCGAGGGCAAGTTGGGAGTGACGGGGCACGATGCGGCATATAGAACGGGGGTCGAACACATCCAACCGTCTCCGCAACGCCACCTCGCCTTGGGCCCGGTCAAATCCTTCCTCGAATGGTCGGCGCGCAGAGCCGGACTATTGCTTGCGGGCTGCATTTTCGTCGGCGTCGCAGTGCCGCCGCTCGCCGCGCTGTTGCGCGACACGCTGACGGTCACGGTGGCAGGCCTGATGACGTTGGTCCTGCTCCGGATCGACCTCGTGCAGGTCCTCGGCTATCTGCGCCGCCCGCTGCTGGTCGCGGCGCTGCTTGTCTGGATCCTCATCGCCTGTCCGCTGATCGTCTTCGCCCTGGTGCAAATGGCGGGCCTCGACGGGCCGCTCGGTGCCGCACTCGTCATCATGGCCACTGGCTGCGCGGCGACCTCCTCCCCTGCCTTCGCTCGGCTGGTGGGGCTCGATGCTTCGATATCGCTCGTCGTCGCCGTCGTCTCGACGCTCCTCGTGCCTTTCACAGCGCCGCCGCTCGCGCTGGGATTGCTCGGCATCGATCTCGCGATCTCGATCTGGGGACTGATGGCGCGCCTAGCCCTGATCGTCGGCCTGCCGCTGCTGCTCGCGCTCGCCATTCGGCGCGTCGTGCCGGCGGAGCGCCTCGGTGGCTGGTCCGGCATGGTGGACGGCACGGTCGTCCTGCTGCTGGTCATCTACGGGATCGGCGTGATGGACGGCCTGCAAGCGAAGCTGCTCCTGGACCCGCTATGGGTCGCGGGTGGGCTTGCGCTCGCCTTCATCGGCAATTTCGGGCTGAACGCGCTGACGGCTGTTGCGTGCCTCCCGGCCGGCCGGGGCGTCGCGCTCGCCACGGGGCTCCTGAGCGGCAACCGGAACATGGCACTTTACCTGGCGGTCCTTCCGGCCGCGACGGAACCGCGCATCCTGCTCTTCTTCGCACTCTGCCAGTTCCCGCTCTTCCTGAGCCCATTCCTCCTGCGTCCGCTCTATGGTCGCCTACGGCACGCCGGCCTGACAGGCTGACTCGCGCAGCGCTTGGGGGTTACGCTGCCCCCCGACACGAATGGAGCGACGCATGACGTCTTGGCCTGCCGCGGCACGTCCTGGCGAGCCGGCTGACCCTGGCCGCCCCTGGCACTGGGTCACTCGGGCAGAGGATGCCGGGTCGCATCCCTTGCCGATCGGCTGGAACCCGCATCTGCGGCATTGGGTGCTCTGGGACGGAAGCACCATCGGGTCGGAAGAGGCGGCCCGTCGCTTCGCCTACCTGGGACCTTGCCTGACGCCGGCGGAGACCGAAGCGGTTGTGGCAGACGCCGTTGCGGCGACCACACCGGCTGCGCCCCCGCCGGAGCGATCCCCGGAACCGCTCCGTGGGCTTGCGGCGCTGGCCGCCGCAGCGGCGCCGGATCCACCGGCCGCAATGGTATTCCGAAAGGACGCTATCCGCATCCACCTGCTGGTGTTCGCCGGGACGCTGTTCGGGACCCTGTTCCTGATCGACAAGTTCAACCTGATGCGGTGACCCGCCGGTTCAGCCGGTTGGAGCGTCTGTCCGCGGGGCGCGCACCCCGAGCAGATGCGCAATCGCATAAGTCAGGTCAGCACGGTTGAGCGTGTAGAAGTGGAATTCGTCGACGCCGTTGGCCTGCAGGAGTCGCACCTGCTCGGCCGCGACGACCGCGGCGACCATTCGCCGTGTCTCCGCGTCGTCTTCGAGTCCGTCGAACAGCTTCGCCATCCAGCCAGGCACAGAAGCGCCGCACATCGCGCTGAACTTCTGGACCTGCTTGAAGTTGGAGACCGGCAGGATGCCCGGCACGATCGGCACGGTGATGCCGGCCGCGGCGCAGCGGTCAATGAAGCGCAGGTAGATGTCGGTGTCGAAGAAGTATTGGGTTATAGCGCGGGTCGCCCCCGCATCAATCTTGCGTTTGAGAAAATCGAGATCGGCCGACGCGGACGTCGCGGCCGGATGGGTCTCGGGATATGCGCCGACGCTGATGTCGAAATCTGCGATGCGCCGCAGCCCGCGGACGAGATCCTCCGCCTGCGCATAGCCGCCAGGATGGGGCGTGTACTCGCTGGCGCCGGCCGGCGGATCGCCGCGTAACGCGACGATGTGGCGAACGCCGGCCGACAAGTACTCGCGCGCCACTTCGTCAACCTCATCGCGCGTCGCGCCGACGCAGGTCAGATGCGCCGCCGGGGTGAGTGACGTTTCGCGTGCCAGCCTGGCAACCGTCTCGTGGGTTCGGGCCCTGGTCGAGCCGCCCGCGCCATAGGTGACCGAGACGAAACGCGGGGCCAAGGGCTCCAGCCGTCTGATCGATGCCCAGAGTTGCTGCTCGAGTGCCTCATTCTTCGGCGGGAAGAACTCGAACGACAGCTTCGGAGGCGGCAGTTCCGTGGGCTGTGGCAAGCCGGCCACGCGCGGTCCCGTCAGCCAGCGCTGCAGCGTCCCGGCATTCATCGCGACGTTCATGGTTCTCCCCCGCGGCGGCGCGATGCCACCGCACGCCCATGCAAGCGCCCGCGCGGAACGGCCGTTCCGCCGTGGCTGGCGAGCGCATATATAGGGGGCCTGCGGAGCCCGAAAGCCCCGGGACGCACCGCCCGCCGCCTCGTCTTTGGCACAGGAGAGACTGGTTGATCGTTGGTCACCTCCCGCGTTCGGTCCTGGCGCTGGTCTGTGCGGCCGCTGTGGGCCTTGGCGCTTGCGCGACGCGCCCGGATCCGGCCGACACCGAAGCCGTCGAGGAATTCAGGGCCAACAACGATCCCCTGGAGCCGCTGAATCGCGGCATGTATTTCGTGAACGAGGGCCTCGATACGTTGGTCATCCGACCCGCCGCCGAAGCCTATCGGATCTTCTTGCCGCCGGAACTCCGCTCCGGCGTTCGCAACGTCCTCGGAAATCTGCGGACCCCGGTCATCCTGGTGAACGACCTGTTGCAGGGCGAGACGGACCGGGCCGGCGTCACGATCGGGCGTTTCGTCCTCAACACCACGCTTGGCGTGGGAGGCATCTTCGACGTCGCGACCGGCTTCGGCCTGCCTGGCCACGCAGAGGACTTCGGGCAGACCCTGGCGATTTGGGGGGTTTCGGAGGGTCCCTATCTGTTCATCCCGTTTCTCGGGCCGTCCAATCCCCGCGACCTCGTCGGGTTCGGGGTCGATGCAGCCAGCAATCCCCTGACCTGGATCTCCGGCAACGAGTTCTTCGATGCCGCGACGAACACGCGCATCGTCCTGCAGGGGCTCGATACGCGGGAGGGGCTGATCGAGCCTCTCGACGCGGTCCGGAACAGTTCGCTCGACCCCTACGCGACGATCCGGAGCGCCTACAGGCAGCGCCGGGCAGCCGAGATCATGAACCGGGACACCGCCGCGCCAGCAGCGCGAGGCACTGGTTTTGGCGCCGGCACAGGCGGTGCCGGCCAGGCGAGGTGAGCGGCACGCCCATGCAGCTCGATCGCGGCGCCGCAGTTTGAGGATGTTGTCATGCCGATAATGACCCGTCGCTTCGTGTTGGCTGCCGCATCCGTGGCTGTGACCTGCGCAGCGCGTGGCGCCGCCGCGCAGCAGATCGATCTCGGTCGCGCGACCGGCTTCATCCAAGCGACCGGCAACGAGCTCGTCGCCGCCATCAACGCCTCGAACCTGACCGCGGCCGTCCGTCGAGAGCGTGTGGCACAGATCCTCCGGCGCGCCGTCGATGTCGATGGCGTCGGCCGCTTCATCCTGGGGCGATGGTGGCGTGCCGCGACACCGGAGCAGCAGGCTGAGTACATGCAGCTGTTCGAGCAGGTGTTGCTAAGGAACCTGTCCGCCCGGTTTGGAGAGTATCAGGGCGTTCGTTTCTCTCTCGGGCGTACGCAGGCTCGCACCGAAGAAGATGCTCTGGTCAGCACCATCGTCGAACGACCAAGCACTCCGCCGTTCGGACTTGACTGGCGGGTCGCCGAGATCGGCGGCGCACCGAAGGTCGTGGATGTCATCGCAGAGGGAACGAGCCTGCGCCTGACGACACGCAGCGAGTACAGCAGCGTGATCACGCGGAACAACGGCAACGTGGGAGCCCTGCTCGTCGCGATGCGGCAGCAGATCCAGCAATTGACGCAGCGCGAGGGCGCTTGACCACTTGGCGCTAGGCGAGGCTCTCGAAAATCAGCATGCGGTGAGACTGGTGTAGAAACGCTCCGCATTCCTTCATGCCGATGTCGCTCAGCACCGCGCGGGACGCCTGGTTCGTCTCCCGAGCCACAGCAATGATGCGCTTGAGCCCCGCCCGATGCCCGAACTCGAGGGCGGCCACCGCTGCCTCCCGCGCGTAACCCTTGCCGCGGCATTCCGGCCACAGGGCGAACCGTAGCGCGACACCGCGGCCGTCGGGGCGCTCCATCAACCCGCATATGCCCAGGAAGTCGCCAGTCGTCCGCTCGAACACGCTCCAGGTGCCGTAGCCACGGACCAGCCAGAACTCCATGTCGTCTTCGAGTTCCTCCTTCGTCCGATCGGGACTTCGAACGCCATGGAGCATGAAGCCGAACACGCGTTCGTCGCCCTTGAGCCGGATCAGGTCCGGCAGGTGCTCCGGCCCGGGCGGGAGCAGCGAGAGACGCGGCGTATGCAGAGTGCGGGGTGCGGAGAGGATCGGTGTCGTCACGCAGCGTCCAGGCGGATCGCGTAGCCGTCCCCCTCCGCGACGAATTCGGCGAAACCCGTGGCGACGCGCGCATCCGGCCGGGCGCGATGGAGCGCCCTGAACAATGAATCCGGACTGCCCGGCGGCGGCCAGCGCCGCGGCATCGCGCCAACGTCGACCAGGGCGCGCGCGATCACCTGGGCACAATTGCCGCCCACGGCGACGAATCGCGGCGGACGCTCCGCGATATCCTCCCAGATCCGCGTGAAGAGCAGGGCGGCCTCGCGCCCGACCTCCACGACACAGAAGGTGGTCGGGCAGCGCCGTGCCCGCGCCTCCGCCGCGATCATGTATTCTGGCCGGTCACGGAGCAGCGCCCGCGCATCGCGCACCATGCCGGGCGCGACGATGGCCAGACGCCGGTCACGCCTCGTCCTGGCATAGTAGCCGACCGGGACGCCGCCCGGCAGGACAGCATCGGCATGGCCGCCCTCATCGGTGCTTCGCACCGTCGGCCCGGCCTTGTACCGGCAGGCGATCCCGACCTCTCCCGGGCCGACGCGCAGCCACACGGTCGGCGAACGCTCACCAGACACGCGCGGGAGCCTATCGTTCGAGCGGGCGGTATTTGATCCGATGCGGCTGATCCGCCGCGGCGCCAAGGCGTCGACGCTTGTCGGCCTCGTAAGCGGCGAAGTTCCCTTCGAACCACTCGACGTGGCTGTCGCCTTCGAAAGCCAGGATATGCGTCGCGAGGCGGTCGAGGAACCAGCGATCATGGCTGATCACGACGGCGCAGCCCGCGAAATCCTCCAGCGCATCCTCAAGGGCGCGCAGCGTATCGACGTCGAGGTCGTTGGTCGGCTCGTCGAGCAGCAGCACGTTGTGCTCGCGCTTCAGCATCTTCGCGAGGTGCACGCGGTTGCGCTCGCCGCCCGAAAGGATGCCGACGCGCTTCTGCTGGTCCGCACCCTTGAAGTTGAAGGCGGCGACGTAGGCGCGGGACGGGATGGTGCGCTTGCCGATGGTGATCTGGTCCATCCCGTCCGAGATCTCCTGCCAGACGGTCTTGTTGTCGTCGAGGCTGTCGCGCGACTGGTCCACGTAGCCGAGCTTCACGCTGTCGCCGATGGTCAGCTTGCCGGCATCCGGCTGCTCGACGCCCGTGATCATCTTGAAGAGCGTGGACTTGCCGGCGCCGTTCGGCCCGATGATGCCGACGATGCCGCCGGGCGGCAGCTTGAAGTCGAGATCCTCGATCAGCAGGCGATTGCCGTAGCCCTTCCGCAGATTCTCGGCCTGGATCACGAGATTCCCCAGGCGCGGCGCGGGCGGGATGACGATCTCCGCCTCGCCGGGGCCCTTCTCCTGGCTCTTCTGCAGCAGTTCCTCATAGGCGGTGATGCGGGCCTTGCTCTTGGCCTGGCGCGCCGCAGGGCTGCGCCCGATCCACTCCTGCTCGCGCGCAAGCTGGCGCTGCCGCGCACTCTCCTCGCGCTCTTCCTGCTGCAGACGCTTCCGCTTCTGATCGAGGTAGGAGCTGTAATTGCCCTGGTAGGGGAAGCCGCGGCCGCGATCGACCTCGAGGATCCAGTTCGTCACGTTGTCGAGGAAGTAGCGGTCGTGGGTGACGACCAGGACGGCGCCCTGCCACTCGCGCAGCGTCTTCTCGAGCCACGATACGCTTTCGGCATCGAGGTGGTTGGTCGGCTCGTCGAGCAGCAGGAGATCCGGCTTCTCCAGCAGCAGCTTGCAAAGCGCGACCCGCCGCCGCTCACCACCGGAGAGGTGGCCGACCGGGCTGTCGAAGGGTGGGCAGCGCAACGCATCAAGTGCGATCTCGATGCGTCGCTCCAGCTCCCAGCCTTCGGCCGCGTCGATCTTTCCCTGCAGCTCGGCCTGCTCGGCGAGCAGGGCGTTCATCTCGTCCTCCGACATCTCCTCGGCGAACTTCTCGGAGATCTCGTTGAAGCGGGCGAGCTGCGCCGAGAGCTCGGTGAACGCCTCCATGACGTTCTCGCCGACCGTCTTGTCGGGGTTCAGATGCGGCTCCTGCGGCAGGTAGCCGACCCGCGCGCCCTCGGCGGCCCAGGCCTCGCCACCGAACTCCTTGTCGATGCCGGCCATGATCTTGAGGAGGGTCGACTTGCCGGCCCCGTTCGGCCCGAGCACGCCGATCTTGGCGTCGGGGAGGAAGGACAGGGTGATGCCTTTGAAGACCTCACGGCCGCCCGGGTAGGACTTCGTGAGATCCTTCATCACGTAGACGTACTGCCAAGCGGGCATGGAGCGGGACTTCCGGGCGTGTGGGGAGAGGCGCGGGTTCTATCGTGCTGTGTGGCGCGAGGCCAGACGCGACGTCGGCCTCCCGCCGTCGCGGCGCGTCCGCCGGAGGGCTGCCGGCTGGAGGAGCGGACGCAACGGGGACGCGGGCGAGCGCCGGAATGGGCCCGGAGGGACTCGAACCCCCAACCAAGCCGTTATGAGCGGCCAGCTCTAACCGATTGAGCTACAGGCCCGGAGAGCCACTGATCGCCAAAGCGATCAGCCGATGCAAGCCCGGCGCTGGCCGGATCAGCCGGCCGCCTTCGCCCGCGCGATGGCTTCGGCGACATAGGCCTTCGCCTGCGCCGCATCGCCCCACCCAAGTATCTTCACCCACTTCCCAAGCTCCAGGTCTTTGTAATGGGCAAAGAAATGCTGGATCTGGTCGATCGTGATTTGCGGCAGGTGCGTGTATTCCGTGACTTTCTCGTAGCGCTTCGTCAGCTTCGGCGACGGCACGGCAATGATCTTCTCGTCGTGCCCACCGTCATCCTCCATCAGCAGAACGCCCACCGGCCGGACGTTGATGACGGCACCCGGCGCGATGGGTCGGGTGTTGGCCACGAGCACGTCGAGCGGGTCGCCGTCCCCGCACAAGGTGTGGGGAACGAAGCCGTAGTTCCCCGGATAGCGCATCGGGGTGTGCAGGAAGCGGTCGACGAAGAGCGTCCCGGATGCCTTGTCCATCTCGTACTTGATCGGCTCGCCGCCGACCCCGACCTCGACGATGACATTCACGTCCTCAGGCGGGTTGTTGCCGATGGGGATATGCTCGATGCGCATGGGGCGCGGGGGCTCCTTCCGACGGGTGGGAGCATCAACCACAAAACGGGGCCCGCCGCGAGAGGCGCGCGCCGCCTCGAGGGGGCGGTACCGGCCAGGACTTTTCCACTTTGGGTGGCGTTGCCAGCCAGGGTGCCTTCGCGCAAGGTTCTGATGGGCCCGCAGGCCGGGCCGGCCCGAGTGAGCGCGCCCCCATCGCGC
Source organism: Falsiroseomonas oryziterrae (assembly GCF_021864505.1). Classification (GTDB taxonomy): domain Bacteria; phylum Pseudomonadota; class Alphaproteobacteria; order Acetobacterales; family Acetobacteraceae; genus Falsiroseomonas; species Falsiroseomonas oryziterrae. Next base: position 32,064 of record NZ_JAKJIB010000001.1, read on the forward strand.
CCCGTGGCCGGCTGACTGTCGGCTCCAGGGAGACATGAGGGGGTAAGCGGCCTTGATAACAATATCGGTGCTTCTGATCATCGTGCTGGGGGCGCTCTCGATCGCCTACGGCGTGAAGACGTCCAAGGAGATCATGGCGCTCGACGCCGGCTCCGACCGAATGCAGGAGATCGCGAAGGCGATTCAGGAAGGCGCATCGGCCTACCTCAAGCGCCAGTACACCACCATCGGCATCGTGGGCGCCGTGCTCTTCGTGCTGATCCTGGTGGCCTTCGGCTTCGGCGGGCACGCCTTCGCGGTGGCAATCGGCTTCCTGATCGGCGCGGTGCTGTCGGGGGCAGCAGGCTTCATCGGCATGAACGTCTCGGTGCGCGCCAATGTCCGCACCGCCCAGGCGGCGACACAGTCGCTCGCGCAGGGCCTCGACGTGGCGTTCAAGTCGGGCGCCATCACGGGCATGCTGGTCGCGGGCCTCGCGCTGCTCTCGATCGCTGTCTACTTCCTCATCCTGGTGCCGATCGGCGGCGCGGCGCCCAACAGCCGCCTGGTGATCGACGCACTCGTGGCGCTCGGCTTCGGCGCTTCGCTGATCTCGATCTTCGCCCGTCTCGGCGGCGGCATCTTCACCAAGGGTGCGGACGTCGGCGGCGACATGGTCGGCAAGGTCGAGGCCGGCATCCCCGAGGACGACCCCCGCAACCCGGCCACCATCGCCGACAACGTGGGCGACAATGTCGGCGACTGTGCGGGCATGGCGGCGGACCTGTTCGAGACCTACGCGGTGACCATGGTCGCCACCATGGTCCTGGCGGCGATCAGCTTCGGGGCAGAGGCGCGGGTCGCCGCGATGCTCTTCCCGCTGGCGATCGGCGCGGTCTGCGTCGTGACCTCGATCGCGGGCACCTACTTCGTGAAGCTGCCTGCCAACAACTCGATCATGGGCGCCATGTATCGCGGCTTCGTGGTCACCGGCGCGCTCTCGCTCGCTGCGCTGCTGCCGCTCTCCTACCTGGTGTTCGGTACCGGGACGGTGACCGCGGGCGGGCACAGCTTCGGCGCCTTCAGCCTGTTTCTCTGCGGCGCGGTCGGGCTCGCGGTGACCGCGGCGATCGTCTGGGTGACGGAATACTACACCGGCACCGACTACCGCCCCGTGCGCGCGATCGCCGAAGCCTCGCAGACCGGCCACGGCACCAACGTGATCCGCGGCCTCGCGGTGTCGATGGAATCGACCGCGCTGCCGGCGCTGATCATCATTGCCGGCGTGCTGTCCTCTTACGGCCTTGCGGGGCTGTACGGCATCGCCATTGCGACGACGACGATGCTGGCACTCGCAGGCATGGTCGTGGCTCTCGACGCCTTCGGCCCGGTCACCGACAATGCCGGCGGCATCGCCGAGATGGCCGGCCTCCCGAAGGAGGTCCGCGTCTCGACCGATGCGCTGGACGCGGTTGGCAACACCACCAAGGCGGTGACCAAGGGCTATGCGATCGGCTCGGCGGGCCTCGGCGCGCTGGTGCTCTTCGCGGCCTATACGCAGGACCTCAGCTATTTCATCGCCAACCCCGCCAGCTACCCCTACTTCGCAGGGCTTGGTGAGCTGACGTTCAGCCTGTCGAACCCCTACGTCGTGGTCGGCCTGCTGTTCGGCGGCCTGCTGCCCTATCTCTTCGGCGGCATGTCGATGACCGCGGTCGGCCGCGCGGCCTTCGCGGTCGTCGAGGAGGTGCGGCGCCAGTTCCGCGAGAAGCCGGGCATCATGACGGGCGCGGACAAGCCGGATTACGGCCGGGCGGTCGACATGCTCACCAAGGCGGCGATCAAGGAGATGATCATCCCTTCGCTGCTGCCGGTGCTGAGCCCGATCGTCGTGTTCCTGGTGATCCTGCTGATCGGCGGCAAGGCCGCGGCCTTCTCGGCGCTCGGTGCGATGCTGCTCGGCGTGATCGTCACCGGCTTCTTTGTCGCGGTCTCGATGACGACCGGCGGCGGCGCCTGGGACAACGCCAAGAAATACATCGAGGAGGGCAACTATGGCGGCAAGGGCAGCGAGGCCCACAAGGCCGCCGTCACCGGCGACACGGTCGGCGACCCCTACAAGGATACGGCCGGTCCCGCGGTGAACCCGATGATCAAGATCACCAACATCGTGGCCCTTCTCCTGTTGGCGATCCTCGCCCACAGCTGAGGCTCACGGCACTGGCGTCGAGCGGGCCGGCGGAGCGATCCGCCGGCCCTTTTCGTCTCCGCTACCCGGCGACGCCGAGCAGCATCAGCCGCCGCAACTCGCTTTCCTGCGCACGCAGCAGCCTTGCTGCCTCGCTCTGCGAGAGGACGCTGGTATTGGCAGCCATCCAGGCATGGCCGGCCGCGACACGCTCGAGCGCGGCCCGCCGAGCGTCCTCCGCGGGCCGCTGGCGGTCCAGTTCCGCGCGCCTGGCCGCCACCAGGTCCTGGAGCGCCGCTCGTTGCTGCGGCGTTGCGTTGCGAGGCAGTGCCGGCGCCTCGATGGCCGGCTGCGGAGCCTCGGCCAGCAGCGCCGAAGACTGGCGCTGCAAGGCCGCGACGGCAGCCTGGAGATGCGGGTCGCCCAGTTGAATCGCAGTGCGGAGATAGGGAGCGCGTGTGTTGCGCCGCGCCGTGTAGCCCATGATCTCGCCGAGATTCGTGAGCGCCGCGGCGCCTTCCGGGTCGAAGGGCTGGACCTTCTCGGCAAGCGCCGTCAGCGGGTTCTCGCGCTGCCGCGGCCAGCCGTCGTCGGCGAGATAGGCCAGCAGCCCAAGCCAGGAGGCGATGCCTTCGTTCAGCGCCTGCACCGCGCCCGCTCGCCCCTCGGCGGTGACGGGCGCCGGGGGTGGAGGGAGGAGAGCGGGGTCGGACGCGACACGGCTCGCCTGCAACGGCAGGACCGCTTCCCGCGCCTGCGACGACCAGTCGCGCACTGCCGAGTAGTCCGGCGAACAGCCGGCAAGCAGTGCGGCACCGACGATCAAAGCACTCCGCATCCTGACCCCCCTCTCCACGCTCCCCAGTCTAGGAGCGCCGAGGCCGGAACGGAAACCGCCCGCTCAGATCCGCAGCCGGTCGGGAATACGCAGGCCGAGCCGCTGCGGCACCGGCCAGACCTCCCGAACCGTGCGCAGCACCCGGAAGCCGGCCGCGATGTAGTTCGGCAAGGCGCGCGGATGGTCAGCCGTGCAGGTGTTCACCGTCACGACCGAGGGGCGATCGACCCAGGCGGTATCCACGGCGTGGCGCAGCAGGCCGCGCCCCAAGCCCTGGCCGATCACGTGCGGCATCAGGCCGAAGTAGGAGAGGTTGACGCCCCCGTCGCCGCCGCGCCGCTCCAGTTCGTAGAAGCCTGCGGGCTCGCCGTCCCGGTATAGGACGTGGATGGAGACGTCCGGCCGGGCGAGCAGACCTGCGATCTCGTCGTCCGGGACGGTGCGGCGCAGCCACCAGACCCAATCCCGCCCCACCGTATCGTAGAGATAGCGGTAGAACGGAACCGAGCAGCGGGAGACCCGCACCACAGCCGAGCCGTCGGGGAGCGCCGGCGCCGCATCGCCGGGTGGCGCATCCATCCGGAGGAAGGTCACCTCAACGGCGATACGTGTGACCGGTTCGCGCGCCGCGCTCATGGGCCGGTCAGTTGTCCAGGAAGCTGCGCAGCTTGCGCGACCGGCTCGGGTGCTTGAGCTTCCGCAGCGCCTTCGCCTCGATCTGGCGGATGCGCTCGCGCGTCACGTTGAACTGCTGGCCGACCTCTTCGAGGGTGTGGTCGGTGTTCATGCCGATGCCGAAGCGCATGCGGAGCACGCGTTCCTCGCGCGGCGTCAGGCTCGACAGCACGCGCGTCGTGGCCTCGCGGAGGTTGGACTGGATCGCGGCATCGAGCGGGATGATCGCGTTCTTGTCCTCGATGAAGTCGCCGAGATGGCTGTCCTCCTCGTCGCCGATCGGCGTCTCGAGGGAGATCGGCTCCTTCGCGATCTTCAGGACCTTGCGCACCTTCTCGAGCGGCATGCCGAGCTTCTCGGCAAGTTCCTCCGGCGTCGGCTCGCGGCCGATCTCGTGCAGCATCTGGCGGCTGGTGCGGACCAGCTTGTTGATGGTCTCGATCATGTGGACCGGGATGCGGATGGTCCGCGCCTGGTCCGCGATGGACCGCGTGATGGCCTGGCGGATCCACCAGGTCGCATAGGTCGAGAACTTGTAGCCGCGGCGATACTCGAACTTGTCCACCGCCTTCATCAGGCCGATGTTGCCCTCCTGGATCAGGTCCAGGAACTGCAGGCCGCGGTTGGTGTACTTCTTGGCGATCGAGATCACGAGGCGGAGGTTCGCCTCGATCATCTCCTTCTTCGCCTGCGTCATGTCCCGCTCGCCACGGGAGACGGTCGCGTAGACGCGCTTGAACTCGTCCACCGGCAGGCCGGTTTCGCCGGCGACCTTCGCGATCTCGCCGCGGACCGCCTCGACGTCGTCCTTCGACTTCGTGACGAAGGCCTGCCAGCCCTTCCCCTTCAGCTTGGCGAGCCCGTCGAACCAGGCCGGGTCGAGCTCGTGGCCACGCCAGCTCTGGATGAACTCCTCGCGCTTCACCTTGTGGCCCTCCGCCATGCGGAGGATCTGGCCTTCCAGGGTCGTCAGCCGGCGGTTCAGTCCCTTGAGCTGGTCCACCAGCTCCTCGATGCGGTTGTTGTGGAGATGCACCTTCTCCACCAGCGCGACGAGCTCCACGCGCTGCTTCTCGTAGGTCTTCTCGCTGCGCGCGGAGGTCTCGCCGCCCGAGGTGTAGGCGTCCATCCGCTTCGCGGAGAGCTTCTGCAGCTTCGAATAGGCGCTCTCGATCGCCTCGAACGCAGCCAGCGCCTCCGGCTTGAGCTTCTCCTCCAGCGCCGAGAGCGACAGGCCGAGGCCGCCGCCTTCCTCGTCGCCCTCCTCGAATTCCTCCTCCTGCGCCTGCGCCGCACCCTCCGGGTTGTTGGCGCCGGCCGTCGCCTCGAGGTCGATGACGTCGCGCAGCAGCATGCGGCCTTCCTTGACCGCGTCGTGCCAGGCGACGATGGCCTTGAAGGTCAGCGGGCTCTCGCAGAGCCCGCCGATCATCATGTCGCGCCCGGCCTCGATGCGCTTGGCGATGGCGATCTCGCCCTCGCGCGAAAGCAGCTCCACGCTGCCCATTTCGCGGAGGTACATGCGGACCGGGTCGTCGGTGCGGCCGAGGCTTTCCTCGTCCACATTCCCGCCCGACTCCTCGTCCTCTTCCTCTTCGGCCTTGGCGACGGGCTTGGGCGCGGCAGCCTCGCCGTCCTCGCCTTCCTCGTTCTCGACGACGTTGATCCCGAGGTCCGAGAGCATCGCCATGGTGTCCTCGATCGTCTCGGAGGACACCTGTTCGGACGGCAGGGCGGCGTTCAGCTCGTCATAGGTGACGTAGCCCCGCTCCTTGCCGCGGGCGACGAGCTTCTTGACGGCCGCCGACTGGATGTCGAGCAGCACGCCCTCCACCGCCTCGTCGCGGCCTTCGACCGTCTCGGCGCCGTTGGCGACCTTGGTTGCCATGCCTGACCCTGCTCCGTCGTCCTGCCGGCGCTCCGTTCCGGCTTTCGCCGGCACGCCGCCTTCCGGGCCGCCATCACCCCGCCGGTGATGCAAAGGCCCCCTACTTTATGGGGTGCTCCTGGGGTGTCCCCCAGGCCGATCCCCGTTGCCGGCCCCGCCCGGCGGCTCGTCTTCGTCCTCGCCCCACTCGCCGCGCCGCAGGGCGGCGATGGCGGCCTGCAACCTGACGAGGCGACGCTGCGCCCGCTCCTGCTCGCCGGCATCGTTGCTCTCGGTCCAGGCGCGCCGGGCGGCGGCCTGATCGTCCAGCAGCTCCGCCTCGCCACGCAGCAGGGCGAAGAAGTGCCACCACCCGTCCAGCGCCTCCTTGGGCTGAGCGTCCGGCCGGGCCGCGAACGGAAGGGATGGGTCGCGGAGCAACGCCGCCGCCGCCTCCCCCAGGCCAACCTTGGCGAGGTGGTCCATGAGCCCAGCCGAGTCAAGCGCGTGTCCCTGTGCCAGCCATGCGAGAACGGCGCTCCGGCACTGCGCGGCGAGCCCCGCGCCAAGGTCAAGGCCCGCCAGGCTCTCCTCGACCTCCGTCAGCAGCCAGGGGTGGCGGAGCGTGATGGCCATCAGAGCCGCGCCCTGCGCCATTCGCGTTCTTTCCGATGTAATCGCCGGGCGCGGAACATTCATTGGGCGCCTTGGTTGAAGAGCCGAGTGCCCGGAGTTCCGAGCACCTGACCCTCGTGAGCCTGGACGTCCCGAGTTCCAGCGGCTCAGTAACTCTTCGCGTAATGCATCAGCAAGAGATCGGTCTGTAATGAGCCTCGAAAAGCGAAATATTTCGCTCTTCTGTTTGCCGCGCGCGGTCACACCGGCTCCAGGTGCCGCCTCCTGTATAAGCCCCCAAAGCACGTCTTCAATCTTACGTGGAGCTTTGAGCAACGCCTCGAACGCGCGTGACCCGCCCTTCAACAGCAGGGTGTCGGGGTCTTCCCCGTTTGGGAGCGTCACAAATCTCAACGTCCGTTCAACGGTCACCAGCGGCAGCGCCGTCTCGGCGGCCCGCGCCGCAGCCCGTGCGCCGGCCGCGTCGCCGTCGAAGCACAGCACGGGCTCCGGCGTCAGGCGCCAGAGTTCCTCCAGCTGTTCCGCGGTCAGGGCCGTGCCGAGCGGCGCCACCGCCCCGGTGAAACCGGCCTGGTGCAGGGCGATGACGTCCATGTAGCCCTCGACCGCGACGACGGTACCACCGCGGAATGCGCCTTCCTTGGCGAGGTCCAGCGCGTAGAGGCTGCTGCGCTTCTTGAAGAGCACCGTCTCCGGGCCGTTCACGTATTTCGGCACGCCGTCGCCGAGGACCCGGCCGCCGAAGCTGATCATCCGGCCGCGCCGGTCGCGGATCGGGAACATGACGCGGTTGAAGAAGAGGTCCGTGAAGCCCTCGCTCCGGCCTTCGCCGTCGCCCTCCCGGGCGCGGATGAGGCCGGCTTCGGCAAGCTGCTCCTGCGTGATGCCCTCGGCCTTCAGGTCCGCGGCGATCGCGCCACGGCCGCCACCGGACCAGCCCAGACCGAAGCCGGCGATCGTCGCATCCGACAGCCCGCGGCGCTTGAGATAGGCAAGGCCATCCGCCCCCTCCGGCAGCCGCAGCCGCCGCTGGAAAGCGGCACAGGCCGCTTCGAGCACGCCATGCAGGTCGCGCGCCCGCTTTTCGCGCGCGGCCGCTTCGGGCGTCGGCTTCGGCACCTCGAGGCCGGCCTCCGCCGCCAGGCGCTCCACCGCCTCGGGGAAGGACGCGCCTTCGGCACGCATGACGAAGGTGATCGCGTCGCCATGCGCGCCGCAGCCGAAGCAATGGAAATGGTCGTCGTAGACGTAGAAGGACGGTGTCTTCTCGCCGTGGAAGGGACAGCAGGCCTTCCAGTTCCGGCCGGACCGGGTGAGCCGCGTCTTGCGGCCGATCAGGCCCGGCAGCGGGGTCCGGAGCCGCAGTTCGTCGAGGAAGGCGGGGGGCAGCGCCATGCGCGACGGCCCTCAGCGCCCGGGACGGGACGCGGCCGAAGGGACGGTCGCGCTGGCAAAGCCCTGCCGCGTCACGCCCCCAGCCTGGCCTTCACAAGCGGGTTCGCCCGGGACATGTCGAGCGCCGGGCCGTGCTTCTTCAGCACGGCCATGACCTTGCCCATGTCCTTGACGCTGGACGCCCCGGCTTCGGCGATGGCGGCGTCGACGGCGGCAGCGATCGCGGCCTCGTCCATCTGCTGCGGCAGGAACGACTCGATCACCGCGATTTCGGCCAGTTCCTTGTCCACCAGTTCCTGCCGGCCGCCCTGGCGATAGAGTTCGACGCTTTCCCGCCGGGACTTCACCATGCTGCGGAGCATGGCCACCACCTGATCGTCCGGCACCTTGTCCACGCCCGAGGGCCTGGCGGCGATGTCGACCTCCTTTAGCTTGGCGATGATCATTCGGACGGTGGAGGTCCTCGCCGCATCCTTGGCGAGCATCGCCTCCTTCATCGCGGCATTGAATCGGGCGCGCAGGTCGTCGGCCATGGCCGGGTGTCTCCTTCAGGCCTGATCTAGCCGCTCGGGCGCACCGGCCCAACCCTCCGGCGCAGAACCGCAGCCTAGACCGAGGACGCCGCGGACCGACCACGCCCGGGAAATTCTCTCCCAACCCATCATCGCGCTGGACCCGGGAAGTTTTTTCCCACATATCGAGGCCATGCGAACGGTGGAAGACATCATCGGCCTCCTCGGGGGGCCTGAGGCGGCAGCGGGTCGCCTCGGGGTCGGCACGGAAGCCCTGCGGAAGTGGCGCCAGGCCCGTACCATTCCCGCAAAGCACTGGCCTGAGGTCATCGCCGCCACCGGCCTGTCGCTGAGCGACCTCCCGCGTAGCGAATCCCGCAAGATCACGACGGAGTCTCCCGTGCCCGACCACGCAACCCCCGAAGGAGCGACCGCGGCCCTCGTCCTCGCAGATGGCAGCGTGCTCTGGGGGCGCGGCTTCGGGGCGCATGCGACGACGGTCGCCGAGATCTGCTTCAACACATCGATGACGGGCTACCAGGAGGTGCTCACGGATCCCTCCTACGCCGGGCAGACCATCTGCTTCACCTTCCCCCATATCGGGAACGTCGGCGCCAACCCCGAGGACATCGAGGCGACAGCCCCGGCCGCCCGTGGGCTCATCGTCAAGCAGGACGTCACCGCCCCGTCGAACTGGCGCGCCACGCGGCACCTCGACGATTGGCTGAAGTCGTACGGCGTGCCGGGGATCGCGGGCGTGGATACGCGCGCGCTCACGGCACGGATCCGCGACGGCGGCGCGCCGAACGGCGTGCTGTGCTTCCCGGCCGACGGCCGCTTCGACCTGCCGGCCCTGCAGCGCGAGGCGCAGGCATGGCCTGGGCTGGAGGGGATGGACCTCGCGAAGGAGGTCTCGACCCGGCAGACCTACGACTGGAGCGAGACCACCTGGACGATCGGCGAGGGCTACGGACGGCAGACCTCGCCACGCTTCAAGGTGGTCGCGGTGGACTACGGCGCGAAGCGCAACATCCTGCGCTGCCTTGCCGCGGCGGGCTGCGACGTGACGGTAGTGCCGGCCACCGCGACGACGGAGGACATCCTGCGCCACCGGCCGGATGGCGTGTTCCTGTCAAACGGGCCGGGCGATCCTGCGGCGACGGGCAAGTACGCAGTGCCTGTCATCCAGGGCGTGCTGGCCGCCAGCGTGCCGACCTTCGGCATCTGCCTCGGCCACCAGTTGCTGGCGCTGGCCCTCGGCGCGAAGACCTACAAGCTCGACCGCGGTCATCGCGGCGCGAACCAGCCGGTCAAGGATCTGAAGACCGGCAAGGTCGAGATCACCAGCCAGAACCATGGCTTCGCGGTCGACGAGACGAGCCTGCCGGTGGGCGTCGAGGTGACCCACCGCAGTCTCTTCGACGGCTCGAACGAGGGTATCGCCAGCACGAAGCTGCCGGCCTTCTCGGTGCAGTACCACCCGGAAGCCTCGCCTGGGCCGACGGACAGCCACTACCTGTTCCAGCGCTTCGTCGACCTCATCGAACAGCAGAAGCGCGCCTGAGGGGCCCATGCCCTCCGCCGAGACGCTTCTCGTCTTCGCCGCGCTCTCGCTCGGCCTGGCGGTCACGCCAGGGCCGAACATGCTCTATCTGGTCAGCCGCGCCCTGGCGCAGGGCACCTCGGCCGGCATGATCTCGTTGGTCGGCTGCCAGGCGGGCTCGCTCGCCATCATGCTCTGCGCAGCCGCCGGAATCACCGCCGCGCTGCTGGCCGTTCCCTATGCCTGGGACGTGCTGCGCCTCGGCGGTGCCGCCTATCTGCTCTACCTCGCTTGGCAGTGCGTGAAGCCGAGCGGCCAACCGCTCTTCGCCGCGCGCAAGCTGCCGCAGGAGCCTGCCGCGCGGCTGTTCGGCGTCGGCTTCGCGACCGCGGCGCTCAATCCCAAGGTTGCGCTCTTCTACATGGCGGTCCTGCCGCCCTTCCTCGACCCCGAGCGCGGCAGCCTGTTTCTCCAGGCGGCGATCCTGGGCGCCACGCAGATCCTTGTCTGTACGCTCTGGGATGCCGTCCTGGTCTGGGGGGCGGCAGGGACGGCGAAGTTCCTCTCGACCAAGCCCGTCTGGATGGCGGTCCAGCGCTGGGTGCTCGGCGTCGCACTCGCCTTGCTTGCGGTGAAGCTCGCGACGGAGGCGCGCTCCTGATGGAATTCGCGATGGGCCTCTTTGCGCTGGCCTATTCGGGCCTGGTGCTCTTCGTCCTGGCGGGCTCGCTGCGGAAGATGTTCCCACCCATGCGGGCGGCGATGACGGCCTTCGTGATCTCGAGCGTCGTGCATGGCGCGACGACGCTGCTGATGGGCGAGCACGCCGCCTGGGCCTTTGCCTTCTGGGGAATCCCCCATCTCCTCATCCTGCCCGCACTGCTGTGGACGGCGCGGCGGCAGAACTCGACCGGAGCCTGACATGCCGAAGCGTACCGACATCAGCTCGATCCTCATCATCGGCGCTGGCCCGATCGTCATCGGACAGGCTTGCGAGTTCGACTATTCCGGTGCGCAGGCGTGCAAGGCGCTGCGCGCGGAGGGCTACCGAGTCATCCTGGTGAACTCCAACCCGGCCACGATCATGACCGATCCGGGCCTTGCGGATGCGACGTATATCGAGCCGATCACGCCGGAGATGGTCGAGAAGATCATCGCCAAGGAACGACCCGACGCGCTGCTGCCGACGATGGGCGGGCAGACGGCACTCAATACGGCGTTGAAGCTCGATGCCGCCGGCGTCCTGCGGAAGTATGGCTGCGAACTGATCGGCGCGAAGGCGGAGGTGATCGACAAGGCCGAGGATCGCCAGAAGTTCCGCGACGCGATGTCGAAGATCGGGATCGAGAGCCCGAAGAGCGCCATCGCGCATTCGATGGCCGAAGCGCAGGCGGCCCTCGAGCTCGTCGGGCTGCCCTGCGTCATCCGTCCGTCCTTCACGCTCGGCGGCACCGGCGGCGGCATTGCCTACAACCGCGAGGAGTTCGAGCAGATCGTCTCCGCCGGGCTGGCGGCCTCCATGACCACCGAGGTGCTGGTCGAGGAGAGCGTGCTTGGCTGGAAGGAGTTCGAGATGGAAGTGGTCCGCGACAGGGCGGACAACTGCATCATCGTCTGCTCGATCGAGAACCTCGATCCCATGGGCGTGCACACCGGTGATTCGGTGACGATCGCACCGGCACTGACGCTGACGGACAAGGAATACCAGCGCATGCGCGACGCCTCGATCGCGTGCTTGCGCGAGATCGGCGTGGACACGGGCGGATCGAACGTGCAGTTCGGCATCAATCCCGCCGATGGCCGCATGGTCATCATCGAGATGAACCCCCGCGTCTCGCGCTCCTCGGCGCTCGCGTCGAAGGCGACGGGCTTCCCGATCGCCAAGGTCGCGGCGAAGCTCGCCGTCGGCTACACGCTGGACGAGCTGGCGAACGACATCACCAAGGTCACGCCGGCAAGCTTCGAGCCGACGATCGACTACGTCGTGGTGAAGATCCCCCGCTTCACCTTCGAGAAGTTCCCCGGCACGCCGGCGACACTGACCACGAGCATGAAGTCGGTCGGCGAGACGATGGCGATCGGCCGCTCCTTCTGCGAGGCCTTCCAGAAGGGTCTGCGCGGGCTCGAGACCGGGCTTTCGGGCCTCGACGAACTCGACCTGACGGATCACACGGCGCTTCGCACCGCGCTCGCCACGCCGAAGCCGGATCGCGCGCTGGTCGTCGCGCAGGCGCTGCGCGCCGGCATGTCGATCGAGGAGATCCACGACGCCAGCAAGTTCGATCCCTGGTTCATCCAGGAGTTCGACCGCATCGTGCAGGCCGAGAAGGGCGTGGTCGCGAACGGCCTGCCGAAGACGGCGCAAGGCTTCCGTGCGCTCAAGGCGCTCGGCTTCTCCGACCGCCGCCTCGCCAAGCTGGCAAATACGACCGAAGCCAAGGTCGCCGCGGCGCGCCAGGCGCTGCAGGTGTCGCCGGTCTACAAGCGCATCGACACCTGTGCCGCCGAATTCGCCTCCGACACGCCCTACATGTACTCGACCTACGAGGGCGGCTTCGGAACCCCTGCGTGCGAAAGCCGGCCGACCGACCGGAAGAAGATCGTGATCCTCGGCGGCGGACCGAACCGCATCGGCCAGGGCATCGAGTTCGACTATTGCTGCGTGCACGCGGCCTATGCGCTGCGCGAGGCCGGCTTCGAAACCATCATGGTCAACTGCAACCCGGAGACGGTCAGCACCGACTACGATACCTCAGACCGGCTCTATTTCGAGCCGCTCACCGCCGAGGATGTGATCGCCCTGGTCCGCAAGGAGCAGGAGAACGGCGAGGTGCTGGGCTGCATCGTGCAGTATGGCGGTCAGACGCCGCTCAAGCTCTCCCAGGCACTGCACAAGGCCGGCATCCCGATCCTTGGCACCTCGTCGGATTCGATCGACATCGCCGAGGACAGGGAGCGCTTCCAGCAATTGCTCAAATCGCTCGGCCTGAAGCAGCCCGCCAACGGCACGGCCCGCGACCTCGACGAGGCGGAGCGCGAGGCGGCGCGGATCGGCTATCCCGTCGTGGTTCGCCCCTCCTACGTGCTCGGCGGGCGTGCGATGGAGATCTGCCATAACCGCGAACAGCTGCGCCGCTTCGGTGCAGAGGCCGTGAAGGTCTCGGGCGACAACCCGATCCTGGTCGACCAGTACCTGGTGGATGCGATCGAGGTCGACGTGGATTGCATCGCGGATGCGCATGGCGAGGTCTATGTCGCCGGCGTGATGGAGCACATCGAGGAGGCCGGCATCCATTCCGGCGACAGCGCCTGCTCGCTGCCGCCCTACAGCCTCTCGCCCGCCCTGGTGACGGAGCTGAAGGCGGAGACGGAGGCGATGGCCAAGGCCCTCAAGGTCAAGGGGCTGATGAACGTGCAGTACGCCGTCAAGGACGGGGAGGTGTACGTGCTCGAGGTCAACCCCCGCGCCTCGCGCACGGTGCCGTTTGTTGCCAAGGCCACCGGCGTTGCGGTCGCGAAGATCGGCGCGCGGGTCATGGCCGGTGCAGCCTTGCGCGACTTCGACCTCGATGACGCCGCCATCGCACCGCATGTCGCGGTGAAGGAGGCCGTCTTCCCGTTCAATCGCTTCCCAGGCGTCGATGTCCTGCTCGGCCCCGAGATGAAGTCCACCGGGGAGGTGATGGGCCTCGACAGTTCCTTCGAGCGCGCATTCCTGAAATCGCAGTTGGGCGCAGGCGTAAGGCTGCCGGAAACCGGCACCGCCTTCATTTCGGTGAAGGACGGCGACAAGCCGGGTGCCGTCACGTTGGCCCGCCGGCTACTTGAAATGGGCTTCAAGATCACGGCGACCCGAGGCACCGCCGCCAAGCTGCGCGATGCCGGCCTCGAGTGCACCGTCGTCAACAAGGTACTCGAGGGTCGGCCGCATTGCGTGGACGCCATCAAGTCCGAGGCAATCCAGCTCGTCATCAACACAACGAGCGGCGGACAGTCGGTCTCGGACAGCTTTGACATCCGTCGCAGTGCATTGACCCATGGGGTCCCGCATTACACGACCATGGCCGGAGCCCGGGCCGCGGTGCACGCGATTGCCGCCCTGAAGGCCGGAACCCTTGATGTTGCGCCTCTGCAAGCGTATTTTAGCCGCTCGTTTTGAGACAGTGGGCGGCGGTGAGGGGGCCACCCTCCGCCGCCCTATCTCGTTTTCCCCCGCCGGTTTCCCAGTGCTTCAATTCGATTCGACCCTGGCGGGCCGTCTGAAGGAAGGACGTGACGTGCAGAAGTTCCCCATGACCGCGGAGGGTCTCGCACGCCTCCAGGAGGAACTCCGGCAGTTGAAGGCCGAGGAGCGCCCCGCCGTGATCCGAGCGATCGCCGAGGCACGCGCCCATGGCGACCTCTCGGAGAATGCCGAGTACCACGCGGCGCGCGAGCGTCAGTCCTTCATCGAAGGCCGGATTGCGGAACTCGAGGCGATCGTTCCGTCCGTCGAGGTGATCGACACGACCAAGATGTCGGGCGACCAGGTGCGCTTCGGCGCGCATGTCACCGTCGTGGACGAGGAGACGGAAGACGAGAAGACCTACCGCATCGTCGGCGCCTTCGAAGCCGACATGAAGGCGGGCTCCATCTCCATCTCGTCGCCCTTGGCGAAGGCCCTGATCGGCAAGAAGGTCGGCGACAGCGTCGAGGTGCCCGCGCCGGGCGGTTCCCGCGTCTATGAGATCGCGGCGGTCCGCTTCAGCTGAACGCCGCTGACAAAGCTCGTGGCGTCGCAGCAGCGCGACCATCCATCGTCTGGTTGAAGGATCCGACAGCGATGTCCCCGCTGCGCGGCCACGCGGCCGCAACCGAACCGGCGGCAATGCCGCATGTGACGCTGGCCGATATCAGGGCGGCAGCTGTCCGCATCCGCGGCTCGGTGTTGCGTACGCCCACGATCCGCTGCGACGCCCTGTCACGCTCGACCGGCGCGACGATCGTCCTGAAGCTCGACAACCTGCAGGCGACCGGCGCCTTCAAGGAGCGGGGCGCGGCCAATCGCATCGCGCTGCTGACAGCGCGCGAACGCGCAGCCGGCGTCATCGCGATGTCCGCCGGCAACCATGCGCAGGCCGTTGCTCGCCATGCCGCCCTGGCCGGCATCGGGGCCACCATCGTCATGCCGAAGTTCACGCCAGCCACCAAGGTGACGCGAACGGAGGGCTGGGGTGCGAAGGTCGTGCTGCACGGCGAGACCCTCGCCGAGGCGGCTGCCCACGCACATGAACTCGCCCTCCGCGACGGGCTGACATTCATCCACCCCTACGACGATCTCGGCGTGATCGCCGGCCAGGGGACCGCGGCACTCGAACTTCTGGAGGACGCACCCGAGGTCGACACCTTGTCTGTTCCGGTCGGCGGCGGCGGCTTGCTGACCGGCTGCGCCGCCGCCGCCCTCGAACTGAAGCCGGGACTGCGCGTGTTCGGCGTAGAGGTCGAGGGCTATCCCGCGATGGCGCAGCGCCTGCAGGGCCAGACGGTCGCTGTCGGTGGCCCGACGATCGCCGAAGGCATCGCTGTGCGCGATGTCGGCGAACTCCCGTTCGCGTGGTTGAAGCAGCATGGCATCGAGGTGCTCGTCGTGCCGGAGCGCGCGGTGGAGGAGGCGATCGCGCTCCTGGCCGAGGGTGCCAAGGTGGTGGCCGAGGGCGCGGGGGCTGCAGGCCTCGCCGCCGTTCTCGCGCATCCTGAGAGGTTCGCAGGCCGCACCGTGGGCATTCCGATCTGCGGCGGGAACATCGATGCGCGGGTGCTCTCCAACGTGCTGCTGCGCCAGTTGCTCCGCGATGGACGCATCCTTCGCCTGCACCTCGACATCCCGGACCGCCCGGGCGTGCTGGCCGACATCGCAACCCGAGTCGCGGCTGCCGGCGGCAACGTCATCGAGGTGAATCACCAGCGACTGTTCGCCGCACCATCGGTGCAGTCCGCAGAACTCGAACTCATGGTCGAGGTGCGTGACGCCCAGCAGGGCGCTGCCATCGTCGCCGCGCTGCAGGCGGGCAACTACGTCGTCCGGCGCGGATAGGTGGCAGCCGCCGGCACGCGTCACGATCCGCCCACAGGACCGCGGGTGGGTCGCACGCGCGAGCGGATCAGGCCGGAACCGCTTCCCGATCCACCGGAACCCCCGAGAGGTCGCGCGCCGTTCGGATCGTTGGCATGGTCTGCACGCGTAGCACGTGAGGGGCTTCCGTGAGCTTGGCCGTCAGCGCGTTCTCGTGCTGCGTGTCTTTCGCGACAAGCCGCAGGAGGAAGTCGCCGCCGCCGCGGATCATGTGGCACTCGCGGACTTCAGGCCAGGAGGTCACCATGCGCTCGAACGCAGAGAGAACGACCTCCTTCTGCGTCTCCAGGCCGACGATGGCGAAGAACGAGATCTGCCAGCCGAGAGCCTGAGCGTTGAGATCGGCGTGGTAGCCGCGGATGATCCCTTGCTCCTCGAGGCGACGCACGCGCCGCAAGCAAGGCGGGGCAGAAAGCCCCACACGGCGCGCCAATTCCACATTCGTCATGCGTCCGTCAGCCTGAAGTTCCGCCAGGATCTGGCGATCGACGGCGTCCAGATCCGGCTCGGCGACACGACGCATGGGCAGCCCTTCTTCTCGCGGCGACGCTGCCGCCTCATCTGGGTTTAGATTACGTATTTGCAAGCATTACCACGTGGCATCCGACATGTCAGCACGAATCGGTTGAGGCGGCCGCCGATCCCGCCGATATGGATGAGGCCCCCCAGTTGAACATGGATGCCCCGTGGCCGAGACGCGTCGTACCAAGCTTCTTGTTATCGGTGCCGGACCGGCCGGCTACACCGCGGCAATCTACGCCGCACGAGCCAGCCTCGCACCGCTCGTGGTTGCCGGCCTGCAGCCTGGTGGCCAGTTGACAATCACCACGGATGTGGAAAATTTTCCTGGGTTTGCCGCCGCCGTCCAGGGTCCTTGGCTGATGGACCAGATGCGTGCCCAGGCGGAGCACGTGGGCGCGGAAATCGTCCATGACGTGATTGTCGACGTCGACCTCGCGCAACGCCCGTTCCGCGCACGCGGCGACTCCGGGCAGGTTTTCCTGGCCGATTCGCTCGTGATCGCCACAGGCGCGCAGGCCCGCTGGCTGGGCGTCAAGGGCGAGAAGGAACTCTCCGGCTTTGGCGTCTCGGCTTGCGCCACCTGCGACGGGTTCTTCTTCCGCGGCAAGGATGTCGCTGTCATCGGGGGCGGCAACAGCGCGACCGAGGAGGCGCTGTATCTGTCCAACCTGGCCCGGCATGTCACGCTGGTGCACCGCCGGGATACGCTGCGGTCCGAGCGCATCCTGCAGGAGCGTCTGCGCGCCAAGCCGAATGTATCCTTTGTCTGGGACAGCGTGGTCGAAGAAATTCTCGCGGACTCTTCGGGCAGATTGCCAGTAGCCCGCGGTCTCGCGCTACGGAACGTGAAGACTGGCGAACGATCGGAACTGCCATTTCAAGGCATTTTCGTTGCTATCGGACACGATCCCGCGACAGCACTGTTCAAGGGCAAGCTGGAAATGGACAGCGACGGCTACATCGTGACTGAAGCCGGGACGACGCGAACGTCAGTGGCCGGCGTCTTCGCCGCTGGCGATGTGCAGGATCGGGTTTACCGGCAGGCGGTCACGGCAGCGGGGACAGGCTGCATGGCTGCGCTTGATGCGGAGAAATTCCTCGCGCACATGCCCCTTGAAGCTGCAGCCATCGGGTCGTGGAACTGACCCTTGGCGCAAACATCACCTAGGCAGGCGCCCCGCACGCGTGGCAGCCTAACGGCAACGGAGAGCTGAGGGAGACGCCGCGGTAATGCCGCTCGACTGGGACAAGCTTCGTGTGTTCCACGCCGTGGCGGAGGCTGGCTCCTTCACCCATGCCGGCGAAACGCTGAACCTGAGCCAATCGGCTGTATCGCGGCAGATCCAGGCTCTGGAGGAAGCTCTGGCGGTGCCTCTGTTCCATCGGCACGCGCGCGGGCTGATCCTGACGGAGCAGGGCGAGACGCTGAACCGTGCGGTGCGTGAAGTCTTCGCTAAGCTCGCGATGACCGAGGCGCTGCTGACCGAAAGTCGCGAGAAGCCGACGGGACGGCTCAAGGTCACGACCACCACGGGATTTGGCAGCATCTGGCTGGCGCCGAGGCTGCACCGCTTTCTGAACCTCCATCCGGATGTGACGCTCACCGTGCTGCTGGATGACGCGGACCTCGATCTCGCGATGCGTGAGGCCGACGTCGCGATCAGGATGCATCCGCCGCGGCAGCCGGACCTGATCCAGCGGAACCTCGGCAGCTTCTCGTGGAAGGTGTGCGGCGCCCCCGACTACCTGAAGCGCCACGGCATCCCCCAGCGCGCCGAGGATCTCGATGCGCATCGCATGATCGTCTACGGCGACTACCGTCCGCCGGTCGAAAGCGTGAACTGGCTCGCCGAGGCAGGTCGCCGCCCGGGCGCCCCGCGTCGGGCAGTGCTCGAAATGAACTCGTTGCCGGGAATCCTGCAGGCGGTCCGCAGCGGGCTCGGGATCGGCGCGCTCCCGGACTACATGGGGGAGGAGTTGGACGGACTGGTACAGATCCTGCCAGATCTGAAGGCCCCGCGGATCGAGGCTTACTTCGTCTACCCCGAGGAATTGCGCCACTCGAAGCGCGTAGCGGTGTTCCGTGACTTCCTCGTCGCGGAGTTGGCAGGGCCGAGCCGGATCGCGGCACAGTAGGCACCCCGAACCTCCCACCAGCCATGCGCGCATGTGAATCTAGCATAGCGGATCGACGTTTTTGTCGAATGCCGCATGGCTGCTTCGGACCTAAGTAAGTCTTCGTCTCGACCCTCATGTCGGGACAGGGTCATTCGGCCCCGGGCCGAACCCCTTCGTCTCCCAGACGTGAAGCCTCCCTGTTTGACTTGGCCTGCTAACCCCCTGGGTTAGCGGGCCTTTTCTTTGCCCCCAAGCGAGGCGGCGAGACCAGCTTCGCGGTGGCTTGCCGCAGCGTTAGCGCGTGGCGGCAGGTCCAGGCCAAGTTCAGTCGGCGCGTAGGGCAAACGCGGCGGCGAGAGGCGCGACAGGCGCCGCAACGGCGACGAGCGCTCCCAGCAGGAGCAGGTAGGGACGGGCCGACAGGTCGGCAGCCGCGGCCTCGATCGCCGCCGCCCCGAAGATCACGGCCGGAATGGCCAGCGGAAGGACAAGCAACGGCAGCAGCACGCCCCCACGCCTCGCGCCGAGCGTCAGGGCGGCACCCGCTGTCCCGAACAGCGACAGAACCGCCGTCGCAAGGCCGAGCGCGATCAAGGCGGTGCCCCATGCCTCGACCGGAAGATTGAGCATCGCAGCAGCAATAGGGGTTGCGGCCAGAAGGGGCAGGCCGGTCGTCACCCAATGCCCAAGCGCCTTCGATGTGACCAAGGCGGCAGGCGGCAATCCGGACAGCAGCAACTGCTCGAGCGACCCGTCCTCGGCTTCCGCACCGAACAGCCGGTCCAGCGGCAGGAGTGCCGCGAGAAGGGCGGCGGCCAGAAGCGCACCGGGCGCGATCCGTGCCAAGGCCTCGGGCGCCGGCCCGACCCCGAACGGGAACAGGGCGCAGACCAGCACGAAGAACATGACGGCTGCCAGCGTGTCCGCCGGATGGCGCATCGCCAGCCGCACCTCTCGCAGAAAGACGGCAGCGAACGCCTTCAAAGTCGCAGTTCCTCCGCATCGGGCAGCGGGAGTGGCAGGTGGGTGGCGGCAAGGACGATTCCGCCTCCGCGCCGATGGGCCGCAAGCAAGGCCCCGAGCCGCTCGACCGACGCCGCGTCGAGCCCCACCGTCGGCTCGTCAAGCAACCAGAGCGCCGCCGGGGCAAGAGCGAGTCGCGCCAGGGCCAGGCGCCGCTTCTGGCCCGATGAGAGAACGCGCACCGGCAGATCGGCCAGGTCGGCCAACCCGAGCGCGGCGAGCGCCGGTGTCACCTCTCCGCCCCAAAGCCTCGCGTAGAAGTCCAGGTTCTCTCGCGCCGTCAGCGACGGCTTCAGCGCATCGCCATGGCTCAGGTATCGCAAGCGCCGGGCATGCGCGGGCAGGTCCGACATGGCGTCCTCGCCATTCCAGGCAAGTCGTCCCTCGACCGGCCTGATCAGCCCCGCGACAAGCCGAAGCAGCGAGGACTTGCCGGCCCCATTCGGCCCGGTCAGCAGCAGCGCGCCCCCCGTCGCCACGGAGAAGGAGAGCCCGGCGAAAACGGCCCGCTCCCCGCGCCAGCATGCGAGGTCCGTTCCCTCCAGCATCGGTGCGTGACTGCCCATACCCCCCGCGGCGGCGCCCCCTGGCCTGCCCTTCCGCCATGTGGTTTAAGCCGCATGCTGCGGTCGCGAAAGCGGCGCGGCGAAATCGCGCCGCAGGCGGCGGAAGGCACCCCTCTGTTAGGGGGCGCAACCGGCTGTGGCGCCCAACAAAAGCCCCTTGGGCGACACGGGGATCCCGGACCATGCGCATGATCGGGCAGGACAGCCTGAAGACGCGCCGGACGCTGAGCGTCGGCGGAAAGGAATACCACTACTTCAGCCTGCCCGAGGCGGCGAAGCAGATCGGCGACATCTCGCGCCTGCCGTTCAGCCTGAAGGTTCTGCTCGAGAACGTGCTGCGCTTCGAGGATGGCCGCAGCTACACGGTCGATGACGCGAAGGCGATCGCCGGCTGGCTCGAGAACGGCCGCTCCGACAAGGAAGTGCCGTTCCGTCCCGCCCGCATCCTGCTGCAGGACTTCACCGGCGTGCCGGCCGTCGTGGACCTCGCCGCGATGCGCGACGCGCTCGCGAAGCTCGGCGGCGATCCGCGCAAGGTGAACCCGCTGGTCCCGGTCGACCTCGTCATCGACCACTCGGTCATGGTGGACGTCTCCGGCACCGCCGACGCGCTCAAGAAGAACGTGGACATCGAGTTTGAGCGCAACGGCGAGCGCTACGAGTTCCTCCGTTGGGGCCAGAGCGGCTTCGCGAATTTCCGCGTCGTGCCGCCGGGCACCGGCATCTGTCACCAGGTGAACCTGGAATACCTCGCCCAGGTCGTGTGGACCTCGCAGGACGGGCCCGACAGCTACGCCTTCCCCGACAGCTGCTACGGCACCGATAGCCACACGACGATGGTCAACGGCCTCGGCGTGCTGGGCTGGGGCGTCGGCGGGATCGAGGCGGAGGCCGCGATGCTCGGCCAGCCCATCGCCATGCTCATTCCGGACGTCATCGGCTTCAAGCTGACGGGCAGGCTGAAGGAAGGCGTCACGGCGACCGACCTGGTGCTCACCGTCACGCAGATGCTCCGCAAGAAGGGTGTGGTCGGCAAGTTCGTCGAGTTCTACGGCTCGGGCCTCGAGGACCTGCCGCTCGCCGACCGCGCGACGATCGGCAACATGGCCCCCGAATACGGCGCGACCTGCGGCTTCTTCCCGGTCGACAAGACGACGCTCGACTACCTGCGCCTGTCCGGCCGAGACGAGCACCGCATCGCGCTCGCCGAGGCCTATCTGAAGGCGCAGGGCATGTGGCGCGACGCCTCCACGCCCGACCCGGTCTTCACCGACACGCTTGAGCTCGACCTTTCGACCGTCGAGCCCTCGCTCGCCGGCCCGAAGCGGCCGCAGGATCGCGTGGCGCTGACCAACGTCGCGGCGTCATTCTCCAAGGACCTCGCCGCCGGTACGATGGGCGTGCCCGGCGACAAGGCCGATCTTCGCGTGCCGGTCGAGGGCGCGAACTACGATCTCGGCCATGGCGACGTGGTGATCGCGGCGATCACGAGCTGCACCAACACCTCGAACCCCTACGTGCTGGTCGCCGCAGGGCTCGTGGCGAAGAAGGCACGCGCCAAGGGCCTGAAGCCGAAGCCCTGGGTGAAGACCTCGCTCGCGCCTGGTAGCCAGGTGGTCACGGAGTACCTGACCAAGTCCGGCCTGCAGGCCGAGCTCGACGCGATGGGCTTCCAGACCGTCGGCTACGGCTGCACCACCTGCATCGGCAATTCGGGCCCGCTGCCGGACCCGATCGTTGATGCGATCGAGAACAACAAGCTGGTCGCGGCGAGCGTGCTGTCGGGCAACCGCAACTTCGAAGGCCGCGTGCACCAGAACGTGCGCGCCAACTACCTCGCCTCGCCGCCGCTGGTCGTCGCCTATTCGCTGGCGGGGACGGTAAAGCTGAACCTGACGACCGACCCGATCGGCGCCGACAGCGACGGCAAGCCGGTCTACCTCAGGGACATCTGGCCGACGCAGCAGGAGGTCAACGACACCGTCCACGCCGTGCTGACGCGCAAGATGTTCCAGGAACGCTACGGCGACGTCTTCAAGGGCCCGGCGCAGTGGCAGGCGATCCGCGTGGATGCCGACAGCGACACCTATCGCTGGAACTCCGGTTCCACCTACGTCCAGAACCCGCCCTACTTCGAGGGCATGACGATGGACGTGGCGCCGATCAAGTCTGTGCACGGCGCGCGCATCCTCGCGGTGCTGGCCGACAGCATCACGACCGACCACATCTCGCCGGCGGGTTCGATCAAGAAGGCGTCCCCGGCGGGCGAGTATCTGCTCGAGCACCAGGTGCGCCAGGCCGACTTCAACAGCTACGGCGCACGCCGCGGCAACCACGAAGTCATGATGCGGGGCACCTTCGCCAACATCCGCATCCGCAACGAGATGGTGCCCGGCGTCGAGGGCGGCATCTCCAAGCACTACCCCTCCGGCGAGGTGGCGCCGATCTACGACGTCGCCATGAAGTACCGGAAGGACGGCGTGCCGCTCGTCGTCTTCGGCGGCAAGGAGTACGGCACCGGCTCCTCGCGCGACTGGGCGGCGAAGGGCACCTTCCTGCTGGGCGTGAAGGCGGTGATCGCGGAGAGCTTCGAGCGCATCCACCGCTCCAACCTAGTCGGCATGGGCGTGCTGCCGCTGGTGTTCCGCGAGGGCGAGGACCGCAAGACCCTCGGCCTCAAGGGCGACGAGGTTATCGATCTGCTCGGGCTCGAGGATCTCAAGGCGCGCATGACCGTCGAGATGGTGATCCACCGCGCCGACGGCTCCACGCACCGCACCGGCCTGCTCTGCCGCGTCGATACCGCCGACGAGGTCGAGTACTACCGGAACGGCGGCATCCTGCACTACGTGCTGCGGGGCATGGCCAAGGCCGCCTAGCTCCCCACGACGTTGCTTCGCAACGTCGCACGAGGAAGCCAGGCGACGAGCACCGCGAGCTTGGTGCGTTGTGCGAGTTGTGAGGGGCGCGGTCCGCGAAGGCTGCGCCCCTTCGCTTCCCTGCGCTGAACCTTCACATGCGCGGGCCGTTCCAGCGGCGTGCGCGTCGCCGTCGTGCTCAACAGTTCCGCCGGATCCCTGCTCGGCCGCCACGCGGCCGAGGACGAGGTCGCGCGTCACCTCGAAGCCGCGAGGCTCGAAGCGATCCACGTCCCCGACCATCCGGACGGGCTCATCTCGCGGCTCGATGATGCGATCGCGCATGGCGCCGATGCCGTGGTGGTGGGCGGCGGGGACGGCACCATCGCCGCCGCGGCCGCGAAACTGATCGGCACCGAGACCGCTCTCGGTATCCTCCCGCTCGGCACGATGAACATGCTGGCCAAGGACCTCGGAATCCCGCTCGAACTCGGGAAGGCGGCCGAGGCGCTGGCGCATGGCACGATCCGGGCCATCGACGTCGCCGAGGTGAACGGTCACGTCTACCTCTGCAATTCGGTGATCGGCTCCCCCTCCTGGCTCGGCCGTCATCGCGAGCGCCAGCGCGGCAAGGCAAGCCTGCGTACCCGTGCGGCCTTCGCGATCGCCAACATCCGCGGGGCATGGCGGCACCGGCCGATGCGACTCCACATCGAGTTCGACGGAGCCAGGCGCGCCGTGCGGCTCTGGACACGAGCCATGGCCGTCGCAAACAACCGCTATGCGGAAGGCTTCGGACTCATCATGGTTCGGCCGCGCCTAGATGCCGGCGAGCTCACGCTCTACGTCGTACGGCGCTACGGGCTGTGGTGGTGGGTGCGGCTTCTGGTCGGCATGTTCCTCGGCACCTGGCGCGGCGCACAACTCGTGCACGAGCGGACCGCCCGCGAAGTGACAATCCGCTCGCCGCGCAAGGCCCTGCGCGTCATGAGCGACGGAGAGGCGCAGATCCTGTCGCCCCCACTGGTCTATCGCATCCATCCTGGGGCGCTGCGGGTCATCGTGCCGCGTCCATCCGAAGCCACGGAAGCCCCGGCAGAGACGCAGCCGGTCGACCGTTTACCCGTCGGGCCGCCCTCCGGTTGACCGTCATCGCCCACCTCTCCGATCTTCATTTCGGCGCCGAGGATCCCGCGGTGGTGGAGGCCCTGGCCGACGATGTAGCGCGCGCGAGGCCCGATCTCGTCGTCGTCTCCGGCGACCTGACGCAGCGGGCACGGCATCGCGAGTTCCATGCTGCGATCCAGTTCCTGCGGTCGCTGCCGGCACCCGTCCTTGCGGTTCCCGGCAACCATGACGTGACGGCGTTCGACGTCCTTGAACGGTTCAGCGATCCCTGGGGCCGCTGGCAGCGTCACGTCGCTTCGGACACCGAGCCGGTCTGGACCGACGCCGAGGTGGCCGTGGTCGGACTCAACACAGCGCGGCGCGGCGGTCTCTATCTGAACTGGGCGCGCGGCCGCGTGGGCGCGGATCGGCTCGCGCGGCTCGAGACGCGGCTCACGTGTCTGCCGGACACGCTGTTCCGGATCGTCGTCGCGCATCATCCCTTCGCCGCCCCCGTCCTGCGGCCGGATGCGCGCCTCGTCGGCGGTGCCGCGGCCGCCCTCGAGGTCTTCGCGCGGCATGATGTGCAGATGGTGCTGACCGGGCATCTTCACCTGCCGGACATCGCGCCGGTTCCTGGCGCCAGGATGATGCTCGTGCAGGCCTCGACCGCGACCTCGCACCGGCTCCGGGGCGCGTCCAACGCCTGGCACAGGATCAGCGTGCGCGAGGGCGTCGCCGCGATCGCATCCCGCTACTGGGACGGTGCAGGTTGGCGAGACGTCGAGACCTGAGCCGCCGCAGGCACCGGGTTACTTCGCGCGACGCGCTGCGCGCTGCCTTGTCGCCCGGGCCGACCCTAGTGCCGCAAGGCGCGCCCGAGCGCGAGGATCGCCGGCACGGCCGCGGCGCACAGCGCGGCCATCACCCAATAGCCGCCGCCACCGAAGGCGGCGTAGAGTGGTCCGGCAGCGAGCGTCAGCACGCCGATCGAGAGGCCGCCACCGAGCGACGCCTGCAAGGCCTGCGCCGTGCCGGCCTGCGCCGGCGGCACCACGCGCGCGAGGATCATCATGGCTGCCAGATGCTGCGCGCCGAATGTTCCCGCGTGCAGGATCTGAAGGGCGAAGAGCGCGATCGGATCCGTCGTGACCGCGATGAAGGCCCAGCGGAGCACGCCCGCCATGGCCGCGATGAGCGACAGTCGCACTGCCCCGAGCCGGGCGACGATGCCGCGCCCCCACACGAAGAGCGCGATCTCGGCGATCACCCCCACGGACCAGAGCGCTCCGATGAGCCCCGCCCCGAGACCTGCTGCCTGCCAGTGCAAGGTCCCGAACGCATAGTAGAAGGCGTGGCTGCCTTGCACGAGCGCACTCACCAGGATGAGCCAACGCAACGCCGGAACCTTCAGCGGCGCGAGCAGGCCGGCTGCCCCGGACGCGGTGGATCGCCCGCGTGACGCCTCGGGCGCCGGCAGCGACACCGCCGCCAGGGCCGTGGCTGCGAGCCCCGCCATGATCAATGGAAGGGCTGCGGCGGGGCCGGCCCAGGCCACGGCCTGGCCGGCGAGAAGCGATGCCACGATGAAGGCGACGGAACCGGCGGCGCGCACGCGACCGTAGTCGAAGGGCGTTCGCCGAATGGCGGCGAGTGTCAGCGCATCGGTCAGCGGCATGACCGGGGCAAGCGCCACGCTCATCAGTGCATAGGTGAGCAGCATCGCCAGGAAGCCGGCGGCGACCAGAAATCCGCCGCAGCACAGGGCCGCAGTCGCTGCCGCGAGCGCCAGCACGGCGCGCGGCGCGGCAAGCGTATCCGCCAGCCTGCCGCCCATGGGGCCGGCGAGCAGCCGAAGCGCCGATCCCGTCGCCAGCACGATGCCGACCTCCGCGGCGTCCAGGCCCTGCGCGGCAAGAACCGCTGGCAGGAAGGGCAGAATCACGCCAAAGGCGAAGAACTGCGTGGCATAGACCAGGGCGTGATGGCTCGCGGGGGTCACACGCCCAGGCTGCCGCGCGTCGTGCTCCCCGCCAAGGCCATCAATCGCGCCGGACGCGCCCAGGCAGCACTGTTGCCAAGCGAGCGTCGCCGTGCGACGGGTCCCGGCATCTGCTTCCTACGGACTGGTCCCCCGCCCCCTCATGTCCGACCGTCAGATGTTCCCCGCCCGGGTCCGCGCCGTCCTCGGTCCCACCAACACGGGCAAGACACATCTCGCCATCACGCGCATGCTCGCGCACGCCTCGGGCGTGATCGGCTTCCCGTTGCGGCTTCTCGCACGCGAAAACTACGATCGCATGGTGGCGGTGAAGGGCGAGCGGCACGTCGCGCTGATCACCGGCGAGGAGAAGATCGTGCCGCCGGAGGCGAAGTGGTTCGCCTGCACGGTGGAGGCGATGCCGCTCGATCGCCGGACCGAGTTCGTCGCGGTCGACGAGATCCAGCTTTGCGCCGATCCCGATCGGGGGCACGTCTTCACCGACCGCCTGCTGAACGCGCGCGGACTCGTCGAAACCATGTTCCTCGGCGCCGCGACGATCCGGCCGCTGCTGCAGCGCCTCGTGCCGACTGCCGAGATCGAGACGAGGCCGCGCCTGTCGCAGTTGACCCATGCCGGTCTTGCGAAGCTCACGCGCCTGCCGCCCCGCTCCGCGATCGTCGCCTTCAGCGCGACCGAGGTCTACGCGATCGCGGAAGCGGTGCGGCGCCGGCGCGGCGGATGCGCGGTGGTGATGGGCCGCCTGTCGCCGCGCACGCGCAATGCCCAGGTGGCGCTCTACCAGAACCGCGAAGTCGACTTCCTCGTGGCCACCGACGCGATCGGCATGGGCCTCAACATGGATGTCGACCATGTCGCCTTCGCGGCGCTCCAGAAATTCGACGGCCATCAGATGCGGGGCCTGACGGCACAGGAGGCAGCCCAGATCGCGGGGCGGGCCGGACGCGGCATGCGCGACGGAAGCTTCGGCACGACCGCCGATTGCCCACCGCTGCCGGACGAACTCGCCAAGCAGATCGAGAACCACGAGTTCGACCCGCTGCAGCAACTCGCCTGGCGCAATGCGGATCTGGACTTCACCAGCGTCGACGCGCTGCTCGCGTCGCTCGCCGCGCCACCGCCCATGCCTGGTCTCTCGAAGGGCAACGACGCGGTCGACCACATCACGCTGCACGCCTTGTCGCGCGAGAGCGAGGTCCGCGACCTCGCCCAGGGTCGTGCCCGGGTACGGCTGCTCTGGGAGGCGTGCCAGGTTCCCGATTTCAGGAAGATTGCCGACGACAGCCACACGCGGCTCTGCGGCCGGATCTTCGGCCATCTCGCCAAGGATGGAACCCTGCCGGATGACTGGGTCACGGCGTCCATCGCGGCGCTCGACAATGTCGAGGGCGACCTCGACACGCTGATGGCCCGGCTCGCCAACATCCGGATCTGGTCCTACGTCGCCGCCCGCGCCGATTGGCTCGCGGACGCCGCCTCTCGCCAGGCGCAGGCGCGCAAGGCGGAGGACAACGTGTCCGACGCGCTGCATGAGCGGCTCCTGGCGCGCTTCGTGGATCGGCGCGCCGCGCATCTCATCCGTCGCCTGGACGAGGACGACGCCAACCTGCTCTCCGCCGTGACCCGGCAGGGCGAGGTCGTCGTGGAAGGCCATACGGTCGGCCGTGTGCGGGGCTTCCACTTCGAGCCCGACCCGGATGCCACGAAGGAAGAGGAAAGGCGGCTTGTCCTCCGGGCCGCGCGGCGCGCCCTGCGCGAGGAGATGCCCCGACGCCTGGCCTCGCTCGAGACCGCTAAGGACGAGGCCTTCAGCCTGACGCCGCAGCATCGCGTCCTCTGGGACGGCGCGGAGATCGCCCGCCTCCGACCGGGCCCGGAGCCGCTCAAGCCGCATATCGACCCGATCGCGAGCGAGTTCCTCGACAATGCGCAGCGCGAGCGTGTGCGACTGCGGCTGGCGGCGTGGCTCGAAGGCCTGGTGAAACGTGAACTCGGTCCGCTGTCGGTTGTCGAAGCCAAGGCGGCGGAGGACAACAGCCTGCGGGGCCCCGCCTACAGGCTGCGAGAAGGCATGGGCCTGGTGCCCGGCGCGACGGAACGCGACGTGCCGGCGGAACTCCGCTCCCGCCTGAAGGCGATCGGTATCCGGGCCGGTCGCTACGCGCTCTACCTGCCCGAAGTCCTGAAGCCCCGCGCGATGACGCTGCGCGCCCAGTTCTGGGCCCTGCGTCACCATCTGCCGACGCCGGCGCTTCCGAACCCGGGTCTCGTCTCTGTCACCTTGCCGGAGACGCCGCAGCCGCCGCCCGACGATCCGCAGGCGCCGCGTCCGCCGGAGAGCTGGCCGCCGGGATTTGCGGCCGCCATGGGTTGGCTCCAGGCGGGTCATGTCCTGCTGCGCCTCGATGTCGTCGAGCGGATCGCGGGCGAGCTCGGCTATCTCACCCGCCGTGCGCCCGCGCCGGTGCCCGAGGGCTTGGCCTCCCGCCTCGGTCTGAAGGGCGACACGCTGCCCATCGTGCTGGAGGCCATGGGCTTCCGGTTGATCCCCGCCGAGACGCTGGCCGAGGACCAGTTCGGGCCGCCCGCACCGGCGCGGATCGGCGTCGCGCGCCCGGAACGCGTGCAGCGCCCGCCACGTACGGAGCGCGCGCCGCAGCAGCAGCGGCCGGAGCAGCCCGACCGCGGCCCGCGCTGGGATCCGAGCATCATGTTCGGGCCGCCCATCCCCCGGGACCTGCGCCCCGCGCGGCCGGATCGCGGCCCGCGACGCGAGCATCGCGGCGACAACCAGCATGCCGACCGGCCGCGCCAGGACGGGCCGCGTCCCGACACGTCAAGACGGGAGACCCCCGAGGGCCCTGCCGCGCAGCGCGAGGCCCGGCCTGACCGGCACAGGGACCAGAGAGACGACCAGCGCCCGGATAGGCGGCGGTCCGACCGGCCGCGCCAGGACGGACCGCTGCCCAACGGGCCGCGGCGCGACGATCGCGGGCCGCGTCCCGATCGTCCGCGCTTCGAGGGTCCGCGACGCGACCGTGAGGAGCGCGCCCCGCGGGAATACGCCTCCGGCCCGAAGGTCGACTCGCCCTTCGCCGTGCTTGCGCAACTGAAGCTCAAGAAGGACTGAGGTGGAGGCCGAGGCCGGTCCCGACTGGCAACGGCTGGATGTCTGGCTCTGGTGCGCGCGCCTCGCGAAGACGCGCGGCGAATGCGCCCGCCTCGTCGCCGGCGGCGCGGTGCGGCTGAACCGCCAGCCCACCGACAAGGCTCATGCGAGACTGCGCGTCGGCGACGTTCTGACGCTCGCCGTCCATGGCCGTGTCCAGGTATGGCGGGTGCAGAGATTGGCGTTGCGCCGCGGACCGCCGGCGGAGGCGCGGCTGCTCTACGAGGACCTCGCTCCGCAGGACGGACCGTGATCGGCACCGGTCAGTCGGCCCGCCGCCCGTCGCACTCGGGCTCCGTCTCGAGGACAGATTCGTGCAGCGAGCCGATCTCCGCCACCGGCCGGCCGGTGGCATCGAGTTGGAAGAAACCCCAGGCCATGTCTCGAACCTCCGGCTCCAACTCACCCGGATCGGACAGCAGGCAGCAGATCGCGCAGAGAAGCTCGCGCTGCATATGGCGGACCACGGTGGTCAGGTCGTCTTCGGACACGCCGAGGGCCCTTATCCGGTCTAGCGCAGCGAGGGTGGGTTCCCCGCCGGGGCCGGGGTGAGCCCACAGCGCCTCTACCCAGGCCGGCCCGTTCCGCCCGACAAGCTGCTTCCACGCCTGCCGCAGGAAGAGGAACCGCGCGAGTTGCGGAATGCCTTCGCGACGCTTCGATTGCGCCCAGGTGGCCGGCTCGCGCGCGCCAAGCTTGCTGAAGAGATCCGGAGCCGCCGCGGCGGCAGGAGCGGCTTGCCTTGTGCGGCGCGGCAGGCCAATCCTCTCCTACCGGGGCGGGGCTTTTCCGCGCCGGGCCGGAGGCTGCAGTGACCTACGTCGTCACCGAGAACTGCATCAAGTGCAAGTATATGGATTGCGTAGAAGTCTGTCCGGTGGATTGCTTCTATGTCGGCGAGAACATGCTCGTCATCCATCCTGACGAGTGCATCGATTGCGGGGTTTGTGAGCCCGAGTGCCCGGCGGAGGCGATTGTGCCCGATTCCGACGACAAGGCGTCCGCTTGGGTCGAGCTGAACCGCACCTACTCGACCCAGTGGCCAAATATCACCCGCAAGGGCGAGGCGCCGGCAGATGCCGACGACTGGAAGGACAAGCCAGGCAAGCGCGACCTCTTCAGTCCAGAGCCCGGCACGCCGTAGAAACGAGGCTCAGGGCGGGATGGGCGCGTTCCCTCTAATTCACCCGGGGTGGTAACTGGCTGATTTTCAGGTTATAATTTTGTTGGGATTGGAAACGGACAGGGGACGTGGAACGCGTTCGGGGTCCGATCCGCTTGTCTGTGGGATCATGCCGGCTCGGGCCCGGCCCCCGGGACGGCGGGGCCAATCCCTGCGACTAAGCCCAGGGTCGCGGAATCCCGGGTGCGCGGATAGCGGGTAGCGTGATGAAGGCAACCGCCCAGTCGAAGAGCGCCCAGGCCAAGGGCCGGACGACCAAGCCGGTGCGGGCGGCTGCGCCGAAGAAGGCGGCGAAGGGCGCAGCCAAGTCCGTGGCTTCAGCACGACCAGCCAAGAAGCCCGCACAGAAGGCGGCCACAAAGCCGAAGGCGGCCACCGCCCCGCGGCGTGGAGCATCGTCGGCGGGCGGGAAGCGCGTCACCAAGGCAATCGTCAAGGCGCCCGCGAAGTCGGTTCGCAAGTCCGCCACGAATAAGGCGAGCGCCGCCAAGACCAAGACAAGCAAGCCGTCGACCGGGACGGGCGCAGCGCGAAGGGCCGTTGCGCGGCCGACCGCGGCATCGAAGCCCAAGAGCGCTTCGCGCGCCAAGGCAGCTGCGCGCAGCCCGTCGTCCGTCAAGCCCAAGGCGGCCAACGCGGCGGCGCCCAAGGCGTCCGGGCCGAAGAAGTCCGCACCGGCCAAGGCAGCGCCGCCGAAGTCGTCGCCGACCCCGACCAAGTCGGCCGCGAAGCCGGATGCCGTCGCGGCAGAACCCGCAAGCGCGGCGCCTTCGGCCCCGCTCACGGCGGCGCAGCCGGAGGCTGCGAAGACCAAGGGCGTGGCCGAGCCGCCGCCGCCGCCCGCTCGGAGCTCCCCGTCAGTGGCCCCGCCCGCGCCCAAAGCCATGGCCATGGCGGCGCCGCGTCCCGCCCCGGTGCAGTCAGCACCGCCGGCGGCCCCGGCGCAACCGAGCCCGCCGGTGCCGCGCCCGCCCTCGCTGTCGCGGCCCAGCTTCCCGTCTCGCGCTCCGGGCATGATGGGGCTCCGCCAAGGTGCTCCACCCGGGCCCGATGCGACAGCGCCAGCACCGGCAAAGCCGAAGGGGCCACCGGTCGAGTTCAAGTCCGGCGACTACGTCGTCTATCCGACGCATGGCGTTGGGCAGGTGCAAGGCATCGAGGACATGCCTGTCGCCGGCTTTTCGCTGAAGGTGATCATCGTCACCTTCGAAGAGAACCGGATGACGCTGCGAGTCCCGGTCAACAAGGCAGCATCATCGGGACTGCGAAAGCTCGCCAGCGAAGCGCTGATGAACGAAGCGCTCGACGTCCTCCGCGGACGCGCCCGCATCAAGCGCACCATGTGGTCCAGGCGGGCCCAGGAGTACGAGCAGAAGATCAACTCGGGCGATCCGCTCGCCATCGCGGAGGTCGTGCGCGATCTGCACCGCAACGCCGGTCAGCCCGACCAGTCCTTCTCCGAGCGGCAGATCTACGAGCAGGCGCTGGACCGCCTTGCGGCGGAGCTCGCGGCGATCGATCGCACCGACAAGGCCACTGCCGCGGAGAAGCTGCAGGGCGTTCTGAAGTCAGGTTGAGCGCGGGCACCTGCCCGCCCCCGGGACTCATCGCGCCGCACCTCCGGCGGCTCGAGGCCGAGGCGATTGGCATCCTGCGCGAGGCGGCGGCGGCGTTCCGAAATCCGGTCCTGCTCTATTCGGTCGGCAAGGACAGCTCGGTCGTCCTCCATCTCGCGCTGAAGGCCTTCGCGCCCGCCCCGCCGCCCTTTCCGCTGCTCCACATCGCGACCGGCTGGGACTTCCGCGCGCTTCTCGAGTTCCGGGATCGGCGCGCCGCGGAGCTTGGTTTGCGTCTGATCGTCCACACGAATGGAGACGGCCACGCGCGCGGTATCGGTCCCCTCACGCACGGCTCCCGCCTGCACATGCAGGTCATGGCCACGGAGGCGCTGGGGCAGGCCCTCGATACCTGGGGCTTCGATGCAGCCATCGGCGGCGCGCGTCGAGACGAGGAGCGCAGCCGGGCGAAGGAACGCGTGTTCAGCCATCGCGGCCCGGGGCATGGATGGAACCCGCGGCACCAGCGACCGGAGCTTTGGCGCCTCTGGAACACGCGGCAGGGACCGGGCGAGACGATGCGGGTCTTCCCGCTCTCGGATTGGACGGAACTCGACGTCTGGACCTACATCGCCGCTGAGGGGATCCCGGTTGTGCCGCTTTACTTCGCGGCGCCGCGACCGGTGGTGCAGCGGGACGGTCTTCTGATCATGCGGGACGACGCCCGCATGCCGCTGCTGGCCGGCGAGGCGGAGGAGCTACGGCGGGTCCGCTTCAGGACCATGGGCGACTGGCCCTTGACCGGGGCGCAGGACAGCGATGCGACGACCGTTGCGGACGTCATCCGCGAAATCCGCGAGTCCAGGTTCAGCGAGCGAGCGGGACGGCTGATCGACCGGGATGAGGACGCCGCGATGGAGCGCAAGAAGCGCGAAGGCTACTTCTGAGCTGCGTCGGAGCGATATCGCCACAAAAAGACCCCGGCAGGCTGCCCTGCCGGGGTCTGTACCGTCAGACGAGCAGACGGATCACTCGCTGTTCTGGCGGACGCCCATGAACTGGAGCAGCAGCTGGAACAGGTTGACGAAGTTCAGGTAGAGCCCGAGCGCGTCGAACACGCTGCGCTTACCGGCCTCCTCCGTCCCCTCGGCATAGGCATGCTCGATGTAGTCAGCCTTGATCCGCTGGGTGTCGTACGCGGTCAGGCCGACGAACACCACCACGCCGATCACCGAGATGGCGAACTGCAGCGCGGAGCTCTGCAGGAAGATGTTCACGATGCCTGCGATGATGATGCCGATCAGGCCCATCATCATGAAGGCGCCCATGCGAGTCAGGTCAGCCTTCGTGGTGTAGCCGTAGAGGCTCACGCCCGCGAACATCGCCGCCGTGATGAAGAACGTCGAGGCGATGGAGGCCGAGGTGTAGATCGCGAAGATATTCGACAGCGACGCGCCCATGACGGCGCAGAAGGTCCAGAAGAGGGCCTGGGCGGTCGTCTTGCTCATCCGGTTGATGCCGAAGCTCAGCACCAGGATGAAGGCGAGCGGCGCGAACATCGCGACCCAACCGAGGATCGTCGGCACCGTCGCGTTGCCGCGCGGGGTGCGGACCACCTGGTAGAACAGGCTCGCCACGTCCGGATTGTGGGCGATCAGATAGGCGACGATGCCGGTCAGCAGGAGGCCGGAGGCCATCCAGTTGTAGACCCGCAGCATGTACGCCCGCAGCCCGGCGTCGAGCTGGGCGGCATCCACGGCCGAGGACCGCCCGAAGGGCTGGGTCCAGGCCGACGCGCCCGTCTGGAAGCGGTTGTCGGGACCGAAAGCCATGGTGAGTAGATCCTCCCGGCGGGACAGGGGTGACAGTGGCCGTCCCGGCGGCGCCTATCATATGGAGTTTTGGTAATCCGGATCAACCGGGTATGCGCCAGCATTCCGCAGGTGCGAAGGACACGTGCGAAGGAGGCGAGGCGTGCCGGTCGGACCCACCGCCGCGTCAGGCCGCCCCCTGGACCCAGTAACCCTTGTGCGGCACCGCACCCTCGGCCTCGAGGCAGGGCCCGACAACGTCCACCGCCTCGGCGGCGCTGTCGAGCACCGCCCGGCAGGACAGGGACAGGCCTGCGGTATGCGGCTGTGCGTTCCGCAGATGCAGGATCGCCGCCGCCGAAAGCCCGTAAACCACCCGACCGATCCCGGTGTAGAAGATGGCGGCCGCGCACATCGCGCAGGGCTCCCCGGACGAATAGATCGTCGCCCGCCGCAGCGCCGGCCGGGGGATGCCCGCCGAGATCACCGCCTGACACGCGTTCATCTCGGAATGCGCGAGCGTCCCGCCACCGCCCTGGCCCTGGGTCGAGAGGCCCTCTGCCAGGATTGCTCCGTCTTCGGCGACGACCACGGCCGCAAACGGGCGGTCGCCCCGGGCCCGCGCCGCGCCGGCCAGGCTGAAGGCGTGGCGGAGGCGGGCCGCATCTGTCTCGGACAGGGATTGCTCCATCGCTCGAACAAACCTCGCCGCTACTCGTTGCGCAACAGCGGCGCCGGGCGGGCCCGCAGCGCCAGCGCGGTCCCGACATAGCCCAGCGCCAGCGTCAGCAGGACGCAACCGATCACCACGATCGCCAGGGTCCCCGGCAAGAATACCCACGTCGCACCCATGACGAAGCGCGTCACCGCCCAGGACGCAGCGGAACCGGCCGCGGCGGCGAGGAGACCCGCGACAAGGCCCAGCAGGCCGAACTCGACCAGCCATGCCGCGCGGATCTGCGACCTGGTCGCGCCAACGGTCTTGAGCACGACCGCGTCGCGGACGCGGCGCCGCTGGCCTGCGGCAACCGCCCCGGCCAGAACGAGCATGCCGGCGAGCAGCGTCACCGAGGACGTCGCCTGCAAGGCGACACCGACCCGAGACAGCAGATTGGCGACCGCCTCGAGAGCGTCGCGGACCCGGATCCCCGACACGTTCGGGAAGGCGTCGGTCAGCGCCCGCAGCACCCCGGTCTCGGCCTGCGGCGTGCTGCGGACGGTCGCGATGTGCGTATGCGGCGCGGCCTCCAGCAGGCCGGGCGAGGCGACCATGGCATAGTTGATCCCAAGTCCGCGCCACTGGATCTCGCGCAGGGAGGCAATCCGCAGGTCGATGTCGCGCCCGAGCACGTTCACCGTGATGGTCGAGCCGAGCCCGATGCCCCAGCCGCGGGCCAGGTTGGCGTCGAAGGACACCAGCGGCGGGCCGTCGTAATCGGCGGGCCACCATTGCCCGGCGACCAGACGCGTCCCCTCGGGCGGCGTTGCCGCATAAGTCAGGCCGCGGTCGCCGCGCAGCGCCCAGCGCGTGTCTTCCGTGGCGTTCACCTGATCCGCCGGCACGCCATCCACGGCGACGATGCGCGCCCGCAGGGACGGCGCCCGCTTGACCTCATCCACCCCCGGCTGGGCCTGGGCGAGGCGGTCGAACTCCCGCGCCTGGTCGTTCTGGATGTCGATGAAGAAGAACGAAGGCGCGGCCTGCGGCAGTTGATCCGAGATCTGGCGCCGCAGGTTGCCCTCGATGGTCGCGATGGCCGCGAGCGTCGTCAGGCCGATGCCGAGCGCGACCAGCATCGTCGGCGTCGGCGCCCCCGGCCGGTACAGATTGGCGAGGCCCAGGCGCCAGGAGGGCCGCCGCACATGGCGCAGAAGCCGCGCGCCGCGCATCAGTAAGTCGGCCCCGAGCCGGAACAGCAGCAGGGTCGCTGCGGCGCCGACCACGAAGCCCAGCGCGAAGCGGGGCTGCTCCGCCGTGGTGACGACAAGCGCCACGAGCGACAGCGCCGCGATCACGTTCCAGACGAGGATACGGTGCGACGGACGGCCGGGCGACGCGGTGACGGTGTCCCGGAACAGCGCGGCGCCCGGGATCCGCTGCGCACGCCCGAGGGGCCAGAGCGCGAAGGCGACCGCCGTCAGCAGCCCGTAGAGGGCAGCAAGTCCCAGTTCCCGCGGATAGATCCCGAGCCGCGGCGGGACCGGCAAGGCGCCCGCAAGCGCCTGGGCCGCCAGCCATGTCAGGCCGAAGCCCGCGACCAGGCCGATCGCGATCCCGATGCCCGCAAGGATCAGCACCTGGATCAGGTAGGTGGCCAGGATGGTGTCCCCGGGCGCGCCGAGGCAGCGAAGCGTCGCAATGGTGCGTGCCCGCGCATCGAGCCAGGCCCGCACGCCCGTGGCCACGCCGATCCCGCCCACCAGCAGGGCGGTCAGCCCTGCCAGGGTCAGGAAGGACGCCGCCCGGTCGAGAAACCGGTTCACGCCAGGCTCCGCCTGGTCCGCGTAGCGGACACGCCAGCCGCCGTCGCCATGCGCGGCACGCCATGCCTCCGCAAAGGGCCGCGAGGCGGTGCCCGCGGCCAGGCGAACGCGCGTGTCGTAGCTGACGAGACTGCCCGGCTGCAGAAGCGCCGTGCCGGGAAGCGCCTCGGCCAGGATCATCGCACGCGGGCCGAGCACGGCCGGGCTCGCCACGCGATCGGGCTCCGTCGCGATCACGCCGACGAACGTCAGGGCCGCCTCGCCGATGCGGACCACGTCGCCGGGCCGCAGGCCGAGCCGCTCGGCGACCGAGGCTTCGAGCGCGAGGCTGTCCGGCGTCAGCCGGGCCTCCGCCGGGGCGAGCACCAACTCCCCATAGAGCGGGTAGGCACCGTCCACCGCCTTCAACTCGACCAGCGTCCGCTCGCCGGACGGTGCGACGGCCATCGCCCGCATTTCGACGACCTGCGACAGCTGCGCGCCGCGCGCCGTCGCCCAGGCCTTGGCCGCGTCCGGCATCGGGCGCTGGCTGGTCCGCACCTCGATATCGCCGCCGAGCAGCCGGGCGCCGTCCGCCGCCAGCCCGGCCTCGGTCGCCGCCCGGAGCGTGCCGACGGCTGCGATCGCCGCCACGCCGAGCGCGAGGCAGGCCAGCACGATGCGCAGCGATTTCAGGCCGCCGCGCAGCTCGCGGCGGGCGAGCCGCCATCCATGGAGGATATGCGCGGTCATTCGGCGGCGAGGCGGATCGCCGGGGTGTCGGAGACGATCCGGCCGTCCTCGATCCGGACCTGGCGGCCGCACCGCTCGGCCAGGGCCGGGTCATGCGTGATCAGCAGGAGCGTCGTGCCCATCCGCGCGCGCAGCCCGAACAGCAGGTCCATCACGACCGCCCCGGTGCCGCGGTCGAGATTGCCGGTCGGCTCGTCGGCCAGGATCAGGCGCGGCTCCGCGACCACTGCGCGGGCCAGCGCCACGCGCTGCTGCTCGCCGCCCGAGAGCTGGCCCGGATAGTGATCGAGGCGATGGCCGAGCCCGACCTCCTGCAGCGCGGCGGCCGCGCGGTCGAAGGCATCCCGCCGTCCGGCGAATTCCAGCGGCACCGCGACGTTCTCCAGCGCCGTCATGGTCGGAACGAGGTGGAAGGCCTGGAACACGATCCCCACTTCGTCGCGACGGAAACGGGCGAGCGCGTCTTCGTCGAGCGCAGGGAGATCCCGGCCCGCCACCATCAGCGACCCTCCGGTCGGCCGCTCGAGCCCGGCCAGGAGCATCAGGAGCGACGTCTTGCCAGAGCCCGAAGGCCCCACGATCCCGACCGCCTCGCCTGTCGATACGGCGAGATCAACTCCCCGCAGGACCTGGACGGGACCGGAGGCGGCGGCAGCGGTGAAGACAAGCCCCTTGGCGCTGATCAGCGGGGCCTCGGCAGGCGATGTCACGGATGAGGGGTCCTCGGCGGCTCGCGTCGGATATGGGCGCCGCGCTGCCCTGCAAAAGGCTGCCTCGGGTCTCGGAATGTTGCTGGCCGCGACGGCGGCCGCCCAGGCGCAGCCTCTCTCGGGCGCCGAAATCCGGCTCCTCATGCTCGGCGACTCCATCACCGCGGGGTTCGGGCTGGCACGGTCCGAAGGGCCGCCTGCTCGGATCCAGGCGCTGCTCCGCGAGCGGGGGCGCAATGTGCGGGTGATCGATGCCGGGGTGTCGGGCGACACCACGGCGGGCGGACGGGCGCGGATCGAGTGGGCTCTCGCCGACCGGCCGCACGCGGCAATCGTAGCGCTCGGTGGCAATGACGGCCTGCGTGGGCTCGCCCCCGCCCAGATGCGCGCGAACCTGGTTGCGATCCTGGACGCACTGGCCCGCCGCAACGTCCCGACGCTGCTGGCGGGCATGCTGGCCCCACCGAACCTGGGCGCGGAGTACGGCCGGGACTTTGTCGGCGTGTTCGAGGGGCTGGCCCGCGAGCGGCCGGACCTCGTCTTCTACCCGTTCCTGCTCGATGGCGTGGCGGGCGACCCGGCCCTCAACCAGCCGGATCGCATCCATCCGACCGCCCAGGGGGCCGATGCGATCGCGCGCCGGATGCTGCCTTTCATCGAAACCCTTCTGGACCGGGTGCGCGTTCCGGCGGCAGGCTGACGATCGACGATTCGGGAGGGCACCCGCCGATGCTGCGCCTTTTCGTGGCCCTCGCGCTGCCCGCCCTGATCAAGACGCAGCTCGCGGCGCTGGCTGGCGGGATTCCGGGCGCAAAGTGGGTCCCGCCGGACAATTATCACCTCACGCTGCGCTTCATCGGCGAAATCGAGCCATGGCAGGCCGAGGAAGTGGACGCGGCCCTCGCGGCGATCCGCGCGCCGCGCTTCGACCTCGCCCTGGCTGGGATCGGGACCTTCGAGAAAGGGGGCCGTATCCAGTCGCTCCACGTGACCGCGGACCGCACGGATGCCCTGGCGCGGCTCCAGGCGAAGGTCGAGACGGCGCTGCAACGCATCGGGCTGGAACCGGAGCGCCGCCGCTTCGCGCCGCATGTGACGCTGGCCCGCACGGACCGGGCGGAGACCGCGAAGCTCGTCTCCTTCGTGCAGACCCACGCGCTGGTCCGGCTTCCGCCGGTGCCGGTCGAGCACTTCACGCTCTTCTCCTCGCGGCTGGGCAAGGAAGCCGCGCACTACGTGCCGGAGGTGGAATACGAACTCGCGTGATGGTAGGGGCTTGCCCGTGCGCCGCCGCCCAGTCCTGACCGTCCTGCTCGCGGGCCTGTTCCTCCTGCAATGGGGGACCGCGTTCGCGCATTGCCTGCGCTTGGCGGCGCCGCAGGCCGCGCTCGTCGTCGAGATCTGCACGCAGGGCGGCCTGCACCGCGTGGTGCTGCCAGGCGAGCCGGAGCAGGGCCAGCCGACACCTGTGGCGACGCCGGCTTGCCCGGTCTGCCTCGGCGCCGGCTCCGCCGGGCTGCCGAGCCCGGACTTCGAATTCCGTTCGCCGGTCCGGCTGGCGCAAGCATCCGACCCGCCGCCGCCGTCGCCACCCCCGCCGGCGCCCCTGCCGCCGCGCAGCTGCCAGCCGAGGGCGCCACCGACCTCCTGACCGCATACCCGAACCGGATCAGGAAGAGGAAAGTCCCATGTCGTTCGTTGTCACCCGCCGCGCCGCCCTCGGCGCAATGGCAGGTCTTGGGCTGAGCGCGGCGCAAGCGCAGGATGCGTCGATCGGGCCGCTGCGCGTCTCAGGCGCCTGGACCAGGGCGGCCGGCGCAGGCGCGACCGGTGTCGGCTACATGACGCTGCGCAACACCGGCACGTCGCCGGACCGCCTCGTCTCGGCGCGGACCCCCGCGGCCCGCAGCGTCGAGTTGCACACGCATGTGCGCGAAGGCGACGTCATGCGCATGCGGCCCGTCTCGGCCATCGACCTTCCGGCCGGCCAGGAGGTGAGGCTGCAGCCGGGCGGGCTCCACCTCATGCTCATCGGGCTCACCGCACCGCTCCGGCAGGGGGATCGGGTGGCGGTGACGCTCGTGTTCGAACGCGCCGGCGAGACCGAGGTCCAACTCGCGGTCGAAGCGGCCGGTGCCCGCACGCCCCAGTCGGGCGGGCATCGCCACTAGCGTCTCGGCAGGATCGGCGAGGCCGTGCCCCTTCTCGCCCTCGCCTTCCTTGCATTCGTCGGCCTCGGGCTGCCGGACCCGCTGCCGGGAACGCTGTGGCCGGAGGTCGGCAAGTCCTACGGGCTCCCGAATGCCGCGCTCGGGCTGGTGCTGGCAGGACTTTCGGGCGGCTATATCCTGGCCGGCCTCCTGGCCGGACGCTTGATCTTCACGCTCGGCATCGGCGGCGTCCTGGCGGCCAGCGTCGCGGCAACGGCGCTTGCGGCGTTCGGCCACGCGCTGGCGCCACCTTTCCCCCTGTTCGTGTTGCTCGCAGTCCTCGCAGGGCTTGGCGGCGGGGCGGTGGACGCGGCGCTGAACACCTATTCGGCCACGCATTTCTCGTCGCGGCATCTCAACTGGCTGCACGCCTGCTGGGGCATCGGCGCAACGCTCGGTCCCGCCGCAGCGGCGGCCCTCCTGGCCGCCGGCGCCGGCTGGCAGGCGGGCTACGCCGGGGCCGCGATCGTCCTCACCGGCCTTGCAGCCGCCTTTATCGCGACACGCCGGCGCTGGGACGATGCCGCCCCGCCGGAACCGCCGCGGACAAGCGCGGTCGCGGCTCTCCGCCATCCGGTCGTACGCCTGCAGATGGCGGTGTTCTTCGTCTACACGGGCCTCGAAGCCGGCGCCGGGCAGTGGGCGGCGACGGTGCTGTCAGGCCGCGGCGCGAGTGCCGCGGAGGGGGCCTGGGCCGCCACGCTGTTCTGGGCAGGTCTCACGCTGGCGCGGATCGCGATGGGCTTCGTGGTGGACCGGATCGGGCCGGATCGCCTGCTGCGCCTCGCCATGCCGGCCATGGTGATGGCCGCGGCGCTCTACACGACGGGCTGGGCGGACCTGGTCGCACTCGCTCTGCTGGCCGCGCTGCTCGCGCCGGTCTATCCGACGGTGATGGCGCGCACGCCGGCCCGGCTCGGCCCGATTGCAGTTCAGGCAATCGGCTTCCAGGTGGCGAGTGCGATGGCGGGCGTCGCAGTTTTGCCTGGTCTCATGGGGATCGCCGCCGATTTCTACGGACCGGATGCCGTGCCGGTGATGCTCCTGCTGCTTGGTCTGCTCCTGACCTGGTTCGTCTGGCGGCTGCCGGTCACACGATGACCCGGCAATCCCGAGACTTCGCCACCGCTCCACCGCGCTAGGATCCGGTCATGTCCGCACCGTCGATCGTGATTCTCACCGGCGCCGGCATCAGCCGCGAATCCGGGCTCGCCACGTTCCGCGACGCCGATGGCATCTGGGCGAAGGTCCGCATCGAGGATGTCGCCACGCCCGAGGCGTTCCGGCGCGACCCGATGCGCGTGCATGGCTTCTACAACGCACGCCGCGCCCAGTTGCGCGATGCAGCGCTGCAGCCGAATGCCGCGCATCTCGCGCTGGCTGAGCTCGACGGCTGCTGGCCGGGCGACCTGCTGCTTGTGACGCAGAACGTCGACGACCTGCACGCCAGGGCAGGCTCGCGCCGGCTGCTGCATATGCATGGGGAATTGATGAAGGCGCGCTGCGGCAGGTGCGAGGCGGTTCACCCCTGGGCGGCCGATTTGTCGACCGGGACACCCTGCCCCGCCTGCAGGCAGACTGGCAGCATGCGACCGCATGTCGTGTGGTTCGGCGAGATGCCACTGGAGCTGAAGCAGATCAGCGCCGCGCTCGATCGTTGCGACCTGTTCGTGGCGATTGGCACGAGCGGGCAGGTCTACCCCGCGGCGGGCTTCGTGGCCGAGGTGCGGGGGCGCGCGCGGACAGTGGAGCTCAACCTTGAAGCCACAGAGGGCAGCCGGCTGTTCGACGAGGTCCGGTACGGTCCAGCAACGCAGACCGTTCCCGCGTTCGTGCACGAATTGGTACAGTCCCTGTAGAGCCAGCTGGGTGGAGCGCATCTGGCGATTGCGTTTCGCGACCGGCACGGCAAGCTGGTGAGCATGAGCGCAACGCGGCCAAACCTGTTCGAGCGGCCCTGGGTCCGGGCTGGGCTGATCGGTCTGTTGCAGCTGTGGATGGCAACCAGCGCCGTCGCGCAGGATCCCCGGCGCATGCCGCAGGTCGCGCCGCTGCCAGGGATTGGAACCGCTGACCCGCGTCAGCAGGCGGATGTGCGGCAGATGCCATGGCGTGCCCTCGGGCGCGTCCAGACCGAGCTCGGCGGGCGCTGCACCGGCGTCATGGTCGCGACGAATCGCGTGCTGACGGCGGCGCACTGCCTGGTCGCCCCGACCTCCCGGCAGTTCGTGCAGCCCGGCTCGATCCACTTCCTGCTCGGCTATGAGCGGGGCGGCTTCGCGGCGCGCGCGCGCGCCGCATCCTACGTGATCGGCCAAGGGTACGCGCCGGATCGTGGCCCGTCGGGTGCGGATTGGGCGCTGCTGGTGCTGGAGCAGCCGATCGCCACCTCGGATCGGATCCTGCCGCTCATCCGCGAAGCGCCGCCGCCGCGCACGCCGGTGATGCTCGGCGGCTACCAGCAGGATCGGCCGGAGGTGCTGATGGCCGACACGGCCTGCCGCGTGCTGGGGCTGCAACGCCAACCAAGCGGCCATCCGATCCTGATCCACGACTGCGCCGGGACCCGCGGGGCGAGCGGCGCGCCGCTGCTCGCCCTCATGCCCGATGGACGCCGCTGGGGCGTGGTGGGCGTGCTGTCGGTCGTCAGCCCCGATCTCGCGCTCGGGCAGGCCGTGCCGGCCAGTTCCGTCGCGCCGATCTTCTGAGCGTCAGTCCCCGCGCTCCAGCCGCTCGATGTCCTCATCCGAGAAGCCGAAGTGGTGGGCGATCTCGTGAATGAGGACGTTCCGGACGAGCCGGAACAGATCCTCCCCCGTTTCG
The DNA here is from genome assembly GCF_021864505.1 of Falsiroseomonas oryziterrae. GTDB lineage: Bacteria > Pseudomonadota > Alphaproteobacteria > Acetobacterales > Acetobacteraceae > Falsiroseomonas > Falsiroseomonas oryziterrae. The sequence continues at coordinate 74,683 of NZ_JAKJIB010000001.1, forward strand.
ACCCATTCCAGCAGGATCGGCTCGCGGTAGAGCGTGATGGTATCGGGCTCGAACGGCGCGTCGAGGACGCTCTTCTGCGTCATCGGCGTGCCACGATAGAGGCCGGTCAACGCCCAGGGGCTTTCGAGTCCGACTTCCGCGGCGGTGTCCTCGTCAGCCACTTCCTCGACCACGATCGCCGCGCCACGGACGAGGTCGCGCAGCTCCTTCGGTATGGCGGCGAAGGCCTGCTCAGCCATCTCCACGATGTCATCGAGCGTCGGCGGGTGATGAAAGCGCGGCATGGCGCATCCACCTCACCAGACGCCGCTCCGTCAAGCCAGGAGACACCAGGATGGCCGCCAAGCTCGATCCCGCCGCCAGGGCCGCACTCGCCGACCTCCTGCCGGACTGGAGCATCATGGACGGGCGTGATGCCATCCGGCGCAGCCTTCGCTTCGCGGACTTCTCGGAAGCCTGGGGCTTCATGAGCCGCGTCGCGCTGCTGGCCGAAGCGCAGGACCACCATCCGGAATGGTCGAACGTCTACAGCCGGGTGGAGATCGTGCTCACCACCCACGACGCGGGTGGCCTGTCGGAGCGGGACGTCAGGCTCGCGCAGTCGATCGATCGCGTCCTGGGCAGCGGAGGCTGATCCGGGCCGGTACAGGAGCGCCGGCGGCCAGGAGACCAGCATCGAACCCGGCCGGCGGCGAAGCGGGCAGTCGCGCAGCCTCGCACTGTATCGTTCAGGCGCCGCGACCGACCCTCGCGAGCATCACCGTCCCGATCCCGCCAAACATGCCGACCACGGCCAGCGGCAGGGCGTGGCCTGCAAAGGCCGCAACGCCCAGCGCGACCGCGGATGGTCCGATCAGCAGCGCCACACCGCGGCTCGTGTAGAGGACGCCAAGAACGCTGCCGACGGCGCCACGTCCGAACCGATCAGCCACGAAGGCGGGCAGAAGCGCGACGAACCCGCCCTGCAGCGCGCCGAAGATCAGGGCGAAGGCCTGGAACTGCGCCAGGCTGTCCGCCGCGGCCCAGCCGATCGTACCCGCTGCCAGCCCCGCGCAGCAGCCGAGGAAGACGAGGCGGCGCCCGATCGCGTCCGCCAGCGCGGCGAGCGCGAAGCGGCCGGCAATCGAACCGAGACCGATCAGCGCCAGCAGCGCCAAGGCATCGTGCCGCGAGACCCCGAGATCACGCGCCGTCGCCACTAGCAGCGCATAGGGCAGCGCCACCGGCAACGCGATCAATAGCGTGCCGCCATAGGCGAGCACGAAGGCGCGGCTCCGGATCACCTCGAGCACCGGCGTTGGGGGCCTTCCTTGCGCGGCGTCCGGGTCGAGCCGATGTCCGTCCGGGCCAAAGCCGAAACGCTCGGGCGTCGGATGCAGCAGGGCCGCGCCGGCCAGGCCCACCGCAACGGCGAGGACGCTGCAAACGACGAATGCGACCCGCCAATCCCCCAGCATCGCAAGCGCCTCGGCGGCCGGCGGCACGATCGCGGTGCCGATCCCGACACCGCTGACCGCAATCCCCGACGCGAGGCCGCGGTGCACCACGAACCAACGCTGCACCGCGGCGAGCGCAGGAACATAGGCGAAGCCCGTCCCGAGGCCGATCAGAAGCCCGTAGCCGACATAGACCTCGATCAGCGTCTTGGCCGTCGCGGCGACGAGAAGACCGATGCCGACCAGCACCATCCCGGCTGCGGCGAGGACACGTGGCCCGACGCGGTCGGCCAGCACCCCGCTGACGGCGCTGACGAAGAAGCAGGCGCTGCCGCTCAGGACAAAGACGAGCGTGACGGTGCTGCGCGAAGACCCGAACTCAGCCGCGATGTCCTCGGCGAAGGCGGAATACGAGTAGATCGCACCGAAGCCGACGAGCGTGACCAGGAACGCCCCGAGCACCACCTGCGGCCCGAGCGACGAGGCCGTGAGCAGCGACACGAGCGCCGGAAGCCTGTCAGCGCGCGGGGCGGGCGCAGGGTCGGGAGCACGCCTGACGAGGCGAGACGGACGCCTGGCCCTGACAGGGTGGCTCATCGGCGCGATACGGGCCGACGCCTGGACGAGGTGATCGCCACGATCCACTGCACGACAAGGCCGCTCAGCAACGACCAGGTCGCACGCCATGCCTGCGCGCGGGCCAGCCTCTCGAGCCGGGGGGCGTCCTGCGCAGCGGCGGCGTGCAGCAGCGCTGCGGCGAAGCCGTCCGCGGTCACCGCGCGGCGCTCTGCTGCGCCGTCACGAGGACGGCTGCGAACCAGTCGGCGACAGCCTCGGCCGCCGCCAGCGTGACGTCGAGGTCGGCCCTGGCACGCAGAGGCGCACCTCCGTCGGGATCGGGAAGCACGGGCCCAGGCGATGGCCAGATCGCGCCCGGCGCGTCCCACGCATGACCTGCGCCACGCAGTTCCCGCAGCGTGACTCCGGGATGCCCGACCAGCGCAGCGCAATCCTGCGCTTGCTCCTCGCCCTGCACCACGAGAGCCGGCGCGCGCGTGGGTAGCAGCAGCCTGGAGCACCCGGGATACAGCGCAACGCCCGGCACGCCACGGTCAGCCGCCAGGATGGCCCGCCCGCCCAGGCCGAACCCCAGGAGGCCGGTCGCCGCAGCGTCGAAGCCCGCTTCTTCGGCCCAGGCCAGGGCGACCGCAGCGGCCTGGGGGGACGCCGCCGGGTCCACGGACGACGGACGCGCCTCGAGATCCTCGCCGAGACCGAGGACGAGCGTCGCGATGCCCCTGGCGAGCAACGAGTCCACATACGCCTCCGACCGCCCGTCCTCACCAAGCGCATCGGGCAGGACGATGACCAACGCGGCCTGCGGCCCCTCCGGCGGAGTGAGGAGGCGTCCGAGGCCGACGGGCTCGGGCAGCTGGACCAGCTGCGCAGGATGCTCCGCCGCAAGCGGCACACGCCCCCCGCTGAGCAGGGAAAGCAGGACACACACGGCCCAGATCGCGGCGCAGCGCATATCAGGCTCCTCTGGCAGGCAGCCCGTTGAACCACCCACTTCGGAGCGGAATCCCGAACGCGAGACGAAACTTCCGCGAAAGGCCAGGCCCGCACTCGCTGCTGCCTGCGGCTGCGCCAGGGCCGAGGCCGATCTGCCGCAAGCTTGTGCTGTCAGGTCCGACCGGCCTGGTGAGCCGCATTGCCGCCCGCCAGTCCCGATGCTTCCCTCGTGGCACGGGAGGAGCACCGCGCATGACGACGATCCGCAACGTACTCTTCGTCATGTGTGACCAGCTGCGGTGGGACCACCTGGGGTGTGCAGGACACCCATACCTGCGCACTCCGAATCTCGATGCACTCGCCGCGCGGGGCGTCCGGTTCACCCAGGCCTATGTCCAATCCGGAATCTGCGGTCCGTCGCGCATGAGCTACTACACGGGCCGCTACGTCGCATCGCATGGAGCAACCCACAATCGCGTCCCCCTGTCGCTCGGCGAAGTGACGCTCGGCTGGCACCTGCGCGAAGCGGGCCGCACGCTGGCGCTCGCCGGCAAGACGCACGTCCTGCCCGACGCACGCGGCATGCAGCGCCTGAGGCTCGATGGCCAGCACGACCTCAAGGCGCTGCTGGACGAAGGCTGGTTCACGCTGGTGGACCGCCACGACGGGCACCATGCGGAGCCCGACTCCGCCTATGCCCATTGGCTCCGCGCCCAGGGCTATGACAGCGCAGACCCGTGGACCGACTACGTGATCGCCGTCGAGGACACGGAGGGGCGCGTTCTCAACGGCTGGAAGATGCGGAATGCGCGTCTGCCAGCGCGCGTGAAGGAGCAGCACAGCGAGACCGCCTACACCGCCGACGTGGCGCTCGACTTCATGCGGCGCCAGGGCGACCAGCCTTGGGTGCTGCATCTGTCCTTCGTGAAGCCGCACTGGCCCTACATCGCGCCCGCTCCGTGGCACGCCGCCTATTCCGCCGACCAGTGCCTGCCGGTCTCACGCGACGCCCGCGAGCGGACGGAGGCGGCGCACCCGGTCTTCCGTGCCTTCCAGGACGAGGAGGTGGCGCGCAGCTTTCAGCAGGAGGCCTGCATCCGCGCCGTCCGGCCCACCTACCAGGGCCTGATCGGGCAACTCGACCATCACCTCGGCCGCGTCTGGGACGAGATGGAACGGCTGGGCCGCTGGAAGGACACGCTGGTGATCTTCTGCTCCGATCACGGCGACTACCTCGGCGATCATTGGCTGGGCGAGAAGGAGCTGTTCCACGACTGCATCCAGCGTGTGCCCTTTATCGTCTACGACCCGTCGCCGGAGGCGGATGCGACGCGCGGAACCAGCGAGGCCCGCTTCGCCGAGGCCATCGATGTCGTTCCGACGATCCTCGATGCGCTCGCGCTCGATCCGGCGGAGCACCTGGTCGAAGGACGGACGCTGCTGCCGCTGCTGCGTGGCGAATCCCCGGTCGGGCGCGACTCCGTCTTCAGCGAGCTGGACTGGACGTTCCGCGGGGCGCGCAGGCGGCTCGGTCATGCGGCGGGGCAGCACGGCGCCTGGATGGTGCGCGACGCACGCTGGAAATACGTGCACTGGAGCAGCGGCCACCGGCCGCAACTCTTCGACCTGCAGGCCGACCCGGAGGAGTTCCAGGACCTCGGCGCGGATGCCTCGCATGAGGGCATCCGGCAGGCGATGCGCGAGCGCTTGCTCACCTGGTTCGCGGGTCTCAAGCGCCGCACGACGCTGACCTGGGCCGAAGCCGAGTTTCGCACCGATCGCCACAAGGCAGCCGGCGTCTTCTACGGAGAGTGGTAGCCTGCGCTACGCGGCACCGACCGCATGGCCGACCGGATGGTAGCCGCGGCCATACCAGATCAGCGCCCCGCCCGGAGAGCCGTGGCGGATCGCCTCGATCTCGGCGAACAGGACACTATGCGTGCCCTTCTCAAGCACCTCGGTGATGCGGCAGTCGAACGCAACGACGGCATCGCCGTCGAGGACAGGGGCACCTGTCGCCAGGCGACTCCAGCGCGCCATCGCGAAGCGTCCATCGGTATCGAGGCCGCCCTTGCCAGCGAAGGCGTCCGAAAGCTCGCTGCACCCTGACGCAAGCGTATTCACGCACAGCACGCCGTTCGCCTTGAAGAGCGCGTTGCCCCGGCTCCTCCGATTCAGACAGACCAGCAGGGTGGGTGGATCATCGGTGACGGAACAGACGGCACTCGCCGTGAAACCGGCACGGCCAGCAGCGCCATCCGTCGTGACGACATTCACCGCAGCGCCCAGGCGCGCCATCGCGTCTCGGAATTCCTGGCTCGACACCGTCATGGCCGAGACATGGTGGTTCGGCTCACGGTTGCAAAGCCGTCAGCTCAGGCGCGGGCGGGCCGAAACAGGCGCACGCACCGTGTCCGCGGCCAGGAAGCGAGGGGGGCGCTATCGGATATAGCCGGCGCAGCCCAGCACCTCGTCGACACCAGGACCAGCTTCGCCTAGCGGCAGGGCACGAAGCGGATATTCTCGACCTGCGCGTCGAGTCGCGCGCCCGTGTCCTCAACATCGGTCGAGATGACGAGTTCGAGCATGGGCGGCACGTCTCCACTGCCGAAGGCGGTCCGCCAGTCCGCACCAAGGTCGACTCGCTCCTCGACCCACTGGCCGCGCACTGCATCGGCCGTGCGGAGCACCCGGATCTTCGTGATCCCGCTTGTCCAGGGGCTCGGGAAGAACCCCCCGGGCTGTCCCTGTCCTTCCCGGCCGGTTCCGCCCCAGACGTAGGTCAGCGCGCTGCGTGGCAGGCGGACCTGCCCGGCCGAGGCCTGCGCGACCGCGTGCTGGGTCCGGATGGCGAAGCCGGCCTGCGGCCCGAACCCCGAGAACCCAATGGAGATGGCAATCGCCCGGTCATCCCCGCCGCGGCGCGTGAGGTCGGTCGCCGGCGGGCCTGCGTCCACCCGCCAACGCCACGCGAGGCACCCGGCCTGGCCTTGCAGTGGCCGAGCGACGAAGCTCCCCTGGCCCTGGGCCCGGATCCGCACGCCGCCGGCCTGGGTCGCGGTAAACTCCGCCGGCCGGATGCCGGTCCACTCCACCTTGCGCCACCCTGCTGCTTCAAGTTCCGGCGGGGTATGGCCCGGAGAGGCCGCCCCCCCGAGGAGAGGCGAAGCCAGGAGGGCGGCGATGGCGGGGGCGGCACGTCGCATGGCCCCATTTGAACAACGTAACCGCGTGTGACAAGCAGGAATTGCCGGTGCCACGATCGGAGGGTCAGCGCGACGGTCACACCACGACCCGTGCCCGCCGACGGTCCGAAGGTGCCGAGGCGGCACCATTCGCGCTTGCCGCCTACTTCCCCGTGGCACCCTGCAACGGGGCACCGAGCCTAGGCGCGCAGGCGCCCATCGATCCAGCCGGCTCGGGCGATTTCGTACAGCAGGTGCTGCCGATACGGATGCCCGGGCGGGACGCGCGGGTGCTCGAAAGTCGTCACCCGGCGCATGCCGAGCTTCTCCATGAGCCGCCACGACGGCTCGTTGGCCGGTGGCGTGAAGGCGACGACCCGATCCAGCCCGGCCGGCCCGAAGCCATGCGCCAGCGCGATCCGTGCCGCCTCTTCCGCGAGTCCACGGCGCTGGAAGCGCGTGCCGATCCGCCACCCGATTTCGGTCGCCGGCGTGAAGGAGGCGTCGAAGAAGACCGGCTGGAGGCCTACGACGCCGACCATGCCCTCGGCCGGCAGTTCGACGACCCAGAACCCATAGCCGCGGTCCCCGAAGGCAGCCGCGATGCGTCGCCCCCAAGCATCGGACTCCGAACGATCATGCGTGTTGAGGAAGAACCGCATGGCCTCTGGATCGCCGTTGATCGTGAAGAGCGGATCGAGGTCATCGGGCAGGCGCCATGGCCGCAGCGTGACTCGCGGGCCGTGCAGCGTCACAGGGTCAGGCATGACAGGACGATAGCACGCCTTGGCCAGGCAGGTCGCCAGGGCTAGGTATCGCGGGAGGAGACGCCATGACCCCGATCAGCCTGGAGGCGATGGCCGCGTCAGTGCCGAACGGGGCGCTGGTCGCGTTGCCGCCGGACAACTCCCTCCCCTCCGTGGCCCTGGCCCGCGCCCTGATCCGCCGCGGCGCGCGTGACCTCAAGCTGCTCGGCGTCCCGGTCTCGGGCTTCGCCACGGACCTGCTCATCGGCGCCGGCTGCGTCGTCGAGGTCGAAACCAGCGCCGTGTCGCTCGGCGAGGCCGGGTTCGCCCCGCGCTTCACCGCAGCCTTGAAGGAGGGCCGGATCGCGGTCCGGGACGCGACCTGCCCAGCCATCCACACCATGCTGCAGGCAGCCGAGAAGGGCGTGCCCTTCATGCCGCTGCGCGGCCTGATCGGCAGCGACATCCTCGCTCACCGGCCGGACTGGAAGGTGATCGCGAATCCCTTCGCCGCCGGCGAAGACCCCATCGTCCTGCTGCCCGCGCTCTCGCCCGACGTGGCCGCGATCCACGGCGTGATGGCCGACGAGGAAGGCAACGTCTGGGTCGGGCGGCGCCGCGAACTGGCGACGCTGGCGCATGCCTCGAAGCGGGTCCTCGCGACGGTCGAGCGCCGCGTGCCCGGCAACATGCTGGAGGATGAGCGCCTCGCGCCCGGCTGCATCTCCGCCACCTATGTGGAGGCGATCGCGGTCGCCACCCGCGGCGCCTGGCCCGTCGCGCTGCTCGACGACTACGCATTCGACGCCGCGCATGTCGCGGAATACGCGGCGATGGCGAGGACCGAGGGCGGGTTCCGCGCCTATCTCGACCGTCACGTCCTGGCCCGGCAGGCCGCTGCCGAATGAGCATCCGCCCCGAGGAGCGCGTGGCCGCCGCGCTGGCGCGGCTGATCCTGGATCCCTCCGCGCCGCCGGCGCGGCACATTGCTGTCGGCGCGGCCTCGCCCATCCCGGCGGCGGCCTGCTGGCTGGTGCGGAAGCAGGGGCATCCCGTGCGGCTCTCGCTGCTGCACAAGCGCAGCGGCAACCCCTTCACCGAGGGCTCTCGCGAGCTCTTCGACCTTACCGGCCAGGGCCGCATCGACCTGTTCTTCCTCGGCGGTGGACAGATCGACGGGCAGGCCAACATCAACCTCGTCGGGACCGGCGAGTGGCCGGGAACCGGCGTGCGCTTTCCGGGATCCTTCGGCTCCGCCTTCATGTACCTGATGACGCCACGCACCATCCTGTTCCGCGAGGAGCACTCGCCGCGCGTACTGGTGCAGCAGGTCGACATGATCTCGGCCCCCGGCGTCTCGCCGCCGGCGGTGTTCCGCCGCGGCACGGCGCAGGCGCTCGTCACCGGACGCTGCGTGTTCCGCTTCCATCCCGACCGCGCACGCTTCGCGCTGGAGAGCGTGCATCCTGGCGAGAGCGTCGAGAGCGTCCGCGCCGCGACCGGCTTCGACTTCGATGCGGCCGGAACGGTGCCGGAGACCCCGGACCCGACCGACGCAGAGCTTGCGCTGCTGCGCGGGCCGGTCTGCGACGAGATGCTGGAAACCTACCCGGAGTTCTGCGCCCGGGTCTTCGGCAGGAGACACGCGGCATGACCGACGCTGTGCCCATTGCGGGCGGCAAGGGCCTTGCCCTGACCCCCGGCGCGCTGAGCGGCCTGAAGGTGATCGACCTGACCCGCGTGCTGGGCGGCCCCTATTGCACGATGATCCTCTCGGACCACGGCGCCGAGGTGATCAAGATCGAGCCGCCGCAGGGCGACGAGGTGCGCGACTGGGGCCCGCCCTTCCACGACCATGCGGAAGGCGGGACGGACGCCAGCTACTTCATCGGCGTCAACCGCAACAAGCGGAGCCTCGCCCTCGACCTGTCGAAGCCGGAGGGGCGTGAGGTGCTGCTGCGCCTCCTCGCCGATGCAGACGTGCTCGTCGAGAACTACAAGCCCGGCAGCATGGAGAAATGGGGCATCGGCTACGACGCGCTGTCCCAGCGCTTCCCACGCCTTGTCCATTGCCGCGTCTCGGGCTTCGGCGGCGACGGGCCGCTCGGCGCCCTGCCGGGCTACGACGCCGTGATCCAGGCGATGGTCGGACTGATGTCGATCAACGGCAACGACGGCACCGGCCCGCTGCGGATGGGCACGCCGATCGTCGACCTCGCCACCGGCCTGTATTCCTGCATCGGCATCCTGATGGCGCTGCAGGAGCGGCAGCGGAGCGGCCGCGGGCAGTTCCTCGACATGACGCTGCACGATTGCGGGATGGCGCTGCTCCATCCGCAGGCGGCGAACCACTTCCTGAACGGCAAGCGGCCGAAGGCGACCGGCAACCCGCATCCGAACATCAGCCCCTACTCGAAGTACCGCACCCGCACCTGTGAGATCTTCATCGCGGTCGGGAACGAGCCGACCTTCCGCCGCTTCTGCGAGTTCCTCGGCCTGCCCGACCTGCCGAAGGATCCACGCTTCGCGACCAACGCGCTGCGCGTGACCAACCGCGCGGCGCTTGACGCCCTGCTCGATGCGCGCCTCGCGGAGGAGGACGGCCACGACCTCGCCGACCGGCTGCTCCGCAGCGGCGTTCCCGCGGGTCCTGTCCAGCATGTGGACGAGACGATGTCGGCGGCCCACACGGCGCATCGGGGCATGGTGACGGAACTCGGCTGGTACCGAGGCCTCGGCACGCCGATCAAGATGAGCCGCACACCGGGCGGCACGCGCGCAGCGCCGCCCCGCTTCAATGAGCATGGCGCCGCGATCCTCGCCGCGCACGGCTTCACGCCGGAGCAGATCGCCGAGCTTGAGGCAAGCGGGATCGTCGTGCAGGCGCGGCGTTGAGAAGGGATTGACGCAGGTCATGGGCAAGCCGGGCGACAAGGGACAAGACGCCAGCATGGATTGCGACATTGCCGTCATCGGCGCCGGCCCGGCCGGCCTGTCCTTCGCCCGCGCGCTCGCCGGCTCGGGCCTGCACGTCGTGCTGGTGGAGCGCGCGTCCGAGGCATCGCTGGCCGATCCGGCCTTCGACGGCCGCGAGATCGCGCTCACCCACCGATCGCAGGACATCCTGCGCGACCTCGACGCCTGGGACCGCATCCCGCCTGCCGAGATGTCGCCGCTCCGCCAGGCCCGCGTGCAGGACGGCGTCTCGCCCTTCGTCCTCGATTTCTCGCCGCCCGGCGAGACCCCGCTCGGCATGCTCGTGCCGAACCACCTGATCCGGCGCGCGATCTACGACGCCGTCCGCGACGCCGATTGCGCGACGCTGCTGACGGGCGTCGCCGTGACCGCGGTCGAGACCTCGCCGCGCGGCGGCCTGCTGAAGCTCGCCGATGGGCGGCAGATCCGCGCACGCCTCGTCGTCGCGGCCGACACCCGCTTCTCGGAGGCGCGGCGCCAGATGGGCATCGCGACGCGGATGCGGGACTTCGGCAAGTCCATGCTCGTCGCCCGCGTTGCGCATGAAAAGCCGCATGATGGGATCGCGACCGAGTGGTTCGGCCACGGCCAGACGGTGGCCATGCTGCCGCTGCAGGGGGCTGTCTCCTCCATCGTGCTCACCCTCCCGGCACGACAGATCGAGGCGCTGATGCAGGCGAGCCCGGACGCCTTCGGCGCCGATGCGACGCGACGCACCGATGGGCGCTGGGGCGCGATGCAGCTGGCCGGCACGCGGCACGCCTATCCGCTGGTCGCGACCTATGCGCAGCGCTTCGTCGGCACGCGCTTCGCCCTGGTCGGCGACGCCGCCGTCGGCATGCATCCGGTCACCGCGCATGGCTTCAATTTCGGTCTGGCCGGTGCGTCGCGCCTGGCGGAGGAGATCCGCGCGTCCCAGGCGCGCCGGCGCGACATCGCGGACCCCGGCGGGCTGCTCCGCTACGAACTGGCCCATCGCCGCGCCACCTGGCCCCTCTTCACTGCGACCAACGCCATCGCCTCGCTGTACACGGACGACCGCGCCCCGGCCCGGCTGGTGCGCGGCGCCGTGCTGCGGCTCGGCGCCGCGCTCGCACCGGCGCGCCGCCTGGTGACGGCGCAGCTGATGGAAGCCCGCGCCGGCTGACCCGCTACTCCACGCGGATGTTGTTGGTGCGGATGACCTCGGCGTAGGTCTCCGAGTAGCGGCGGATCTCCTGGCCGAAGCGGGTCGCGCCATGCGCCAGGACCGTGAAGCCCATCTCCTCGAGCCGGCCCCGCACCTCGGGCCGGTTCAGCGCCGCGGTCCAGGCCGCCTCCAGCCGTGCGCGCGCCGCCTCCGGCACTGCGCTCCGCGCGACCAGGCCGAACCAGCTGTCGGACAGCACGAGCGGGAAGCCGAGTTCGGCCATGGTCGGCGTGTCGGGCAGTTCGCGGACGCGCCGCTCGGCGGAGATCGCGACGGCGCGCAGCTGTCCGATCTGCACCGGCTGGATCATGTCGGGCAGGTTGGCGAGCATGAACTGCAGCCGCCCACCGATCAGGTCGTTATGCGCCTGGGCGGGGCTCAGATAGGGCACATGCGTCGCGTTCAGCCGCGCAACCTCGCGGAACTGCTCGCCGCCAAGGTGGTTGGACGTCCCGATCCCATAGGACCCGAAGGACAGGCCCGCGCCGGGTCGCCGGCCGGCTTCCAGGAAGCCGGCGAAGTCGCGCGCGACGCTCGGATGCACCGCAAGGACATGCGGCACGACCGTCGCCATGACGATCGGGGCGAAATCCCGCAGCCCGTTGTAGGGCGTTGTCGGCCGCAGCGTGATGTTCGCCGCGAAGCTGTTGGCGACCATGATCATGGTGTGACCATCGGGCGCGGCACGGAATGCTTCCGTCGTCCCGACCACGGTCGCGCCGCCAGGGCGATGCTCCACCACCACCGGCTGCCCGAGGTCACGGGTCAGGATCTCCTGCACGATGCGCACCACAGGATCCATCGTCCCGCCGGGCGGGAAGGGGATGATGACGCGCACGGGTTGCGTCGGCGACCAGGCCGCTCGCGGTCCCTGGGCGCGCGCGACGGCTGGCGCGGCGAGCAAGGTGGCAAGCAGCAGGCGACGTGACGGCATGACGGACCTCCTGGATCAGGCGGGCAGGACGCGCTCGCGCCACACCGCGCGGCAATCCATCTCGTAGTCGAGCTCGACGACCGGCGGGCGGCAGAACTGCCAGGTGACGCCGTGCCGCGCGGCGCCGCGCGCGACGATCTCCTCAGCCAGGACAGGATGGATGTCGTACACGCTGTAGACCTGGACGCCCGTCGTCGCCCGCCATGTGCCGCCGAGCAGTCCCATCCGGCGCTCCATCTCGCCCAGGACCCAGCGCACCTTGCTGCGGAACCCGGTCGGAGAGAGGTCGCCGCGGGCGATGATGTGGTCGCGGTAGTTGCCCTTCCCCTCCGGCGCCTCGCCGCTGCCCGCAACGGCGAAGGACGGCGCGGCGGCGGCATCGGGCACGGAGAAGACGAAGGAATGGAAGCTCGGCTCGGCGGGCGGCGCGATCTCGGGACAGACGTTGCTCCGCGCGACGGGATTGAGCCCATCCCGGAACAGGCCCCACTCCTGCAGCACGCCGCCATAGACGCGGTTGAACGCGGCGAAGCCTTCCTCGGTGAAGGGGGCCGGCGATCGAAGCTCGCAGGCACAGAAGGCCGCTTTCGGCCGACCAGCCGCTTCCAGCACCTGCGCGATGCGCGCGAAGCCCGCCATCAGTGGCAGCGGCTCGGCGAAGCGCACCCGCTCGAGCGTGAAGCCGGGCTCGGCGGCGACGCCGGCGCTGTACTGGTACACCCCGGGGATGAAGCGATAGCCTCCCTCGGGCACGCGGATCGTTTCTGCCATGAGCCCCTCCTCATCGGATGGTGCACGGGCATGGCGGATCCGCGCAACGACCGGATGGCCGAGCCGGCCGGACTGCGGCGAAAAGGGCCACCATGCCTGCACCGATGACGCCGCAGCTTTGGGGCTTGCTGATCCTGCTGTCGGCGATCTGGGGCGCGTCCTTCTTCTTCGCCGCGGTCGCGCTGACCGGCTTCCCACCCTTCACCATCGTGCTCGGCCGCGTGGCGATCGCGGCGGCCGTGCTTGCGCTGGCTTGCCGCATGTCGCGGCTCCCGCTCCCGCAGGGCCGCCCGGCATGGATCGCCTGCGCGGGCATGGCGCTGCTGAACAACGCCCTTCCCTTCAGCCTCATCATCGTGGGGCAGCAATACATTCCCTCCGGCCTCGCCGCCGTGGTGAACGCATCGACCCCCGTCTTCGCGGTGCTCTGCGCGCATTGGCTCGCCACAGATGAAAGGCTGACGGCCGGCAAGCTCGCCGGCGCGCTGACCGGGCTTCTCGGCGTGGCGATCCTGGCGGGACCGGCGGCCCTCACGGCGGGCCATGGGACCGAGTTGCTCGGCATCCTCCTCTGCCTCGGAGCCTGCCTGTCCTATGGCCTGTCAGGCGTCTGGTCGCGTCGCGTCCGGCTCGCGGGTCTGCAGCCGCTCCAGGCCGCAACAGGCCAGTGCATCGCGTCCACGCTGATGATGCTGCCGCTGGTGCTCGCCTTCGACGCGCCCTGGGCGCTGCCACCCCCGCCCGCCGCGGCCGTGGCGGCGCTCGTGGCCTTCGGCGTGGTCTCGACCGCGCTGGCCTATGCGCTGTTCTACGCCATCCTGGCGCGCGCCGGCGCGACCAACACGATGCTCGTGACCTTGCTGGTGCCCGTCACGGCGCTGCTGCTCGGCACGCTGGTCCTCGACGAGCAGCTGGCGGCGCGGCACTTCGCGGGGATGGCGGTGATCGCGATGGGCCTCGTGATGATGGACGGGCGGGCGCTGGCCTGGATCAGGGCCAGGTGAAGCTGCGCGCCATGACCTGTTGCGCCTCGGTCTCCGCCGCATCGGGACGGTAGTGAGCCCGGACGTAGTCCAGGGCATCGCCCGGCACGCCGGCGGCACGCGCCAGGCAGGCGAGGAAGAGCCCGGTGCGGCCGATGCCGGCGCGACAGCCGACATGCACGGGACGCTCCGGCTCGGCTTCCAGCTGGGCCAGCACCGCGGCGACGGCGCGCTTCAGCGCCTCCGGGTCCGGCAGGCCGAAATCCGGCGTCGGCAGCGCGACATCGGCGAGCCACGCCTTCGCGGCCGCCGGCTCGAGGCAGACGCCGAAGGCGCCCTCCGGGATGGCGTCGAAGGGGCCGCCGGTGATCGTCACCAAGCGGCCGGCGACAGGCAGTGGCAGCGTGCCGCGCAGGCGCGGGCTCATCCGGCCTTGGGCGTCGCCGGTTCGGCCACCTGCTCGATCAGCGCCTCCGCCTCCGCCTTCAGCGCGAGGTAGGAGCGGACCGAGAAGGGCAGCATGCCGAGGTAGATGACGCCCGCCGCCGCGAGCGCCGCCCAGGGCTCGGCAACCAGCAGCGCGACATAGCAGCCGACGCCGAGCAGCAGCGGCAGGATCGCGGCGCGCGGCACCTTGAAGTTCTTGAACGACCAGGTCGGAAGCGTGCTGACCATCATCGCGCCCACCGCGACCAGCACGATGCCGACGAAAACCGGATGGCGGATCGCCGCCGCGAAACCGTCCCAGCCCCACTCGCCGAAGGCGATGGCGGCAAACAGCGGAAACAGCGCACAGCCCGCGCCGGCCGGCGCCGGAACGCCGGTGAAGAAGTTGTACGCATAGGCCGGCTTCGGCTTGCCCGGACCAATGTCGAGCGAGGCGTTGAAGCGTGCCAGCCGCAGCGACGAGCAGACGGCGAAGAGCAAGCAGGGCACGAAGCCGAGCGGCCCGACCGCCTGCATCGACCAGAGATACAGCACCAGCGCCGGCGCCACGCCGAAGGAGAGGAAGTCCGCCAAGCTGTCGAACTCCGCGCCGAAGCGGCTGGTCGCCTTCAGCAACCGCGCAAGGCGGCCGTCCAGCCCGTCGATCACCCCCGCGACGACGATGAAGGTCGCCGCCTGCGGCCAGCGCCCGTCGATCGCGAACCGGATCGCGACGAGGCCCGCGCAGAGCCCGAGCATCGTCAGGATGTTCGGGATCAGCCGGTTGAAGCTCGCCCCCTCGAAGCGCGGCCGCGTGCGAGGCCGGAAGCGCCGGCTGAAGCGATGGAGCGGCTGCGCCTTCCTCGGCGCCGGGTCGCTCATCGCGGCGCCACCACGGGCGGCAGTTCGGCAATCACCGTCTCGCCGCCGATCATGGTCTGGCCAACATGGACAAGGGGCTTCACACCCTCCGGAAGATACAGGTCGGTGCGGCTGCCGAACCGGATGATGCCGAAGCGCTCGCCGGTGTTCACCATGTCGCCCTCCCGGACGGTGCAGACGATGCGTCGCGCGATCAGGCCGGCGATCTGCACCACGGCGAAGTCGCGCCCGTCGGTCGTCCGGATCGCAAGCGCGTTGCGCTCGTTCTCCTCGCTCGCCTTGTCGAGCGCCGCGTTGACGAAGGCGCCATGGCGGTAGGCGATCTTCGTGATGCGCCCCTCGATCGGCGCGCGGTTCACGTGAACATCCAGGACGGACAGGAAGATCGCCACGCGCTGCCGCGGGGCATCGCCGAGGCCGAGTTCCGCAGGCGGGACGGCCGGGCCCACCAGGACCACGCGCCCATCGGCCGGCGCCACCACGGCATGGTGGCGCGTCGGCACGACCCGTTCGGGATCGCGAAAGAAGTAGAGGCAGAAGAGCGTGAAGAACGTCGCCGGCCAGAACACCCAGCCGCCCAGCACGAGGCCGCCGAGGATGGCGACGGCCGCGCCGGCGTAGATGAAGGGCTTCCCCGCCGGGTGCGGCTTCGCGAGGACCATGCGGACAGTGGAGGACAGGCTCATGGCCCCGGTTATGGTCCCTTCACCCCTCCCGGACAACAAGGCGCCCGGCCGCCGATCCTGAACCAGCGACGGCGACGCCGCCGCGTCGCGACGCTGGCCTGCCGCGCCCTACCGTGGGCGGGCTGCCTCGGCCGGGCTCGGCGCCGGCACCGAGAAGACCTGACCGGGGAAAATCAGGTTCGGGTTGCGGATCTGCTCGCGGTTCGCCTCGAAGATCACGGTGTAATGGGTGCCGCGACCATAGCTTGCGCGCGCCAGCCGCCAGAGGCTGCTCCCCGGCTGCACCACGACGCGCCCCTCGGGGATCATGCCCTCGGGCAGCAGGTCACGCTGGAAGGGCAGTTCGATCCGGGCGGACACGACGCCCGCCGACGCCACCTGATCGAGGCGCAGGCGATGGCGGCCGACCGCGACCTCGTCCTGCGGGGCGAGCGCCCAGCGCCCTTGCGGATCAGCCTGCGCGTCGCCGGCATGCCGGTCATTCACGTAGAGCCGCACCGTCGCATTCGGCATCGCCGTGCCGGCGAAGCGGATCGAGCCCGCGTCGTCGTAATCCACCTGGCCAAGCGCCAAGCCCTGCTGCGGTGCGGCGGACGGTCCCTGCAGCAGGCGGGGCGGCGCCTCAGTCGGCGGTACAAGCACCACCATCGGACCGGCCGGCGCCGCATCGGAGCGCACGGGATGGCTCGCGGCGGCCATCACCGCGGGCGGCGGCGGCGCGGGCTCAGGCACGACAACGACGACGGTGTCCGCACCGGCCACCTCCTCGCCCCCGAGACGCGCCAGCAGCGTGAACTGCCGCGCCCCAGGAGCCAGCGGCTCGGTGGGGAGGATGACCCATTCACCGCGCGCGTCGGCCCGGGCACGTGCGACTTCGCGCCCATTCTCGAGAAGCACCACTTCCGCGCCCGGCGCCGCGCGGCCGGCGATCACCGCCGTCCCCCGCGCGCCGACACGCACGACGTCGAAGCGAGGCAGCTCAGGCGCCGGAACGGCGGGCTGGGCTGGAGGAACAAGCGCCGCCGCGGTTGCCGGGACCGCCTGGCCCGCAGACCGTGCGGGCGCGGAGGTCGGCTCGGCGTTGGATGCGGCGCGCATCGATGGTGCTGGCGATGGCCCCGCGTCATCGAGCATCCCGCTCGCCACCACGGCCACGACGCCGCCGAGCACCATCAAGCCAAAGAAGGACGCATGCGCGCCAGACTTCATCGTATGTAACTAGGCGGTCCCCTACCCCGGGGACAAGGGCGCCCCGGCGGATCGCACAGCGGTTACCGCAACAGGTACGCCGCCGCGGCGCAAGCCGCACCGGCCAGCGCAGCTCCGATCGGAGCGCCGACCCGCAGGAACAGCCGCCTGCCGGCCGGCGCGCCGAGCGCCAGGGCCGCAACCGGCGCCGCTGCCGCAGCCCAGTCCGCC
>NZ_JAKJIB010000010.1 GCF_021864505.1 Falsiroseomonas oryziterrae
CCGGTGCTGCGCCACGCGGCTGAGGCGCTGCTCCGCGAGGGCGGCGTCGACGCCATCCAGCCCGTCAGCCCGCCCGGCGAGGAGGCCGCGCTCGCCACGCTGCTCGAGGGCCTGCCGATCTGCCCGCCGGTCGCCGGCGGCGCGACCCGCCAGGCGAGCGTCCGCGCGGGACTCGAGGCGCTCGCCGCCGACCCGCCCGATGTCGTGCTGGTGCATGATGCGGCGCGCCCGGTGATCCCGGCCGGTACGGTCGCCGCGCTGCTCGCGGCGCTGCGGGAGGCGCCGGGCGCCATCCCGGCGCTCGCGGTGGCGGATACGCTGAAGCGCGGCGCGGCGGGACGCATCCTGGAGACGGTCCCGCGCGAGGGGCTGTTCCGCGCCCAGACGCCGCAGGCCTTCCGCTATGCCGACCTGCTCGCCGCGCATCGCGGCGCGAGGGCCGAAGCGACGGACGACGCGCAGCTGCTGGAAGCCGCCGGTCTGCCGGTCGCGCTGGTGGCCGGGCACGACAGCAACGTGAAGATCACCTGGCCGGAGGATTTGCCCCGCGTGGAAGCCCAGATGCTCGCCCGGATGATGCCGCGCATCGGCACCGGCTTCGACGTCCACCGCATCGCCGAGGGCCGGCCGATGGTGCTCTGCGGCGTCACCATCCCCGCCCCCTTCGGCCTGGACGGGCATTCGGACGCCGATGTCGGCATCCACGCCCTCTGCGACGCGATCTACGGCGCGCTCGCCGAGGGCGACATCGGCCGCTGGTTCCCGCCGTCCGAGATGCAGTGGAAGGACGCCGACAGCGCACGCTTCCTGCGCCACGCGGCGGAGCGCATCGCCGCGCGCGGTGGCGTGCTGGCGAATGCCGACGTCACGCTGATCTGCGAGCGGCCGAAGATCGCCCCGCATGCCGAGGCGATGCGCGCGCGGCTTGCGGAACTGCTCGGCGTTCCGCTCGATCGCGTCTCGGTCAAGGCGACGACGACGGAGCGGCTCGGCTTCCCCGGACGCGGCGAGGGCATCGCGGCGCAGGCCGCCGCGACGGTGCTGGTGCCGGCGTGACCAGGCACGCGACAGGAATAATTTCTTGACCGAGGTGGTCTCCCCGCCTAGTCTCCGCCCGCCAGCGCCCGAGCCATGCGCCGCGCCCTGGCCCCCTTTCCCCGGAGACCCCGACATGCGGACCGCCTCGCGGCCCGGCGCGGAGACGCGCTGATGGTCATCGCCCAGCCCTGCCTGCACGGCGCCCTTGCCGAGACCGCCCGCACCCTGGTCGCGCCCGGCCGGCTGCACCCCGCCCTGGCCTTGGCGCGCAGCCAGACCGGCAGCTTCGCGACCGTCCTCGGCGCCGACGGCGCGAACTGGGCGGAGGCCGGCGCGAATGCAGCCCGCTTCCACGGCGCGTCCCGCCGCCTGCTGGTCGAGGCCGCGCGCACGAACCTGATCGCCAACGCCCGGACGCCGTTCTCGGCGGGCTGGACGAACAGCGGCGTCGCGAGCGCCGCCGCCGCCGCCGGTCCCGATGGCGGAGCCTCCAGCGCGATCCTCGCGACGGAGAGCACCGCCGCGGCGAACCACTGGTCGGTGCCGGCGGCCTTCGCGGTCACCAGCGGCCAGCCCTACGCCACATCGGTGCTGGTCAGGCCCGGCACCTGCACGGCCCTGCAGATCTTCTGGCCGAGCACGGTCGCCGGCCTGGAGGCCTGGGCCAACTTCGTGCTGACCGGCGCGGGATCGCTCGGCTCAGCCGGCACGGCGGTACCGCGCCGGACCATCCGCCAGGTCGGCGCCTGGTATCTCTGTGAGATGGTGGCGACGATGACGGCCGCCGGCTCGGCCAGCCCCACCATCGCCTTCCTGCAGTCGGCGACCGATGTCCGCGCGCCGTCCTTCACCGGCACCGGGCGGACGCTGACCCTCGCCTGGGCCTCCTGCGAGCAGGCGGCGAGCGCATCGACGCCTGTGCTGCCGCCCGCGGCCACCCCGGCGGCGAGCACGCGTGGGGCGGACCTGGTCAACGTGCCGCTCTCCGCCCTCGGGATCCCGCCCAACGGCGCCTGCACACTGCTCTGGTCCGGCATGCTGCCCCAACCGGCGCCCACCACGGCAGCGCAGACCATCCTGACGCTCGACGACGGTACGAACACCAACCTGTACCGGGTCAGGAACGTGGCGGGCGGCACATCCGTCGTCGCCGGTCGCGTCACCGCCGGCGCGGCTGCGGATGCGACGGCGCTCGGCAGCATGACGCCGGGCTCGCCCTTCCGCCTCGGCCTCGCGATCGACGGCGCGGGGCGCGTGGCGGCATCCTTCAACGGGGCGGCGGCGGTGGCCGTCACGGGCGGTCCGACCGCGGGCCTGACGACCTTCCGGCTCGGGCAGACCGCAACGGCAGCGGCCGCGATGTGCGGCGAGACGGCCGTGCTGCGCGCGCTGCCCTTCGCGCTGGGGGATGCGGCCCTGGCCGCGGCCGTGGCGTCGCTCGCGGTGCCGTGACACGTGGCGGCCCGCGCCGCATTTCGGTTCGCAAAATGCAAATCCGAATGGCGGGCGGCGGGGGGATGCCGCCGTCGCCATCCCCGAGGCGAGGCGAGGACGGCATGTCGGCTCTCCTGGAAACCTTGCCCTGCCGCGAAAAAGAAGAGGGCCGATCCTTTCGGACCGGCCCCAAGGCAAGGTTGAGGAAGGCTAAGCTGCCAGGGACGGGCAAGACCCGTCGCTTGACGCGAGGAGCGTAGCAACCCCCGTGCCACGGATCGGCGGGGCCCTCTGATAGCCTTTGCGGCCCCCCGATCGCGCCTCAGTTGACAGGATTGGCGCTCCCCTCCCTATTCGCGGAGGGATGGCTGGGGGATCCCGCGCGAATGCCGGGAGAAGGTGCGAGCGACGCGACGGCAGGCGGCCAGCTCGGCCCGGTCATCGTCATGTCGTTCAATCGTCCCCATTACCTGCGCGAGACCCTGCTCTCGCTCGCGGCCCAGCCCTGCGTGGCAGCCGGCCGGCGCGAGGTCCACCTGTTCCAGGACGGCGCGGTCAATTTCCATTCCGGCGAGCGCTACGCGACCGACGAGGAGATCGAGGCCTCGGTCGCGACCTTCCGCTCCGTCTTCCCGGCCGGCACCGTCCATCTGGCCGAGCGGAACATCGGCATCGCGCTCAACTTCGACCGCGCCGAGCGCCACGTCTTCCTGAAGCGCCGCTTCGCCTCGGCCTGCTTCTTCGAGGACGACATGGTCCTCGGCCCGCACTATCTCGCCACCCTCCAGCGCTTCCTCGACTATGCCGCGAGCCCCGCGAGCCACGGCATGGTCGGCTACGTCGCCGCCTACGGCCACCACAAGGCGGGCCTGGAGGAGCAGTTGCGCAAGCGCCGGCAGGTCCTCCTGCTCGGCCATGCCTGGGGCTACGGCGTGACGCGCGAGCACTGGCTGAAGGTGCGCGAGGTCATCGATCCCTACATCAAGATCGTCTCCGACTGCGACTACCGGAACCGCCCGAAGTCGCGCATCGGCGGGATCCACAACGCGCTCGGCCTGGCCGTCCGCGCCCTGTCGCAGGACGCGATGAAGATGATCGCCACGCACTGGCTCGGCCGCGTCCGCCTCATGCCCTTCGTCTGCAACGCCCGCTACGTCGGCGCGCAGGGCGTGAACTTCACCCCCGAAAGCTGGGCCAAGCGCGGCTACGGCAACGAGCAGCTCTTCCCGGAGGAGCAGACGGAATTCGACTGGCCGTCGCGCGACGAGCTCGCCGCCATGCTTGCCAAGCTGCGCGAGGAACAGGCCGCGCATTGCCGCGAGGCCTACGGGGATCGCGACATGCCGGTGCCTCCGCTCGGCACCTTCCGTGCCGACGAGCACGCCTGAGCCCAGGACCAAGCCATGCGTCACTACCGCAAGCGTGTGCTGATCACCGGCGGCGCCGGCTTCATCGGCTCCCACCTCGCCGACCGGCTGCTCGCCGCGGGCCACCACGTGATCTGCGCCGACAACTTCTTCACCGGCGTCCGCGAGAACATCGCCCACCTGGTGCAGAACCCCTATTTCGAGGTGCTGCGCCACGACATCACCTTCCCGCTCTATGTCGAGGTGGACGAGATCTACAACCTCGCCTGCCCCGCCTCGCCCGTGCACTACCAGTTCGACCCGGTGCAGACGACCAAGACCTCGGTCTCGGGCGCGATCAACATGCTCGGCCTCGCCAAGCGGCTGCGCGTGCCCGTGCTGCAGGCCTCGACCAGCGAGGTCTATGGCGACCCGCAGGTGCATCCCCAGCCCGAGGAGTACTGGGGCAACGTCAATCCGATCGGCCCGCGCGCCTGCTACGACGAGGGCAAGCGCTGCGCCGAGACGCTGTTCTTCGACTATCACCGGCAGCACAAGGTGCCGATCCGCGTCGTGCGGATCTTCAACACCTACGGGCCGCGGATGCATCCGAATGACGGCCGGGTGGTCTCGAACTTCATCATGCAGGCGCTCTCGGGCGAGCCGATCACGCTGTACGGCGACGGCAGCCAGACGCGTTCCTTCTGCTATGTCGACGACCTGGTGGAGGGGATGATCGGCGTCATGGAGCACGCCGAGGGCGGGCCGGGACCGCTCAACCTCGGCAACCCGGGCGAGTTCACGATCCGCGAACTGGCCGAGCTCGTGCTGCGGCTGACCGGCTCGCGCTCGCGCCTCGAGTTCCGTCCCCTGCCCCAGGACGATCCCCGCCAGCGCCGCCCGGACATCTCGCGCATCCAGGCGCTGACGGGCTGGGCGCCGCGGGTCGCATTGGAAGAAGGCCTGCAGCGTACCATCGCGCATTTCCGCGAGCGTCATTTCGCGTGAGCGCCTGGGTGCGCCTTTTGTCCGAATCCGCCGGATGAACTGGCCCCGCCCGGCCTATGGGGCGCCGGAGGGCGACGTCGACCCGCCGGTGATCCCGGACATCGGCGATCAGCGCTTCGCGCATGCCCCGAAGATCCCGGCGGCGCAGATTCCCGACGCGCAGCTTCTGGCCATCCTCGACCCCTCCAGCGAGGTGACGGGGCTCAGCGCGCGGGTCCGCTTCCCCGGCCTGCTCGAAGGGCTGGAGTGCCGCGCCCGCGCCGGTTTCCTGACCGGCGCACCGTATCGCGTGCCGGCCGCCGCGTTCTGGGCGGTGCCTCGCCTCCGCCTTCTCCAGGCGCCGCGCGCCGAGGGCATGTGCTTCAGCGCGGACGGGGCGCTGGTACGCGAGACGCGCGGCAGCCCCCGCGTGCTGCCGGGCAACGACATGTTCCGCTGGGCCGGCGGCGCCGCCTTTCTGAATCGCGAACTCCGCCCGACCGGCGCGGTGGCGCGTGGGGCGGTCTGCTATGACAGCGCGTCCCGGAACTTCGCGCACCTCATGATGATCATGCTGCCACGCGTCATGCTGGCAGACGCGACTTTGTCCGAAACGCCGATCCTGCTGCCCGACCTCCCCGACTATCCGGGCGCCGCCATCCGCAACGAACTGCTGTTCCGGCTCGGCGAGGTGCTGCCGCTGTCGCGCGGCAATTTCTACGCCCCCCTAGGTCACGGCGTCTGGGCCCTCGATGAGGCGCTGGTGCCGTCCGCCGGGTCGTCCCGCTGGGATCTCGTGCTGCACCCGACGGTCCGAACCGGCTTCGCGCGCATCGCGGCGGAGGCGCTCCGGCGCTGCGCCCGCCTCACAGCGCGCGAATCCACTTGGCCGCGCCGGATCTACGTCTCGCGACAGGGCGCGACGCGGCGCCGGATCACCAATGGCGAGGAGGCCGAGCGCGTGCTCGTCGCGCGCGGCTTCGAAGCGGTGCAACTCGAGCAGCTGGATA
Organism: Falsiroseomonas oryziterrae; assembly: GCF_021864505.1. Taxonomy (GTDB): domain Bacteria; phylum Pseudomonadota; class Alphaproteobacteria; order Acetobacterales; family Acetobacteraceae; genus Falsiroseomonas; species Falsiroseomonas oryziterrae. The sequence goes on from NZ_JAKJIB010000010.1 coordinate 5,816, forward strand.
TCTTCGAGCAGGCCGCGCTCTTCGCCGAGGCGGAGGCCGTGGTCGCGGTGCATGGCGCGGGATTGGCCAACCTGCTGTTCAATGACGGGCGTGCGCGCGTGCTGGAACTCTACCCGGCCGGTGCGCCGCAATACCACTTCGCCCTCTGCGCCGCGGCGCAGGGCTGCATCTACGTGCCCCTGGCCTGCGAGAACCGCTCCAAGCAGCACGACGTCCAGGTGGATCTCAAGGCGCTCGACCGCGCGCTCGACCTCCTGTTCGCCTGACCGGCCGGGTCGCCTGTGGCGGTCGTGCCCGCCAGCGGCGACAGGCGCTGTCGAGCGCCGCCCCGGGAAGCTCGCGGGCCAACGGGTCGCCCGCGCACCGGGGAGCGCGAGGCGGTGACACGGGCAGCTGCCGGTGAAGCCGGCTCGGATCGCGCCGTCGGTTCTCCGGTGACTCGCCGACAGCAGGATGTCAGCCGACCTCGGCAGCGTCGGCGACACGCCGGATGAAACACGGCCTACGCTCGCGCAGCCCGCATTCCGCGGCACTGAGAACACCCTCGCCGCTCGGTCATGCGCAGCCGGCGAGCAGCAGGTCAAACAGCATCGCGTGGGGAACGCGAGATTCGGGCCGGTCGCCACTGACGGAGTTCGATGGCCCGATGCCGGTCTGCCCTCCCTGCGTCAGAGCGGCGGTGGGACGCGGTTGCGCTCCTGCGGGAGCGGGAGGGCGCGAACCTCTGCTCGCGTCGGGGCGAGGGCCTCTCTCAGTTCGGCGGCTTCGGTCGGTGGCACGGCGATCCCGTCCTGCACCGACGGCGACCGGAACAGCGCCAAGCCACGCAAGAGTTCCTCGTTCGTGGTCGCGACCGCAAGCGACACGGGAGGCGAGGCGAGCCAAGTGAAGAAGCCCGTGTAGGACCAGCGGGATTCCGGTCCGACCCGGTGCAGGACGAGCAGCAATGACCCCGAGTAGTAGGCCATCTGATAGGTGCCGCCCCCCTGCGCACTGATGAAGTGGTGACATCGCGCATAAAGGGCAGACTTGAAGCCGTTGAGGTCCGCCTTCCCGCCCGAAGCGATGTGTTCGGCGTAGAGGGCATGAAATTCCAACACCGACGGGAAGCGTGCGAGCACCTCACGGTCTCCCAGATCGCCGTGGGGATCAGCGTCCGAGTCGTAGCCCTCGACGGCTGGCGCCAAGCCGTGCCGCACATAGACGATTGTATAGTCGCCGCCGAGTGTGGCGAAGATCGCCTCCAGTGCATCGGCAGTGATGTGGTTGACAGGCCGTCCGAACCACCACTCGGCGTTGTACTTGTTGTGCACGATCAGCAGCGGCTTCGCAGGATCGGGCCAGCGGCAATGAAGCGAGAAGTCACTGAACAGGCGCCGGAAATCGGGATACCGGTGCATCGGGCTCGGCGCATAGGTCCCGTCAAAGTCGTCCTCGTTCCGGACCGGCAGAGGCCCGCGCCCAGCGGGTGCGATGAAGCCACGCGACTTTCGCAGCGGCAAGAAACCCTTGCAGTCGAGATGACGATAGAAGCACTCCATCCCGGGGTAGGACACGACGTAGCGGTCTCGCAGCAGGCCCTGTTCCGACAGCCAAGTGACGTACGGCAGGAAGACCACCAGCTCGGAGCCGAATTCTCCCTTGTAGCCGATCTTCTCCGGCATCGAGGCAGGATCGAACGTCGTCTCGGGAAGCGGCTTGTTGAGCCGTATCTTCGGAACGGTAACGACCGGCTCCAGTCGGTGAGTCCCCGTGAAGGTGTCGAAAGCCGCCTTCACTCCTGGCCACCGGTCGCCGGCGGGAAAATAATCGTCCCCGATCAGCGCACCACCTGCCCGCAGAAGTGGCCACCAAGCGCGCAGATCAGCCTCGACGGAACCAAGATCATGGCCTGCGTCGACGTGCAGCATGTCCGCCATAATCCCGCGCTGCCGCAGCAGCACCGCGGCGTTGCCGGAATCAAGCGGCAGGGGCAGCACGAGGTCCTGAACGTCGGCCTCAAGAACGTTGGCAACGAAGGTGCGGTAGAGCGTCGGATAGCCGTCCTGCGTCTGCAGCGACGGGAACCAGATATCCGACAGCCAGTTCTCCGAGGAACCGAGCCAGGTGTCCACAGCGAGCACCACGCCATCCACACCATGTTGGCGCAGAAGCTTCGCCATGTGGATCACGGAAGCACCCTTCCAGACGCCGACCTCGACGATAAGCCGCGGACGCAGTTCCCTGATGGCCTGCTCAAAGGCCGGGTGGTTTGATGCCCAGCCCTGCATGTCCACCCGCGCCGGGTCCGGGCGCGCATGGCGGAACGGGTCGTTGCCTCGCCAGAGGCGCGCAACAAGCTCCGCCCGCGCGCTGCCTTGGCGCGGCGCCGGCCTTGCGGCCGATACCCCCTGCTCCATCTGGTCCCCCGACACGCGACGCGACGGCTACCCAACCCGCTCCAGGATCGAGCAGTAGTTCGCCACCGCCGCGCCGCCCATGTTGAACACGCCGGCGCGGTCCGCCTTCGGCAGCTGCATGTCGCCCGCGGTCCCGGTCAGCTGCATCGCCGCCATGGCGTGCATCGAGACGCCCGTCGCGCCGATCGGGTGGCCCTTCGACTTCAGCCCGCCCGAAGGATTCACCGGCAACCGCCCGTCCTTCCGCGTCCAGCCCTCGAGCGCGGCGCGCCCGCCCTGCCCTTCAGGCGCCAGGCCCATCGCCTCGTATTCGATGAGCTCGGCGATGGTGAAGCAGTCATGCGTCTCGACGAAGGAGAGGTCGGACAGCGACAGCTCGGCCGCATCCAGCGCGCGCGCCCAGGCCGCGCGGGCGCCCTCGAAACGGATGATGTCGCGGCCGGCGATCGGCATCATGTCGGTCGCCTGCGCCGTGGCACGGAAGCGCACCGCCTTGGCCCCGCGCGCGACCATGCCGCGCGCCGTCTCCTCGTCCGTCAGCACCAGCGCCGCCGCGCCGTCCGAGACCAGGCTGCAATCGGTGCGCTTCAGCGGCCGCGCGACGAAGGGGTTCTTCTCGCTCTCGGCACGGCAGAAGGCGAAGCCGAGGTCCTTGCGCATCTGCGCAAAGGGGTTGGCCACGCCGTTCGCGTGGTTCTTCGCCGCGATCGCGGCGAGCGCGTCGGACTGGTCGCCATGGCGCTGGAAGTAGGCCTCGGCGATGCGGCCGAAGACGCCGGCGAAGCCCGCCGGGATCTCGCCCTCGGTCCTCCGGTGGCTCGCAGAGAGCAGGATGTCGCCGACCTCGGCGGTCGGGGTCGCCGTCATCTTCTCCGCCCCGACGACCAGGGCGAAGCGCCCCCGCTTCGCGGCCAGGAAGTCCAGCGCGCCATGGATCGCGGCCGAGCCGGTGGCGCAGGCATTCTCGTAGCGTGTCGTCGGCTTGAAGCGCAGTTCCGGCACCGTCTGCAGCAGGAGCGAGGCAAAGAAATCCTGCTTGCTGAAGCCGCCGTTGAACACGCCGACGAAGGCCGCATCGACCTCCGCCGGCTCGATGCCGGCGTCGTGGATCGCCGAGAGCGCCACGCGGCCGAACAGGCTCTCGATATCGGGATCCTCGAGCTTGCCGAAGGGCGTATGGGCCCAGCCGACGATGCAAGCGGTCATGGGGTCCTCCTGTCAGCCGTCCCGCCGTGGTGCCCAGGCGGCCCTGCGGCGCTCCCCGAAGCTCGCGATGCCTTCGGCCGCCTCCTCGCTCGCGGCACGCCGGGCGAAGGCGGCCGCGCCGGCTTCGGCATAGCCCTCCGGCACGACCGGGCCAAGCGCGGCGATCAGCGCCTTGGTTTCGGCGATGGCACCCGGCGCCCCTTCCAGGACCTCGGCGACCGTGGCGGCCACCGCGGCGTCGAGGTCGGACACCGCGTCGTGCACCAGGCCGATGGCCGCCGCGGCCTCGGCCCCGATCACGTTGCCTTGCAGGCAAAGCCTGGCGGCGGCGCTGCGGCCCATGCGGCGCGCGAGCCAGGGCAGGATCTGTGCCGGCACCAGGCCGCGCCGCACCTCGGGCGCGCAGAAACGGGCCGAGGGCGCGGCGAGCGCGACGTCGGCCGCGCAGACGAAGCCGAGGCCGCCGGCGAAGGCGCTGCCCTCGACCGCGGCGATCACCACCTGCGGCAGGTCGGCGATGGCCTGGAAGCGCGCCCCCATGCGCCGGTTGCGTTCCTGCTGCCGCGCGAGCTTCGTGGCCCGATCCTCCGGCGCGCCGACCTCCGTCAGGTCGAGCCCGGCGCAGAAATGCCCGCCGGCCCCGGAGATCACCAGCACGCGCGCGACCTTGTCGTGCTTGAGTTCCGCCAGCAGCGCGTCGATCCGTGCGACGAGCGCCTCGTCCATCGCGTTGCGGCGCGACGGGCGGTTCAGGACGGCGCGCACCACGGCGCCGTCGCGGCTGACCAGCAGTTCGGCCTCGCTCATGCCGCGACATCCGTGCCGAGGTGGAACAGGCAGTCGCCGCGCGCCGTCATGCCGGGCCAGCGCATGCACAGCACCAGCCCGTCGCGCTCGAAGGCGACCTCCAGCGGCGCGCGCCAGGGCACCTCGGTCTGGTGGATGAGGCCCGCAGGCTGGCCGGCCTTCACTTCGGCGCCCGGCTCGACCAGCGGCTCGAAGACGCCGGGGTCGGGCGCATGCAGGAAGTAGTCGGCGCCACCCACCTCGACGAGGCGCGTCGCGCGCGGCGTGCGGCCGTCCCAGTCGAGATCGGCGACGCCCAGATGCCGCAGCGCGCCGGCCAGCCCGCGTTCCGCGACCCGGATCGCCGCCGGCGTCGCATGGCCGCCGCCGCCGAGTTCCGTCCCGATCTGCGGGATCCCCCGCCGCGCGCAGGCATCCGACAGCGTCCCGCCCCAGAGCCCGCCCGGCCGCACGATGTAGGAGACCGGGGCGCCGAAGGCGCGGAGCAGCGCGAGCGAGCGCTCGAACACCGTCGTGTCCTCGCCGCGCCGCGCCAGGGCAGAGGGCGTGTACATCAACGAGGAACCGCCCGAATGCAGGTCGATCGCCGCATCGCACATCGGCAGCACCACGCTGTCGATGAAGTGGGCGATCTGCTGGGTCGGCGTACCGTCGGCGACGCCGGGGAAGCTGCGGTTGAGGTTGCCCGCATCGAGCGGGCTCACGCGGCGGCCGGCGCGAGCTGCCGGGAAGTTGGCCGCCGGCAGGATGATCAGGCGCCCGCTCACCTGCCCTGGCTCGACCTCCCGGATCAGCCGCCCGAGCGCGATCTGCCCCTCATACTCGTCGCCGTGGTTGCCGGCCGAGAGCAGCACCGTCGGCCCAGTCCCGCGCGCGATCACCGCGACGGGGATCGGGATCCAGCCATAGGCGCTCTCATGCGTCGAATGCGGCAGGCGCAGGAAACCGGTGCGCTTGCCGGAACCCTCGAGGTCGATGTCGCAGAGGATGCGGCTGGCCATGCCGAAAGCCTCCGTCGCGCCCCCGGTCCCGTCAAGGATGCCCTCAGGCGCGCTCCCGGCTCTCCGCCTTCACGCGGTCGAGTTCGGCGCGCAGCCCCGCGATCTCGGCGCGCAGCGCGGCAAGCTGCTCGCCGACCGGGTCCTCGGTGACGTCGCGCAGGCCGTAGCCGATCCCCTCGTCCTCGCAGGGCGCGCCTTTCGGTGGCCGCGCGGGGATGCCGACCACGGTGCACCCTGGCGCGACGGGGTTCACCACCACGGCATTGGCGCCGATCCGTGCGCCATGCCCGACCAGGATGGGGCCGAGGACCTGCGCCCCGGCGCCGATCGTCACATGGTCCTCCACCGTCGGATGGCGCTTGCCCGGCTGGCCGGACAGGCCTCCGAGGGTGACGCCGTGATAGATCAGCACGTCGTCGCCGATCTCCGCCGTCTCGCCGATCACCACGCCCATGCCGTGGTCGATGAAGAGCCGTCGCCCGATCCGCGCCCCCGGATGGATCTCGATGCCCGTCAGCATCCGCGCAAGATGGGAGGAGAGCCGCGCGAGGCCGCGCAGCCCGAGCCCCCACAGCGCATGCGACAGCCGGTGCCACAGCACGGCGTGCACGCCCGCATAGCAGAAGACGCTCTCGAACCAGCCGGGCCGAGCGGGATCGCGGGCGCGCACGTTGCGGGCGAGTTCCACGAGTTCCATCGAACCCTCCGCGTCACGCCATCCAGGGCGGGACCGGCAGCCCGCGTTCGCGCAGGAAGGCCGGGTTGAACAGCTTCGACTGGTAGCGCGCCGCGCCGTCGCAGAGGACGGTCACCACCGTGTGCCCGGGGCCGAGCGTGCGGGCGACGCGGATCGCCGCCGCGACGTTGAGCCCGGCGCTCCCGCCGACCGAGATGCCCTCGTGCATCTGCAGGTCGAAGACCTGCTCGAGCGCCTCGGGGTCCTCGACGCGCACCGCGTCGTCGATGAGGTCCCTCGCCTGGGCCAGGTTGCCCGGCGCGCGGGCCGCTTGGCCGATGCCCTCGGTGATCGAGTTGCCCTCGGCCTTGAGCTCGCCGGTCTTGACCCAGGAGGCCAGCGCGCTGCCGCCGGGATCGGCCAGCACGATCCGCACATCGGGCCGCCGTGACTTCAGCGCGCGCGCGACGCCGGCCAGCGTGCCGCCGGTGCCGCAGGCGCAGGTGAAGGCGTCCACTCGGCCATCGGTCTGCGCCCAGATCTCGGGCCCGGTCGTCTGCTCATGCGCGCGGGCATTGGCGAGATTGTCGAACTGGTTGGCCCAGACCGCGCCCATCTCCTCCGCCAGCCGGCGCGAGACATGCACGTAGTTGCCGGGATCGGCGAAGGGCTTCGGGTCCACCAGCCGCAGGTCGGCGCCGATCATGCGGAGGTAGTCGAGCTTCTCCTTCGCCTGGGTGTGGGGCACGACGATGATGCTCTTCCAGCCCATCGCATTCGCCGCAAGCGCGATGCCGATGCCGGTGTTGCCGGCCGTGCCCTCCACCACCGTGCCGGGCTGGCCCGGCACCAGCAGCCCGCGCTCCACCGCGTCCTGCAGGATGCCGAGCGCGGCCCGGTCCTTCACGCTGCCGCCCGGGTTCATGAACTCGGCCTTGCCGAGGATCTCGCAGCCCGTCGCGGCGGAGGCGCGCTTGAGCCGGATGAGCGGCGTGCGCCCGACCGCGCCCCAGAAGCCGTCGACGATGGAGGTGGCGGGCGGCACGCTGTCCATGGCGCTACTTCACCTCGACATAGCGGAGATAGGGCTTCTTCGCGTCCCAGCCCTGGGGGAACAGCGCCTTGGCGTCGGCGTCGCTCACCGACGCCGCGATGATCGCCTTGTCGCCCGGCTTCCAGTTGGCCGGCGTGGCCAGCTTCTTTTGAGCCGTCAGCTGGAGGCTGTCGATGACGCGGAGGATCTCGTCGAAGTTGCGGCCCGTCGTCATCGGATAGGCGAGCGCGAGCTTCACCACCTTGTCGGGCCCGATCACGAAGACGGTGCGCACCGTCGCGTTGTCGGCCGCGCTCCGGCCCTGCGAGGTCTCGCCCGCGCCGGCCGGAAGCATGCCGTAGAGCTTGGAGACCTTGAGATCCGGATCGCCGATCATCGGGTAGTTCACCGCATGACCGGTGACGTCCTCGATGTCCTTCGACCAGCCCTTGTGGCTGTCCACCGGATCCACGCTGAGGCCGATGATCTTCACGCCGCGCTTCGCGAATTCCGGCGCGAGGCCGGCCATGGTGCCGAGCTCGGTCGTGCAGACCGGCGTGTAGTCCTTCGGGTGGCTGAACAGCACACCCCAGCTGTCGCCGAGCCATGCGTGGAAGCGGATCCGCCCTTCCGTCGTGTCCGCCTCGAAATCGGGGGCGATCTGGCCGATCTGGATCATGTTGCCTCTCCTCAACCGCAGGCCCGGCCCGGACAGATAAGGACGATACGGGCGTCGTTTCCAGGCGGCGGGCCGGTCGTTCCCCTGGCGCAGAAGATCATGCATGCTCGGCCCGCATGGCGACGCGCGCCGCTTTTCGTGAGCGAGGGCCAGGGGAGACGAAGTTGGCTGTCGCAGGCATTGCCGAGGGCAAGAGTTTTTTCGCCGCAACTGTCCCGGACCAGGCGCGATGACCCTCGACCTCCCGCTCGCCGAGCGCCTCGCGCGGATCGCGCTCGGCCATGTCGCGCTGGAATGGCCCCAGAAGCTCGACCAGGTGTTGGAGGGGCCAGAGGATCTCCGCCGCCCCTCCGAGTTGCATCCCGTCTTCCATGGCAGCTTCGACTGGCATTCCTGCGTGCATGCGCATTGGATGCTGGCGCGCCTGCTGCGCCGCGTCCCTGGCCTGCCGGCCGCGGCGGACATCGCGGCGCGCTTCGACCACGCCTTCACGGCGGAGAAGGTCGCGGCGGAACGTGCCTTCCTCACGCGTCCCGCCGCGCGCGGCTTCGAACGCCCCTATGGCTGGGCCTGGCTGCTGAAGCTGCATGCGGAGTTGGATGGCGGATGGGCTGCGGCGCTGGCGCCGCTCGCGCAGGACTTCGCCGCGCGCTTCACGGCGCATCTGCCGCTCGCCGACTATCCGGTGCGGCACGGCGTGCATTCCAACACCGCCTTCGCGCTCACGCTGGCCGCGGACTGGGCGGAACGCCACGACGCCGCGCTGCTCAGGCTGCTGCGCCAGACGGCGATGCGCTGGTACGGGGCGGATGCGGATGCGCAGGCCTGGGAGCCTTCGGGCGAGGATTTCCTCTCGCCCGTGCTGATGGAGGCGGCCTGCATGGCGCGCCTCCTGCCACCCGGCGCGTTCGCCGACTGGCGCGACCGCTTCCTCCCGCGCCTCGGTCAGGGCGAGCCGGCGGCGCTGCTGGAACCGGCGCGTGTCTCCGACCGCACCGACGGGCGGATCGCGCATCTGGATGGCGTGAACCTCTCGCGCGCCTGGTGCTGGCGCGTTCTGGCCGCGGGCTTCGCGCCCGACGATGCGCGCCGCGGGCTGGCCGAGGACGCGGCCGCGCGGCATGTCGCCGCCTCGCTGCCGCATGTGGACGGGCACTACATGGGCTCGCACTGGCTGGCGAGCTTCGCGGTGCTGGCGCTGGACGGGGCCTGAGGCGGTCATTGGCAGTCCCGGCACCCGCCTTGCGCAGCACTGCCTGCTGCCGCGACCCGGTCCGCCCCAGCATCGCGCAGGGCGAATGGTCCCGCAGCGTCGTGGCTTGGCGAAGGTGCCGGGCGGGATGCACCAGGGCGGCAGGTCGTGCTCTGGTTTGACGGATCGAGGAGCAGATCGGCCGACGCACGGACGTTGACAGTGCGCCGAACGTCACGCCACTAGTTCCCATGCGTTACGCAACGCCGCAGACTGCGCATGCACACGAGTGACGGGCGGAGGGCGCTCGACGCGGAGCTCGCGCGGACCATCACGCCTCTCCGCCACCAGGGGCCCGGCCTTGGGTCGGACGCGCCATGCTGATCTACGACGTGGGCATGCACCGCGGCGAGGACACCGCCTACTACCTCGCCAAGGGGGCACGAGTCGTCGCGATCGAGGCGAATCCCGAACTCTGCGCTTTGGCGCGGACGCAGTTCGCGCGCGAGATCACGGATGGGCGCCTGACCATACTCGAGATCGCTGTGGGCGATGATGACGGCGAGGCGGTGTTCCACATCGCGCCCACCCATTCCGTGCACAGCAGCCTGGTCGCGATGCCGGATGCCCGCCCGGTGCGCGTCCGCATCCGCCCGCTATCCGCCGTGTTCGAGGAGTTCGGCACGCCGGATTTCTGCAAGATCGACGTCGAGCATGTGGACCATATCGTGGTGGCCGAGATCGCCCGCTCGGGCCGCCTGCCCCCGCAGATCTCGGTCGAGGCCCATCGCGACGACGTGCTACGAGCGCTCGTCGGCGCAGGATACCGGGATTTCCGGCTCGTCAATGCGCGCGGTGCCGGGCAGCGCTACGGTGAGTGGAACATCCGTCGGCTGGACGGCACGGTTGCGCCTTTCCGCTTCGGCAAGCATTCGAGCGGTCCTTTCGGCGACGACCTGCCCGGCGAGTGGCACGACGCCGATGGCGTGAGGGAGGTATGGCGCCGCCGCAGCGAATTGCTGGGGCCAGGCTGGTACGACCTGCACGCGCGACTGTCCGTCTCGTCGGCTGGTATGTCGCCCGCGCCGGAGGATGTACCCGCTTCGACGCCAGACGGAGCGCCCGCTGTGGCGACGGATGCGGCGGCAGGCTTCGTCCTCGCGTCACGCATCCCGGCCCATGCGCTGCCCGGCTCGCGCCTGGTTGCGGATTTCGCCATGCCGAGCCCCGTCCACGACCTCGCACGGCGTGTAGGTTTCGCCGACGCGGCCACGCGCGATGAGTGCGCGCGGCGAGCCCCTTTCCTTTCCGGCGTTCCCTATGAAGTGCCGTCTGCCGGTTTGTTCGAGGTGCCGGAGGTTCGGCTGCTGCACCATCCTCGCGCGGAGGGGATGTGCTTCACCGACCGCGACGAGCTGGTGCGCGAGACCCGGGGCAGCCCGCGCATCGTCGAGGGTAACGACTGGCTGCGCTGGATCGACCACGACGCCTGGTTGCGCCGAGGCCTCGGGGCGGATGGCGAGGTCAAGCGCGGCGCCGTCTGCTACGATTCCGCCTCGCGCAACTTCGCGCACTTCATGATGATCATGCTGCCGCGGCTCATGCTGGTGGACCACACCATGGCGGGCGTGCCGATCCTGCTGCCCGACCTGCCGGGCTACGGGCCAGGCGCGGGCGCAGGCATCCCGAACGAGATGCTGCACCGGCTGGCCGATATCCATCCCCTGTCGAACGGCAACTTCTACGCCCCCCTCGGTGCCGGCGTCTGGAAGCTTCGCGGCGCTCTGATCCCCTCGATCGGATCGAGCCGCTGGGACATGGTGCTGCATCCCGTGGTCCGCGCGGGCTTCGCCCGCATCGCGGCCGAGGCGCTGCGTCGGCATGCCGCGCTCCACGGCGCCGCAGACCTGCCGCGGCGCATCTATGTCTCGCGCCAGGGCGCCTCGCGCCGGCGGGTCGCGAACAACGACGCAGTCGAGGAGGCACTGGCCGCCCGCGGCTTCGTGGCGGTGCAACTGGAGAAGCTCGACTTTTTCGCCCAGGCAGCGCTCTTCGCGCAGGCCGAGGCGGTGGTCGCCGTACACGGTGCGGGCCTCGCCAACCTGCTGTTCAACGACGGCCGCGCCGGGGCGGTGGAACTCTATCCCGCCGGCGACCCGCAATACCACTTCGCCCTCTGCGCCGGCGCCTCGGGCTGCGCCTATGTCCCGCTGGCCTGCCAGCCTGCGAACAAGTTGCGCGACGTCACGGTGGACCTCGTGAAGCTGGAGCGTGCGCTCGAGCTGCTGTCGCCGTGGTCAAGGACAGGGCAGCGGTGAGGCAGGAGGAGGCGATCAGGCTGGCGCGCCGCGCCTTTCCCCGTCTGCCCTTCGACTGCGTCTTCGACGTCGGTGCCAATTGCGGACAGTCCAGCCGGGCGTTCCTCGGCCTGTTTCCCGCTGCGCGCATCCACGCCTTCGAGCCCGCCAGCGAAACCTTCGCCGAACTCGCCAGGGCGCTGGAGTCCGAACCCCGGGTCGCCTGCCACCACCTCGCCCTCGGCAGCGAAGCCGGCGACGTCCGCGTGACGTGCTTCGGCACCTCGGTCTCCAACACGATCGTGCCCGCGACCGCTGCCGTCCCCACCGAGGCGGTCCGGCGCGAGACAGGCGACGGCTTCTGCGCGACGCAGGGGATCGGGCGCATCGGCTATCTCAAGATCGACACCGAGGGCCACGATCTCGAGGTGCTGCGCGGCTTCGAGACGATGCTACGGGAGCAGCGGATCGACCTTCTCGAGGTCGAGGCCGGCATGCATCACCACAACGAGAAGCACGTGCCGATCGGCGTGTTCATGGAATACCTCGCGCCGCTCGGCTACTTCCTGTTCCAGGTCGCCGAGCAGGCCTTCGAGCGCCATGGCCGCGCGCATCTCCGGCGCGCCAACCTGGTCTTCGTCTCGGACCATGCGGTGCGCGGCAACCTCGCACCGGACGCGCCGAGCAAGCGCTTCCCGGTCTATCCGCTGGCAGCACCGGCACTGCGCCTCGCGCTGCTGACCCCGAAGCACCTGCAGGTGCCGGCGACGCCGGGCGGCATCAGGCTGAAAGGCGGCCTTCAAGGCAGCGGCGGCGCGACAAGCCAGCCTTCCGCGGCGCTTGAACTGCGCTGGCGCAGGCCGGAGCGCACGGAGCCCCTGTGGACGGAAAGGCAGGAGGTGCCACTGCGCAAGCCCGCGCCGGACCGCCTGGAGTTCGAGGCCAAAGCCGGCACCGCCGGGCTGCCGGTCGGGGAGTTGATCCTCGAGGTCGCGCTGTCGCTCGCCGAGGGACAGCGAGCCACTGCCACACTGCGCGTGCATCGCCACGGGCCCGGCGCGGATCCCGCCCTCGCGTTGCGCGATGCCGAGTGGCTTTATCCCGTGACGCTGCGCGCCCTGGCTGTGCGACCGTCGCGGGACACGACGCCCACCAACGGCGATGCGCTGCTGGAAATCGAGCCGTCAAGCGAGATCACCGGCCCCTTCGCCCGCGAGGACGACCTCGCCGCGATGCAGGTGGCCTCGGCACGGTTTCTCGCCGGGCACTGGCGGGCGAACGGCTTCCGCGCGCCTGGCCTCGCCGTCGCCGTACTGAGGGATGCAGAGGGGTACGGGACCGGCAGCGCCGTCTCTACCGCAAGCGGGCTCTTCGGCGAGACCATCCATTTCGCCACGCGACGGCCCTGGCGCGTCTATCTCCAGGGCGCGCTCGGCTCGGTGAAGGAGGATGGGGAGCAGGTCTTCGAAGCGGCGGCGCTTCTGTTCAACGAGGGACCGCATCTCTACTACCACTGGCACGCCAACTCCCTGGCCGCCGTGCATGCGATGCTGCTGCTCGAGGAACGCGCCGGCCTCGCGCCCGTGCCCCTGCTGACCCGTCCCATGCGGTCCTGGCAGGCCGAGTCCCTCGCGCTGCTCGGCGTCCCGGCGGAGCGGCTGTGCACCGTGCCGCCACGCGCCTGGCGCGTGCGAAAGTTGTTCCTGCCTTCGCCACTCATCGAAGGCACGGATCATCCTGATCCCTCGCTCCTTGGAATGTTCGGGCGCATCCGGGACGCCGCGCGCCGCGCCGCGCCGCCGGGCGACACGCCGCCGATCGTCTATGTCTCGCGGCTCGACACGCCACATCGGCGGCCCATGCTGAACGAGGAGCGGCTTGTGGAGCGGCTGCGGGCACGTGGCATATTCATCTTCGACGCGCGCGAGCACGGCTATGCCGCGCAGGTCCGTCTATTCGCCGGTGCGCGCGTGATCATCGGGCCGCACGGGGCGGGGCTCGTGAACATGGGTTTCGCCGCACCGGGTGCGCGCATCGGCGAGATCTTCCATGCGGGCGAGCAGGCCCTCTACTACGCCCGCCTCGCGCTGCTATGCGGTCATCCCTATCGCGCCGCGGTCGTCGGCCCGTCACCGGCGGCCGACGCGCCGAAAGGGGGATGGGTCGCGGACGAAGACGCCGTGATGCGCTTCCTCGACGACATCCTCCGGAACGACACCTAGCCTTCAGATCCGCCCCGCCTTCGCTTCCGCCTCCAGCAGCGGGTCGAGGAACGCCAGGAAGGCCGGAACGTCGAGCCGCCACGCCTTGGCTTCCGTCTCGGCGGGGTCGGCCTCGGGCGCGGTGAAGGCGCGGTAGCGTTGGCCGAGCACCTGCGCGAAGCGGAGATAGAGCGGCGAGGTGTAGAAATGCGGATGAATCTCGACCACCAGCGCGTCGCGCGCGGCGAAGCCGATATTGGTCAGCCCCGCCCCATGCGGCGCGATCACCACCCGCGCCCTTGATGCCGTCAGGACCTGCTGCGCGTAGCCGAGTTCCGCGGAGACGAAGATGCGCACGCCGCGCGCCCGCAGCGCTTCGATCAATTCGGGCTCGTTCAGCATGGGCCTGATCGTCGAATCGGTGCGAGCGACGTAGATCAACTCGGGCCGCCCGGCGGCCTCGGGCAAGCGCAGCGTGCCGGCCTCGGCCCGCGCGAGCGCGGCGGCGCGGATGCGGCGGCAGACCGAGCGGAGCAGCGGCTCGATGCCGACATTCATGCGCAGCACCGCGCTTGGCCAATAGAGCCGCTCGGGCTGCAGGCAGCGCCGGCCGATCGTCCTGACCCGCCGGTCATCGAGGCCGAGCAGGTCGACCGCCTCCTTCGTCCAGCCCGAGAGATCGGGCAGCAGGATGTCGAAATCCGGCGCGCCGCCCAGGTCGCGGAACATCTCGAGCTGGACGAGCGCGGCCAGCGGCTCGGCATGGGTGTGGTAGTAGTTGTGCTTGCGCCAAGGCGCGGCCCACCAGATGCCGACATCGCCGCAGCGCTCCGGCTCGGACCAGGGCTCCAGGAAGGGGCGGATCTGGTAGAAGGGCGGAGTGCGGGGATGCAGCGCGCCCCAGCTTTCGTCGGCGATACCGCCGGCGCCGACCACGCAGCCGGTCTGGCCCATCACGGTGGCGCCGTGCATCACGCCGACCCAGAGCCCGTTGAGCGGATAGGACCGCTGCGAGAAGCGCTTCGGCAGGCCGTTTGCGGCCAGCATCCCCGCCAGGTCGGCCGCGTCCATTGGCAGCAGCTGCACGGGGGCTGGCGCGCGCATGACCAGTCGATGGTCTGCGCCCTCCCCTGCCGCCGGCACGGATGCCCCGAGCGGGAAGGCCGGCAGATCCTCGATCCGCATCGAACGCAGCGGAAGGGCCACCTGCTGGTCGCGCAACGGAAGGTCCGCCACGCGCAGCACGAGCGTCTCCACGGCGGAGATCGCGAGCACGGCGTCGTCGCCGTCCAGCAGCGTGGCGATGGCGCGGCCGGGTCCGGCAGGCAGGCTGTCGTCCCGGAACTCGAAGCGGAAGGCGGCCGGCGCTGCGCCAGGCGCGGGCAATTCGATGGTCGTTTCCTCGCGCCGCAGCGACGAGCCGTCGCTGCCGAGCCAGTCGAGCACGACCCTGCCAGGGCCGGCCATCCCGCCTTCCCCCGCAACCTCGCCGGCCGCGCGCAGCCCAGCGAAAGGAAGGTGCAGCAGGCGCGGCGCCGCGAAGCCGATGCGAAACGCATCCCCCGTCCGCGGCGCAGCGGCTGCCTTCGCGGCGAGGTCTGAAGGATCGAGGCTCATCGGGTCGAGCTCATGGCGGCAGGCGTTGTACAGCAGTTCGCCGGCCTCGCAGACAGGGCAGCGCCGACCGGCCGGTGCGACGCCCTCGGTCAGTGCGCCACTTCGCACCCGCGCCCCTCCCGTTTATCTCACATTGCGATGAACTCATTGCACCCGCGGCTCGAGGCGCTGGGGCCGGCGGTCTGCCTGCCGACCGTCGGGATGCGGTTGCCGCTGCGCCTCTCACCCGCGGCCGGGTCGGCGGAAGTCGCCCTGACCCTGTATTGGCAACTCGACGCCGAGTCCGCGCCACGACGGGTGGACCGGATCACCGCCCTGGCCAGCCAGGAGGCGGACGGGCTGGTGTTCGAGGCGCTCGTCCCGCGCGGCGACCTGCCGGGCGGTCGTTACCGGCTGTCGGTCACGGCCGATATGCCGGACGGCGCGGCGACAACCGACCTCGTCGCCGAGGTATGGGATTTCGCCGCGCCGTCCACCGTGGCGCGGCTGTCGCCTGCGATCCTGCGCAGCGTCGCGCTCCGCGACCTGCCGCGGGCCGGCGAGCATGCGGCGTGGCCGGGCGACACCCGGCTGGTCATGCGTGAGGCCGAGCCCCGTGCCGGCACGAGCCTCGACCCCCGAGACCTGCGCCAGATGGCGGAGGCGGGTGCCCTCGCGAAACGGGTCGTGCGCGGCTACCAGGTGCCGGAGCTCTCCGCCGCGCTGCTGGAGGAGGCAGTGGTGTTCGGTCCACAGAACGTGGTGGCGAGCCGCCTGGGCGTTCTGGAGGACAGCTGGCGCGGCGCCAAGACGATGCGGCCGGAGGAACTCGCGCTCGGGCCCTTCCGCACGCCGCGCGCGCCGAAGCACCTCGATGGCACGCCCGTGCTGACGCAACGTACGGCCTATCTCGCGCGCAAGGCGAACTACTACCACTTCCACGCCGAGCACATTGCCGCACTTCTCCAGGTCGAGTTGCTGCGGAAGGCCCATCCCGGGCTCGACCTCTTCGCCCTCGTGCCGGACTACGCCCCGATGCATGCCGAGAGCGTGGCCTTGCTCGGCGCAGACCTCGGGCCGGCCGTCACGCTGGACGGCTCGGACTTCTCCGCCGCGCGGCTCGTCTTTCCGAGCGCCGTGCTGGGCAATGCAGAGCGCGCCAACGACCCGCTGATGGCCGAGGCGCTGCAGCGCATTCGCCGCAACGCGCTGGCGGGCGGGACGGCGCATGGCGCGCGTGCGGTCTATGTCTCGCGACTGGATGCGACGAGCCGGCGCATGCGGAACGAGGACCGTCTCGTGGAGGCGCTCGCATCGCGCGGCGTCGGGATCTTCACTGCCGGTGGGCGGAGCTATCGCGAGCAGGTTCTGTGCTTCGCCGACGCACGGGTCGTGATCGGGCCGCATGGGGCCGGGCTGACGAACATAGGTTTCGCGGCGCCGGGCGCGACGCTGGTCGAGATCTTCCAGGCGAGCTTCACCCTGCCATTCTATCCGCGCCTCGCGGCGCTGCTGGGTTGCCCTTACCGCTGCTTCACCCAGCGTGATGGGGACGAGGCCGGAGATCCCGGCAGCTGGACGCTCGATCTCGATGCCTTCCTCGCCTTCCTGGACCCGATCCTGGCCAGGACGGCGTGATGGTCGTCCGGCGCCTTCGCGCGGTGCGGAAACTGCCGCTGGCGCAGGCGAAGGCGATCACCGTCCGATATGCGTCGCTGTGCGGGGCTCGCCCGGGTGGCCCCAGACGAAGGTGCCGAACAGTCGCATGGCCGCCGGCAGTCCCGCGCGCGATTCGACGTAGCGGTAGCGGTTGTTGACCGTCCGCTCGACGCCGCCCGCACCGAAATTCTCCTGGTCGGCGGCGGTACTCTCGGAGATCAGCGGCCGAATGACGCGGAGCAGGTAGTCGCGGCGGATGATCTGTGGGTTGTTGGAGAAGGTCGGCGTGCGGCAAAGCCGGCTTTCGCGATCCCGCCTGCCCTGGGTCAGAATGCTGTCGTAGCCGGCGACGACGTTCGATCGGCGGGCGTATCGGATGTAGAAGGCATCCGGCCGCGCCAGCATCGTCTCCACCACGCGCGAGAGCGGCGGACACTCCGGCTGGAACTCCAGGTCGTGCTCGATCAGCAGCACGAGGTCGGTCCTGGCCCGCGCCATGGCGTCGAGCCATTGCCGCCTGAGCCCATTGCCGTGATTGACCACGAGCCCGAGGCCGGCCTCCGCGCACCAGGCTTCGAGATTGCGGCGGTAGATCGCGTTCTCCTCGGTCTCTCGATGGTCGTAGAGCACTGTGATCGGGAAGTCCGGTCGCAACTCCATCCGCTCGCGCATGGTCATCACCGTGCGCTGGATCAGGCCGAGACCGGGCCCGGCGAGGTCGCCGAAGACCTGCAGCTTCTCCTTGCGGTGGAGATGCGTGAAGACGAAGGCCTCCACGGCAGGCTGGACGGGCGCCGGCGCCAGCGCATCGGCGGCATGTGCAAGCAGCGTCGCGAGCAGTGGATCCCCGGACGCCTCGGGCAGGTCCAGCGCCGCCTCGAACCCTGCCTTGGCGGCCGCGAGGTCCCCGGCGTCGAGCGCGACACAGGCCTCGCCGAGCAGGGCCGGCAGCATAGCGGGCCGCTCCGCCCGCGCCGTGCCGTAGAACAGGCCGGCCCGCTCCGGCAGATCGAGCAACAGCAGCGCGTCACCCAACAAACGCCAGATCTCGGCGGCGTCGCGCTCGGCGGCGATCTCCTCGCGGAGGCGTTCGGCCTCGGTGACAAAGAAATGGAGCGCGCCGCGGTCGCGCACCGTGATCGCCGCGGCAAGTCCACCCCGGACCGCCTCGGCGCGGAGCGGCGCGACCGCGCCCTCGTGCAGTGCACGCTGGTAGATCTTCAGGCGGTCGGACCAGCTCAGCAGGACCTTGGACCGCGCCGCGGCGAGTTCGGCGCCCAGCGGAAGCACGCCCCCCGCCATGGCGAGCAGCCTCTCCCGCAAGGTCCGGGCCTGCTCCACGTGATCGCGGCCGCGAGCGGCAGCGGTGAGATAGCGCTCGGCCACGGCGGCGAAGCCCGCGCGGTCGGTGCTTAGATCGACTTCGGCGAGCGCCGCCTCGAACATCGCAAAGCCCGCTTCTGTGTCGCCGGCGGCGCAAAGCGCCTCCGCGCGCATCAGCGTCACGGCATGGCGCGCCGGCGTCCCCTGGGCGTCGTCGAAGCAGGTCGCGAAATCCAGCAGGCGCGGCAGCTGGAGGGCGCCATAGGCGGCGTTGGCGTGATGGCGGTCGCTCGGTTCGCCGAATTCGGGCCGCAGGAAGCTCGCCCGCGGCAGGCCCTGATACGCCTCGATCGGCGCCCGCAGCACGGGGATGCCGAGGCCGGCGAGTTCCGCATCGATCGCACCGCGCGCGAGCCGGTCGATCTCGAGCACCGCCTCCGGCGCTCCCGTCTTTTTCACCCCGATATCATCGCGCCGCACCGGCGGGGATTCCACGACGAAGAAGCGTACGCCGGCGCGGCGAAGGTCGGCGAGCCAGGCGAAGGCATGGCGGAAATGCTCGCGCACGATGGCCGTGACGGCGGCGTCGCTGACGGGCTGGAGCCCCTCCGCGCAGCAGCGCCAGGGCCGGTGCGTCCGCCAGGTCGCGCTCCAGAGCAGCAGGCTGGTGGAGAAGGGCAGCGATATCGCGAAGACGTCGCCCTCCGGTCGCATCACGGCGCTGCCGCTGACGGCCAGGAAGCGTCGGGCCATGTTCTCGTCGAGAAAGCCGACGCCGCCGGGCGCAAGGTGATGGAACGGCTTGAGCGTGGCCGGGAAGGAGAACAGCTTGACGATCGGCACCGCGTCCGGCCAGGCGCCGGCAGGCAAGGCGCGCCGGCCCAAAGCCAGCGACACGACATGCGAATCGCCGAGCACATGGAGCCTCATCGCGCGCTGGCCAGTTCCGGATCGATCTCGACCTCGTCGCAGATGACCCGCATCGCCTCGGCCTCGTCGGCATCCTCCGCCTCGGCAGGGCCAGCCGCGCTCGGCAGTGCCTCGACCGGAACGCCAAGCCCGCAGGCCCCGAGGAAGCAAGCCATGACGCGCTCCACCGCCCCCGCCCGCACATTGCGGCGGTCTGCCTCGAAGCAGTCGCCGGAAAGATGCGACGTCACGAGTTCGAAGGAGGGAAAGTAGTCCACGCCGGGATCGCCCGCGGCGACCTCGGCGGCCGCCGCGCGGAGCACGGCCTTCGCCTGGGCGGTCGCCACGACGACGTGGGCATCGGTGGCGGTGGCGACCAGCGGCACCGGCGAGACCGTCAGCAGCAGCCGGAGCGCCGGGTTGACCTCCCGCCCCAGCGCGAGCACGGCGCGGAGATCCTCGACGACCTCGGCGACGGTGAGATTGCGGAAGATGTGGCGGGCGGGGTCGAACTCGCCGGCCACGGTGCCCGGGCAGACGGGATAGGCGTGCCCTTCGACGGCGTTCATCCAGCATTCCGTCAGGCCCAGCGTGAAGACCAGGAGGCCGGCCTGCTCGATCAGGCGGCGGATCGCGGCATGGTGGGCGCGCCGCAACGCCCGCATCTCCTCTTCCGAGCCGAATCCACCGGGCTCGATGGCGGGGCGCATCGGATCGAACCAGCGACCGCCCTGCTCCCAGGCTTCCTCGATGGCGCGGCGGCCGAGCGCGGCTTCCACCAGATTGCGAAGCTGGCGGGCGGTGTAGATGTTGCCGTATCGCGCGGAGTAGAGGCCGTAGCCGAAATCGGCCCAGCGATCCGGCGGTAGAAGTCCCGGCGCGGGCTCGACGTCGAGCAGGTTGCAGCCGGCCTTCCGCAGGGCGCGAGTGACGTGCTGGGCGAAGCAACTGCCCGCCGTGGCGATCGGCGTGTCGCGGTCGATGGAGAACTTCGGGCGGTAGATATCTCCGGCCTCGCCCGCCGCCCAGGCAGCAGCGGTCCGGCGCCAGAAGTGGCGGTCGGGCAGCCTGGCATAGGGATGCTCGTGTCGCACGGGGCGATCGGGGCTCATGCGGCTGTCTTAACAATGCGCCCGAGCCGCGACCAGCACCTGGCGGTACGCCTTGATCACCGGCGGCGCTTGACAGGCGATGCACAGCGGAAGTTGCCGATGGCACGCACGGCGGGGCAATCGGTTCGGGTCGATGAAGTGCCTGACGAGGACGTGCCTGGGTCCTCGTGACCCGCTCCATCGCAACCTATCAACCGGGTGGCCGAGGGGGCACGGACTGCACTCGCAACATCTTGCCGATCACCGTGGGCCCGGCCACGATTTGGGTTGAAGCGACGGTGGCAGTAGTCTGCGGAGAGTGCCCCACTTTGGAACGCCTGCTGACATGGTTCGGCACGCTGGTCTACGAGGACGCGGTGTCGGCTCTGTGCCATGGCGAAGCCGGCACGGCGCCGCGTAACTTCTTGGCCCCTGCGCAAGCGGAGACGGAGGCGGACGGGTATGTCCGGCTCCGCCGCGACGGCGTGTTGCTGGAGGCAGCCGAGGATGGCTCGCTGAGGCCAACGTTGGACCCACGCACGCCGCAGACGCGCTTCCTGAGAATCGCCGACGACCGCTTGCGCGCTCTGCTCGGCCTCGGCGCCCAGGATTGGACCCTGCATGACGGCCAGCACGTCAGGGCACAGGCGATACGACTCGGCCCCGGCTTTGCGCTCGAGTTCGGCCCCTGGCGCGTCGCCCTCGATGCTGATCCCAATACCTGCATCATCGAGAGCCAGGATGGCACCGTGCGGTGTTTGCGACTGGTCCACGATGATTGGCGCATAGGTCAGGCCCGAGCCTACCGGCCGCTAATCTATAGCTGCGCCTTCGGGTCCGACACGCAGTTCCGCCAACTGGAACTGTTCCTCCGCTCCATCTCCGAGTTTGGCGCGTATGACGGCCATATCCTGCTGGTCACCGACCGTGATGAAGCGGCGCTACGTCAACTGATCCCGACCGGCTTCGCCGACAAGATGGTCTTGGTACGGAAGCGCCCTGATTCGGTCTTTGCCATGCTCACGGCACGATATCAGATCGACGATCTACCCATCGAACGCTTCCAACCGGTCCTCTACCTCGACAGCGATGTGATCTGCGATGCGCCGATCGGGCCGTTGTTCGACGCCCTGAACTGCCGGGAGGGCTTTCACGCGGTGGCCGAATACCCTGGCCGCAGCGTGGCGGAAGCCGGCAAGCTGCGACCCTTCTTCGGCGCCTTCATCTTCAACAAACATCCGCCGAAGGGCGCTGCTCCGCAGTGCCTTAATTCTGGTTCCTTCGGCTTCGCGGATAAGGCAACGGCCGCGCCTGTATTTCGCCAGATGCTGACGAGCCTTCGCGCCTATGCCGCGACGGAGCCGGATTTCAATGCTGCGATCGGTGATCAGCCTTTCTTCAACTATGCCTTGCAAACGATCACGCGTCCCGACACGGACGTGCTCAACGGCTTCATCCGGACGCTGGGCAACCGCCAACCAGACCTGAGCGCGCCTCCCATCGGCCTCGTCCATTTCAACTCCGGCGTTGGGTACAGGGGCAAGCCAGCGGCGATGGCGGATTATCTTGCGCATTTGTCGCGCACGGGCCGTCCCGCCGCGCCAGCCATCCGGCTCAATCGCTCCATTCCCGGCCAGATGACCGACGTTGAGTTGCTGCGATTGATCGAGCTTGCACAAGCGGTTCCGCCCGGCGGCGTGATCGTTGAGGTCGGCAGCCTGTATGGCCTGTCAGCCTGGCACATGGCGAAGCACTGCTCGCCCGGGACGCGGGTCTTCTGCATAGATCCGTGGCAGCGTGTGAAGTGGATCATCCACGGTGTCGAAGGCCCGCAAAGCGCACCGCCGTTCGGGCGCGCGGCTTTCGATGCCTTCACTGCGGATTGCGACAACATCGTTGCGATTCAGGGCTACAGCCCCGAGGTCGCAAGGGATTGGTCGTTGCCGGTCGATCTCTTTGTCGATGACGCCGTCCACACGAATCCGGCACTCGCCGAGAACATCGCGTTCTGGTCGGAACATGTGAAGCCCGGAGGCGTGATTGCCGGGCATGACTATGCCCGCAGATGGCCGGATGTGATCACAGAGGCCGAAAAACTTGCAGCGCGCTATGGCACGCGTGTCGAGTGCTTCGACTCTCTCTGGTCGGTCAAGAAACCCGATCCCGACGCCGTGGTGACCGCGCCGCTCCGACTGGAGGCGACGGCCCCCGCCGTCTCGCTGCCTGGCGTCGGCATGCGTCTGCCGCTTCGCTTGGTCGGAACTCTACCGGGCCCGCCGCCGGGCTCCGTGTCCGTTGATCTGACTTGGCCTGGCGGGCGCGCCTCGACAACTGCCCCGCTTCGCCTGAGTGAGCATGGGCATGAGCTCGCAGTGGAGTTGCCGGCTGGTGAGCTCCCGTCCGGTGAAACCGAGCTTTCCTTGGTTGTGCGAGACCACGGAGGCACGGCACTCGGCAGCCTCGGTCTCTCGGCCATGGTACCTCGATTCGAGACGCTCCCGCTCCCCCGCGCCCTGCCGGCCGCAGCGCTGCGTCGCTTTGTCCTCGGCTCGCTGCCGGAGGCCCGGCCAGGTGACCGGCTGCATGGCGACCTTCGCCTCATTCTGCGCGACGCCGTGGCGAAGCCGTGCACGCCGCTCGATCCGCTGGACGCCGAGCGAATGGAGAAAGCCGGCGGACTGCTCAAACGATTCACCCGCCCTTACTCCGAACCGCCGCTCGAAGCGGCGGTTATCGAGGGTGGAGCTGTTCTCGGAACAGCCGGCCTGGTCGCCTCGCCCCGGCTCGGGTTGCTCGACGAAAGTTGGCATGCGGGTAACCTCAGGATTCCGGCCGAGGCAGGGCTGGCGCCTTTCCTGACGCCGATGCAGGCCGCCCGCGAGGTGCCGACGGCAATCGTCACCCATTGCGGCACCTATGCCGGCAACAGGACCGACCATTACCATTTCCATGATGAGCACCTCGGCACGCTGCTACTTGCCGAGCAACTCCGCCAACACTTGCCGGAGGCCGAAGTGTTGGTGCCTCCGTACACCGCCTTCCACGCCGAGGCTGTCGGCCTGCTCGCTGCTGACCTTGGCGTCACCCGGACCCTGGCTACGGAACCAGTGCTCACCGCCGGCCACGCTGTCTTTCCTACGACGCTCGTCATGGCCCGCGACCGCTCGGTTGACCTGATGACGGCGAAAGCCATGCAGCGCGTCCGCGCCAGCGTACTGCGCAGCGGACACCCGCCTCAGGGGGAACGCGTGGTCTACGTCTCACGGCTCGGCAGCGCGAGGCGGCGCATGAGAAATGAGGCCGCGCTGATGTCGCGCATGGAAGCGCTGGGCGGACGCGTTTTCGACGCGCGCGAACTCGGCTACCGCGAGCAGGTTCTCGCCTTCACCGAAGCGCGCCTCATCGTCGGGCCGCACGGCGCGGGGCTGTCGAATATCGGTTTTGCGCCGCCGGGTTGCTCGATCGTCGAGATTTTTCAATCCAGCTTCGTGTGGCCGCAGTTCGCTCGGCTCGCAGGGCTGCTCGGCCACCGCTACCGTTGCTTCACCCAGGCCGAGACAGCCCCCGACCCTGCCGAGCCAGACAGCTGGACGCTCGACATCGACGCCTTCCTCGCCTTCCTCGACCCGATCCTCGAAAAGGCGGCGCGGGCCGCCTGAACCGCGTCGCCTAGGCAGACCCGGACACGGCGGCGACCCAGCGGCCGCCGCACGATCAGCGAGATGAAGGCGCGCCGCCCCGCCTCGCCCGCTGGACCTGAGGCAGGCGTCTGGCGCGCCCGGAGGGACTCGAACCCCCGACCGACGGATTAGAAATCCGATGCTCTGTCCAGCTGAGCTACGGGCGCCTGTGACGCCGCGCTTACCACCCTGGCCGCCGCGCGAGTAGGCATCGACGCATCAAGCCCATTGCCCTGACCTTCACGGATAAGCAACGATAGGTTGATAAATGGCGCGCCCCTAACAGCGTATCGGTTTGTCCGGCATGGCGGGCCGCCCCCGAGGAAGGACAGTGCGGCCCATCCACGCGCGACTGCCGGCCCTGGCCGGCGCCCTCGCCATGCTCGCGCCGGCTGCGCCGGCCTGGGCCCAACTGCCGCCGCCTCTTCCCGGGGTGATCGAGCGGGTCGCACCCCCTGCCCCGCCGGACCTCGGCCCGTCGCTGCTGCCGCCGGAGCCGGAGGCCGCCGTCGGCCCGGGCGCGCAACGCGCTGTCCGGATCGGGCGCGCCACGATCGCGGGCAACCAAGCCCTGCCGGACGGCGTGCTCCGCCAGTCGCTGGCTGCCGTGGAAGGCCGTAGCGTGACGCTCGCGGAGGTCGAGGCCGCGCGCCTCGGTGTGCTGCGCGCGTATCGGGAGGCCGGCTTTCCCTACGTCGCCGTCGCGGCGAGCCTGGTCGCGGAGCCGGACGGCGCGGCGGGGCTCCGCATCCTGATCACCGAGGGCTTCGTCGCCGACCTGCTGCTCGAAGGCGAGATCGAGCCGGCGGCGCAGCCGGCGCGACAATTCCTGCAGCCTCTGGTCGGCGAGCGGCCGCTGCCGGGCGCGGCGCTGGAACGCGCGCTGCTGCTCGCCTCCGACATCCCCGGCGTGACGGCGCGCGGCGTGCTGCGGCCGCTGCCGGGAGAGCCGGGCGCGCTGCAGCTCGTGGTGCGGCTGGAGCGGCGGGCCGTGACCGGCTTCTTCAGCCTGGACAATCGCGGCTTCGAGGGAACCGGTGCCTGGCAGGGGCTGCTGGTCGGCCAGCTCAACAGCCTGACCTCGCTCGGCGAGCGGACGGAGGTCGCGCTGCTCGGCACGGACGGTGCCGGCCAGGGCTTCGTGCAGGTGACGGAGGAGCTGTTCCTCGGTGCCTCGGGGCTGCGGCTGCGCGCCTATGCGGGCGCCGGCCGCGCCGTGCCGGGCTCGCCGCTCGCCGCGATCGGCTATGTCGGCGACACGCGCGTCGCCGGCGCGGCGCTGCTCTATCCGCTGATCCGCAGCCGCCCGCTCAATCTCACCCTGACCGCCGGGCTCGATGCCTTCGAGAGCACGGTGGAGGCGCGCGACGCGCCGGGGCTCGGACGCACGCGGCAGGGTCGCGACGCGGTGCGCGTGCTGCGCTTCGGCGTCGAGGGCGCGGCGCTCGACGGCCTTGTCGGCTTCGCGCCGGTCGCCGCCTCCACCGCCGGCTCGCTCCGGCTGTCGCAGGGGATCGAGGCGCTCGGCGCCTCGGCCGATGGGCGCGGCTCCCGCCCCGGCAGCGAGTCCGGCTTCACCAAGCTCGTCGCGGAGGTGACGCGGCTGCAGCCGCTGGCCGAGTTCGAGGGCTGGCTGCTCGCGCTGCAGGGCAGCGTCGCGGGGCAATGGAGCGAGGATGTGCTGCCGCCGGCCGAGAAGTTCTTCCTCGGCGGCACCCGGCTGGGCCGCGGCTTCTATGCCGGCCAGGTGACGGGCGACCGCGCTGTGGCCGGGTCGCTCGAGCTCCAACTGGGCCGGCTGTTCGAGATCGCGATGCCAGCCGGCTGGCCGGGCGGGGCGGAGCTGCGCCTCGGCAGCCAGTTCTACCTGTTCCGCGACATGGGCTGGGCCGAGGACAACGGGCCTGCCGCGCTCGACCGGCGATTGTCATCCTGGGGCGGCGGCGTCAGGCTGCAATTCGACGAGCGCGTCCAGCTGGACCTGGAAGGCGTCCGCCGCATCACGCGCCGTCCGGATGGCGTGGCCGCCGACGAACTGTCGGAACACGCTGCCTTCGTGCGGCTGCTGGTCAGGTTCTGAGGGCGCGACCCGAGTTGTGCGACCGGGATACTGGCCAGCGCAGATACCGGGGCGGCCAAGCGAGGGTGCGGCCGCACAGCGGCCGCCGCGCCACGACCGTCAGGCCCGCCGGGCGCGCCATGTCTGCGGCGCGCAAAGCCAAGCGCGCGGAGCGCGCGCCGGCGCCTGAGGCAATAATCAGTGCGTCCAGTTGTCGGTCCGGCCGAAGCGGAAATTGTCGGCGTAGCTCTTCGGCTTGATCTCGGCGCGCACCGGCGGCGCGGGCTCGACCTCATAGGGGATGCCCTTCGCCTCGGCATAGGCCACCGCCGCCTCGGCGGTCGGGAAGGCGAGGCGCAGTTGGCCGTTGGTGTCGCCCGAGCCGGACCAGCCGGTCAGCGGGTCGATCCGCTTCGGCTCCAGCGGCTCGTATTGCAGGACCCAGTCCTGCGTGCGGGCGCGGCCGGACTGCATGGGGGATTTCGGCGCGCGGTAGATGCGCGCCTTCTGGCTCTCGTGCGGCATGGCGCGCAACCTAGCACCGGGGCGCCGGGCGGTCCAAGGCGCGGGCCCGGCGTCGAACGCCCGACGGGCGGCGCCCTACATCACCCCCGCCCGCAGCAGGTCGTGCAGGTGCAGGATGCCGACGGGGCGCCCGTCCTCCACCACGAAGAGGCTCGTGATCCGCTTCTCGTTCATCACGCCGAGCAGGTCGGGGGCGAGGTCCTCGGGCGCCGCGGTGCGCGGCGTGCGGGTCATCGCCTCGGCCACCGGACGATCCATCGCCAGGCCGCGCTGGAAGGCGCGCCGCAGGTCGCCGTCGGTCAGCACGCCGACGAGGCGACCGTCCTCCACCACGCCGGTAACCCCGAAGCGCCGCGACGTCATCTCCACGATCGCCTGTTCGAGCGTCGCCGCGGGCGGCACGAGCGGCAGCTCGGCCGGCCCGTGCATGAGGTCACGCGCATGCTTGAGCCGCGCGCCGAGCTTGCCGCCCGGATGGAACTCCCGGAAATCCTGGGGCGAGAAGCCGCGCGCCTCCAGCAGGGCCATCGCCAGGGCATCGCCGAGGGCGAGCTGCATCGTCGTGCTGGTGGTCGGCGCCAGCCCGTTCGGGCAGGCCTCCGGCATCCGCGGCAGCGCCAGCAGGATGTCGGCCGCGCTGCCGAGCGCACTGTCGGGCCGCGAGGTGATGGCGATCAGCTTCACGTCGAAGCGGCGCGTATAGGCGATGATGTCGGCGAGTTCCGGCGCCTCGCCCGACCAGGAGAGCGCGAGCACCGCATCCTCGCGCCCGATCATGCCGAGGTCGCCGTGGCTCGCTTCCGCCGGGTGCACGAAATGCGCCGGCGTGCCGGTGGAGGCCAGCGTCGCCGCGATCTTGCGCCCGACATGGCCGGACTTGCCCATGCCGGTGACGATCACGCGCCCGGGCAGCGCCAGGGTGAGTGCCACGGCTTCGAGCACGCGCGCGCCGAGCTCGCCCTCCAGCGCGCCATGCAGCGCCTGCAGCCCCTCCACTTCCAGCGTGAGGGTGCGCAGCAGGGTCGCGCGCCGTGCCGCCTCGCTCACGCCAGCATCTCCCGCGCGCGCGCCAGGTCCTCCGGCGTGTCCACGCCAAGCGGCACCGCGTCCACCGCCACCGCCTCGATGCGCATCCCGGCCTCCAGCGCGCGCAGCTGCTCGAGCTTCTCGCGCTTCTCGAGGCCGGAGGGCGGCAGCGCCACGAAGCGCGCCAGCGCCGCGCGCCGCCACGCATAGAGCCCGATATGGTGCCAGAGCGGCCCCTCGCCCCAGGGCGCCGTGGCGCGGGTGAAGTAGAGGCAGCGGAAGCGGCCGGGCGCCAGCTCGCTGCCCACCATCTTCACCACCTGCGAGGCCGTCCGCTCCTCCTCCCGCGTGATCTCCGCGACCAGGGTCGCGAGATCCACCGCCGGATCCATCAGCGGGATCAGCGCGGCGCGGATCGTGGCGGGCTCGATGGTCGGCAGGTCGCCCTGCACGTTCACCACCGCATCGTGCAGGCCGGTCGGGTCGAGCGCCGAGACCGCCTCATGGATGCGGTCGGAGCCGGAGGGATGGTCGGCGCGGGTCATCTGCACGCGCCCGCCCGCGCGCGTCACCGCCTCCGCGATCTCCGCGCTGTCGGTGGCGACAACGACCTCGCCGATCGCGGCTTCCACGGCGCGGCGCCAGACATGCACGATCATCGGCTCGCCATGGATGTCGGCCATCGGCTTGTTCGGCAGCCGCGTGGCCGCCATGCGCGCGGGGATCAGGACGAGCGGGTTGAGGTTCATGGCCCGATCTCAGAAGCCCTTCACCAGCGCGTCGATCGCCTGCAGGCGGGCGATCAGCGCCTCGAACTCCCGCAGCGGGACCATGTTCGGCCCGTCCGACGGCGCCTTGTCGGGGTCGGGATGCGTCTCGATGAAGAGGCCCGCGACACCGACCGCGACGGCGGCGCGCGCCAGCGTCTCGACGAACTCCCGCTGCCCGCCCGAGGAACTCCCCTGCCCCCCCGGCTGCTGCACGGAATGCGTCGCGTCGAACACCACGGGGTGGCCGGTGCGCGCCATGATCGGCAGCGCGCGCATGTCGGAGACCAGCGTGTTGTATCCGAAGGACGCGCCGCGCTCGGTCAGGATCACGCGCGGGTTGCCAGCGTCGGTGACCTTGGCCGCGACGTTCACCATGTCCCACGGCGCCAGGAACTGGCCCTTCTTGACGTTCACCGCCCGCCCCGTGGCTGCGGCGGCGAGCAGCAGGTCGGTCTGGCGGCAGAGAAAGGCCGGGATCTGCAGCACGTCCACCGCCTCCGCCACCGGGGCGCATTGCGCGCTCTCATGCACGTCGGTCAGCACCGGCAGGCCGAGGCTCTCGCGGATTTCGGCGAAGACCGGCAGCGCGGCGGCCATGCCCATCCCGCGCGCCGCCTTGCCGGAGGTGCGGTTCGCCTTGTCGAAGCTCGTCTTGTAGATCAGCCCGATGCCGCGCCGCGCGGCGATCTCCTTCAGCGCCTGCGCGGTCTCCAGCGCATGCGCGCGGCTTTCCATCTGGCAGGGCCCGGCGATCAGCGCGATGGGCAGGCTGTTGGCCAGCCGCACCGGGCCGACCTCGACGATCTGGGGTGTCATGGGGCGGGTGGCTGCCACCGCCGGGGCGGCGGCGCAAGGGCCGGGGCGCCGGGCCCGGTCAGCCGAAATGCCCGCGCCACCAGGCGACGAAGCGGCCGAGCCCGGTGCGAAGGTCCGTGCTGGGGCGCCAGCCGAAGTCGCGCTGCATCGCCGAGACGTCGGCGAAGGTGGCCGGCACGTCGCCCGGCTGCATCGGCAGCAACTCGCGGACCGCCTTCACCCCGAGCAACTCCTCGAGGAGCGCGACCATGTCCAGCAGCTCCTCGGGGTGGCTGTTCCCGATGTTGTGGATCCGGTGCGCGGGCTCGGCCGGCGGGTGGTCCAGCACCGCCAGCACGCCGGAGACGACGTCGTCCACATAGGTGAAGTCGCGCCGCATGCGGCCGCCATTGAACAGGCGGATCGGGCGGCCCTGCAGCATCGCCTCGGTGAACAGCCAATAGGCCATGTCGGGCCGTCCCCAGGGCCCGTAGACGGTGAAGAAGCGCAGCCCGCTGATGCGCAGGCCATAGAGCTGCGCGTAGCTCGTCGCCATCAGCTCCGCCCCGAGCTTGGTCGCGGCGTAGAGCGAGGCGGGGCGGTCGGTGCGGTCGCCCTCGACGAAGGCGCCGTCGGTACGCGAACCGTAGACCGAGCTGGTCGAGGCGTGCACGAGATGCCGGATCCGTCCCTCGCTGCGGCGCACGCCTTCCAGCACCGCCAGCGTCCCGGTGACGTTCGCCGCTGTGTAGGCGAAGGGCGCCTCGAGCGACCAGCGCACGCCGGCCTGGGCGCCGAGATGCACGACGCGGTCGAGCCCCGGATGCGCCGCGAAGAGGTCCAGCACCGCGCCGTGGTCGGCCAGGTCCACCCGGTGGAAGCCGAAGGCGCCGGGCGGCGCGCCGCCGGTCAGCGCCTGGAGTCGCGCATGTTTCAGGGCCGGATCGTAGTAGGGGTTCAGGTTGTCGAGGCCGACCACCTGTTCGCCGCGCGCCAGCAGGGCCTGGCAGACATGCGCGCCGATGAAGCCGGCGGCGCCGGTGACGAGGATCTGGCCCACGCTTCCCTCTGCGAACTCTGCGAATCCTGCGCCATGCGCTGCGGCAGCGCCGGGCGACATGCCGCCGGCTGGCCGCGCTCCGGCATGGGCCCGAGGACGGCGGCCGTTCCGCCAAGGCGGTCAGGATAGCGGCGCGGCATCCCCCCCGCCACCCGCCTCGCGCAGAGGGCGATCGGGGGCGGCGGGGATGGCGCGCAGGTTGGGCCGTCGCTATGAGGGACCCGCCTTGAGGCCGGGCCGCGCGCCGGCATCCACCGTTTCGGGAACTCGACGTGGGGAGCAGCCCAATCCGCCTCGCGCGCCGTCGCGCAGCCCCGGCCAGGCCGCGCGTCGCATGAGCCGGGTGAACATCGTCACCTCCGACCGCGGCTGGATCCTCGAAAGGCTGGCGCATGAGATCTCCCGCCGCCTTCCCTATGTGAGCTTCGGCGACGGTCCCGACCCGGATGCGGCGATCCAGTACTACATGACCTTCGCGTGCCGCCGGCGGCGCCTGTCGCCGGTCGAGGTCGCCTACTTCGCCCATCTCGAGCCCGAGGGCGAGGCGCATGACCGGTTCTTCGCCGTGGCGCGCGATGTGGAGCACTGCGTCTGCCACGCGCGGCTCTACGAAGGCGTGCTGCGCGACGCGGGCATCGCGCAGGTGACGACCATCTCGCCCGGCGTCGACCTCGAGACCTTCCAGCCGAAGCTCCGGATCGGCGTGGTCGGCCGCACCTACCACACCGGGCGCAAGGGCGAGCACCTCGTCGCGCAGGTGATGGACATCCCGGAGATCGAGTGGTCCTTCACCGGCGAGGGCTGGCCCGGACCTGCCCTGTCCCTGCCCGATGCGGCGATGCCCGACTACTACCGCGGCCTCGACTACGTGCTCGTTCCGGCGCTCTACGAGGGCGGGCCGATGTGCGTGGCCGAGGCGCTCGCCTGCGGCACGGAGGTGATCGCGCCTGCGATCGGCTGGGTGCCGGAATTCCCGCACGAAGAATACGAGGTCGGCAACGCGGCCGACCTGCGGCGCGTGCTGCTCCGACTGGTCGAGAAGAAGCGCGCCCTGCGTGCAAGCGTCCTTGACCGGACCTGGGACGGCTGGGCGGAGGGCCATGACCGCGTCTTCCGTGCGGTGGCCGCCGGCGCGGGCCTGTCGCTCGCCCCCGCCGCCCCGCGGTCGCCGCGGCGGACGCGGCCCCGCTCGGTCGGGCTCTTCCTGCACGGCAACGAGGCGCGGTCGCAGGGCGGTCCGTCGGTGCGCGTG
>NZ_JAKJIB010000100.1 GCF_021864505.1 Falsiroseomonas oryziterrae
CAGTTTAGGGCCGATCGGGAGGGGGCCGTGGCCCCCTCCCGATCGGCACTGAAAAACAGATGGCGGGGTCCGGGGAGCCCCCGGCTCCCCGGCGGGGGCCCGGGGGCAGCGCCCCCGCGGCCACCCTACTCCGCCGTCGCGCCCACCGCCTGGATCACCACCCGCCAGCGCTCGCTTTCCTCGCTCATGAAGCGCGCGAAGTCGGCACGGCCCATCCGCCGCGGCAGCGACCCGCCGGCGATGATCCGCTCGCGTAGCGCGGGTTCCTCCATGATGGCGCCGAGTTCGCTCTCGAGCCGCGCCAGGATCGGCTCCGGCACGCCGGCCGGCGTGCAGAGCCCGAACCAGCCGGTCGAGACGATCTGGATGCCCTGCTCGTACATCGTCGGCGTGTCGGGGAAGGCCGGCGCGCGCTCCATCCCGCTGACCGCGATGGCGCGCATCCGCCCGGTCTGCGCCAGCTGCGCGACCGCCGAGATGGACTGGAACAGCATGTCGAGCCGGCCTTCCATCAGGTCGGTGTTCATCTGCCCGCCATTCGTATAGGGCAGGTGCTGCATCTGCAGGCCGGTGAGCACCTGGAACTGGCTGCCCGCTAGGTGCTGCGACGACCCGGCCCCGACCGAGCCGAAATTGATCGGCCGGTTCTGCGCCCGCGCCCAGGTGATGAATTCCTGCAGCGTGCGCGCCGGCAGGTTCGGCGGGATCACCACGATGTTCGGCACCTGCGCGATCATGCCGACGGCGGCAAAGTCGCGGTCCGGATCGAAGGGCAGGCTGCGGTAGAGCCACTTGTTCGCAGCATTCGCCGCGATCGAGGCAAGCCCGACCGTGTAGCCATCGGGCGCGGAACGCGCGACCGCCGCCATGCCGATGTTGGTGCCGGCACCGGGCCGGTTGTCCACCACCACCGGCTGGCCGAGCCGCGCCGAGAGACGGTCCGCCACCAGCCGCGACAGCACGTCGCCGGCGCCGCCGGCCGGGCCCGGGTTGATCCAGCGGATTGGCCGGTTCGGCCAGTCGCCGGTTGCCGGCGCCTGCGCCAGCGTCGGTCGCGCCAGCATGGCGCCGGCGAGGCCGAATACTGCGGCGCGGCGGTTCAGGACGGGCATCGTCGTCTCCCCTCGGTTGCGCGAAGGGTGGGGGAGCGCCGGCTGCCATGCAAGGCGGGCCCCACTTCACCTGATCTCGTCCCAGCCACACTCTGCAGGCGGGCGTGGACGGAGACGGGGATGGACGCCGCAGCTCCTGCAGCGCAGGCGCGATGGGGCGACCTGCTCGACATGCTGCGCGCCGTCAGGCCGGAGGAAGCGGGCACGCTGGACGGCCTCGACTTCGCCGGTTTCGAGTCGTCGCATTCGCCCTGCAACATCACGCTCCACAGCTCGGGCCAGGCGGCGCGCCTGGCCCTGTCCGCGTCGCAACGGCTGCTCGACTTCAAGGTCGCCCAGGCCGTCTCGGCACTCGGCCGGATCGCGCGCAGTCTCGCCTGCCTGCAGGCAGCACTGGAAGACGTCCTTGCCGAACACGCTGGCCCGGTCCGTCTTCCGCTCGGCCTCGACGACGACGGAGGGCAGCGGGGCCTCTGCTTCGACCGGCCCAAGGGCAGCGCGCGGCCGCTGATGCCCGATCTCTACCTGCTGCGGCACCTGCGCGACCGCGCGCCGATCGTCCCGCTGGACGTCGAGGGCTTTCCCGCGGCGCATGCGGCGCGGCGGCCCGTGCTGTTCTGGCGTGGTGTCTCGACCGGCCCTCGCATCCGGAGCCTTGCGGATCTCGAGGCCAACCCCAGGGTCCGCGCCTGTCTCGCCGCACGCGAGGCGCTCGGCGACCTGGTCGACATGCGTGTCGTCCAGCTCATCATCCCGTCGGAGCTGACCGCGGAGGCAGAGGCGTGGGCCAACGCGCGCGACCTGCTCGGGCCCCGCGTGCCTGCGCAGGCCTACGCGGCGAATCGGATGACGCTCGACCTGCCTGGCAACGCCGCCGCCTGGGGCACCTACGCGCGCTACCTAGAAGGCACGCTGGTGCTGCGCGTCGAGACCCGGCACGAGCTGATCTACCACGAGCGCCTGCTGCCGTGGGTCCATTACGTTCCCGTTGCGTCCGACCTGCACGACCTCGCGGAGCGCGTTCGCTGGGCGCTTGCGGAGCCGAAGCACGCGGCCGCCATCGCACATGCGGGACACGCCGCCATGGTGGCGATCCTGCGCGATGTGCCGGACCTCACTCGTGCTGCGCTGCGGCAGGCAATCGCGCATTACGCCACGGACTGACCGCCCTCTTCCGCCGCGCGCCACGTCTGGCAATGTGACGCCGACGCGATGGAGGCCGGCATGAACGCGGATGTGCTCGGGTGGCGCTGCAAGTTCGGGGTGATGGGCCCCTCCACCAACACGGTGGTGCAGCCGGATTTCGACATGATGCGGCCAGCGGGCGTGACCAACCACTACAGCCGCATCTTCACGCCGAACGCGGACGCCGTCTCCAACGAGACCTTCCGGGCGGGCGCCGAGCTGATCGGGCGCAACACGCTGGACGCGGTGCGCAGCGTCATGACCTGCAAGCCGAACCACCTCGTGATGGGCATGTCGGCCGTCACTTTCTTCGACGGCGCCAAGGGTGCCGACCGCTTCGTGAAGGAGGTGGAGGAGCTGTCGGGCCTGAAGATCAGCGTCGGCAGCCATGCCTGCACGGCCGCACTCAACGCGTATGGCGGCGTGAAGCGACTCGCGGTGCTGTCGCCTTACTGGCCGGCGATGAACACCGAGGTGGCGCGCTACTTCGGCGACATGGGCTTCAGCGTGGTGCGCGACGTCGCGCTGAAGCGCACCAGCTGGACCGCGATCGCCGAGACGACGCCGGCCGAATGCGTCGCCGCGCTGAAGCAGCTCGACGGCGACGACGTGGACGCGATCGTGCAGGTCGGCACCAACCTCTCCATGGTGAAGCTGGCCGCCATGGCCGAGATGTGGCTCGGCAAGCCGGTGATCGCGATCAACACCGCGACCTACTGGCACGCGCTCCGCGCGCGCGGCATCGAGGACAAGGTCGCCGGCTGCGGCACGCTGCTCGAGCGGTTCTGATGCTACTCCGCCGCGAGGGGCGCCGCATCCATTGCGACCTGCTCGGCGAGCGCGGCCGGCGCTTCGTCTGCCTCGTCCACGCGCTCGCGGCCGATTCCGGGCTCTGGGCGGAGCAGGTCCCGCCGCTGCTATCCGCCGGATTCGGCGTGCTGCGCGTCGATCTGCGCGGCCATGGCGGCAGCTACGCGACGCCCGGGCCCTATGCGATGGAGGATCTCGGCGCCGACCTCGCGCATGTGCTGCGCGCGCTCGACCTCGGGCCGGTGGATTATGTCGGGCTGTCGCTCGGCGGCATGGCCGGGCAGGCGCTCGCGCTCGATCATCCCGGGCTGCTGCGCTCTGTCGTGATCTGCGACGCGCTGCCGGAGCGGCTGCCGAACGCGGACGGCGTCTGGGGCCCGCGTATCCGCGCCGTGCGCGATGCCGGCACCTGCGAGGTCATCGCCGATGCCACGATGGAGCGCTGGCTGACGCCGGCCTTCAAGACGGCGAAGCCGGCGCGATGGCGCGAGATCCGCGACACCGTCGCCGCCACCAGCGCCGAGGGCTATGCCGGCTGCGCCGAGGCGATCAGCCGCTTCAGCTTCGTCGCGCGCCTGCCCTCTCTCGCCATGCCCGCATTGGTGCTGTGCGGCGAGCATGACGAGGCGGTGCCGCCGGCAGAGGGACGCCGGATCGCCGCCCTCGTACCGGACGGCCGCTTCCACGCCATCCCCGGCGCGCGCCACCTGCCGAATGTCGAGCGGCCGGACATCTTCAACGACCTGCTGCTCGGCTGGCTCGCGCACCGGTAGGCGGCGGCCCGGCGAGCGATCTCCGCCCCCCGGTGCCCTGCCGCGGCTTTGCCGCGGCAGGATGAGCCACACTGACAGGAACAAGAGCCAAGCCGGGGTCCCCGCGAAGCCGCGAAGCGGTTTCGTGGGGAACTCAATCCGCCGTCGCGCCGCTCGCCCGCACGATCGGCGCCCAGCGCGCGATCTCGGCGCGGATGAAGGCGCCGAACTCGGCCGGACCGCCGTCCAGGATCTGCATCCCCTGCCCGGCCAGCCGCTCCGCCACCGCCGCAACGCCGAGCGCCTCGCGCGTCACCGCGTTGAGACGCGCGATCACCGCATCCGGTGTGCGCGCCGGGGCGGCGAGACCGAACCAGGCGGTGACGTCGAAGCCGGGCAGGCCGAGCTCCGCCAGCGGCTTCAACTCCGGCCAGTTCGGCATCGCGCGAAGGCCCGACAGGCCGATGGCGCGCAGCCGCCCGCCCTGCACCTGCCCGAGCGCCACCGGCACCGAGGCGAAGGTCATTTCGGTCTGCCGTCCCAGCACCGCATTGACGCTCTCCGGCGCCGAGCGGAAGGGCACATGCGTCAGCCGCGTGCCGGTCATCTGCTCGAGCACGGCGCCGCCCAGATGCTGCGACGTGCCCGAGCCGCCGGAGCTATAGGTCAGCTCGCCCGGCCGCGCGCGCGCCGCCGCGACGATGTCCTGCACGCTGCGGTACGGGCTGTCGGGATGAACCACGAGCACGTTCGGGCTGGTCGCGACCAGCGTCACCGGCGCGAAATCGCCGACCGGATCGAAGGGCAGGCTGCGGTAGAGCGCCGGGTTGATGCCATGCGTGCTGACGGTGGCCATCAGCAGCGTGTGGCCGTCGGGATCGGCGCGCTTCACCGCCTCGGCTGCGATGTTGCCGCCCGCACCGGGGCGGTTCTCCGCCACCACCGGCTGGCCGAGCCGGCGGCCCATCTCGTCGGCCAGCGCGCGCGTCAGGATGTCGGCGGCCGATCCGGCGCCGATCGTCACCACGATGCGGACAGGCCGAGTCGGAAAGCCCTGCGCCCAGGCGGCCGAGGGGAGCGCGAGCGCCCCGCCGGCAAGCAGGAGCGACCGGCGCCTCATGGCACCACCGCCACGCCCTGGATCTCCACCAGGATGCCCGGCCGCGCGAAGCCGGCCACCGTGATCAGCGCGCTGCAGGGGAACTTGCCGTCCGGGAAGGCCTCCTTGCGGAGATCCACCAGCCGGTCCCCATGCCGCGGATCCAGAATGAAGGTCGTGCTGTAGACGAGGTTCGCGAGGCTGCCGCCCGCGCGGCGCAGCGTGCGGTCCATCAGCGCGTAGCAGGTGCGCACCTGCTCATCGAATTTCCAGGCGATGTCGTTGCCGTCGAGGTCGGTCGTGGTCGTCTGGCCCGAGAGCCAGACCGTCCGCCCACCCTCGGTCACGATGGCCGGCGAGAAGGCGCGCGACTGCTGGAACGCGCCCCCCTCAAGATGCGTCACGCTGACCATGCTTGTCCCTCCGTATGCCCGCAGGCTGGCCGGCGGCTGGCGCAGCTGTCAAACCCGCGCAGGGGAGGGACGGGCATGACCACCGACGCCGAGATCCGCGGCCTGCTGCTCGCGACGCGCCGCATCGCCGTGGTCGGCGCCTCCGACCGACCGCACCGACCGAGCCACGGCGTCTTCGGCTTCCTCCTGGACCGCGGCTACGACGCCGTGCCGGTGAACCCGACGCTGACCGGACGAGAGATCCATGGCCGCGCGGTGCTGGCCCGATTGGAGGACTCGGCGCCGCTCGACATGGTGGACGTGTTCCGCCGCGCATCCGAAGCCGGGGCGGTGGTCGACGAGGCGATCCGGCTCGGCGCGCGCAGCGTCTGGCTGCAACTCGGCGTGGTGGACGAGGCGGCGGCGGAGAGGGCGCGAAAGGCCGGGCTGGTCGTCGTGATGGACCGCTGCCCGGTGATCGAGTGGCGACGGCTCGGCCTGCCTGCGCGCGTCACCGACGGTCACACGCCCGCCGCTTGAAAAGCTTCCCCCCATGGGCCACGTTCCGGCCCATGAATTGCCGGTAAGGTTTCGCGGGCGTCTTGCCGGTCCCCCATCCCGCGGCCCGGCTCGGGCGGACACACCGGCTCGGGCGGATACATCTGGCAGAGAGAGGACATCGAGAGGACCATGACGGACGAGGAACGCCGGATCATCACCGCCTTCGTGGAGCGGGTGAGCGG
This sequence comes from Falsiroseomonas oryziterrae, assembly GCF_021864505.1. Taxonomy (GTDB): domain Bacteria; phylum Pseudomonadota; class Alphaproteobacteria; order Acetobacterales; family Acetobacteraceae; genus Falsiroseomonas; species Falsiroseomonas oryziterrae. Next base: position 6,094 of record NZ_JAKJIB010000100.1, read on the forward strand.
CGCGAACGGCGCCCGCCCGGCCTCGCCCTGGGGCGCGCTCGGCGGCCAGCAGGCGCAGCAGCCGCTGCCGCCGCTGGACCCGGAGGCCGATCGCCTGATCGCCGACCTGATGGCGCGGCACCCGGAGGCCCGCTACCGGCTCACCCAGATGGCCTTCGTGCAGGAGGCCGCGCTGGTCGAGATGCAGAACCGCATCCAGCAGCTGGAATGGGAGGCCGAGAACGCCAACCGCCAAGCGCAGGCGGCGCAGAGCCGCACCGGCCTCAGCGGCCTGTTCGGCGGCGGCTCCCGCCCCGCGCCGATGCCGCCGCGGCCGCAGCCGCAGTATCCGCCGGGCTACAACCCGGGGATGATGCAGCGTGGCGGCCCGGGCTTCCTGGGCACCGCGATGATGACCGCAGCCGGGGTGGCCGGCGGCCTCCTCCTTGGCAACGCGATCATGGGCGCGCTGGGTGGCGGTTCCGCGCAGGCGGCGACGTCGGGCGCCTTCGGCCAGGACGCGGTGCCGGCCTCCACCGACTATGCGGGCGGCCAGGATGCGGCGGCCTATGACCAGGGCTACGGCGCCGACGATGCCGGCGCCTATGACGACGGCGGCGGCTACGACGAGGAGATCTGATCCTCCGGCTTCCGCGCGGCACCGCCGCGCGGGAGTCAGCCTGCCATCGCGGCCAGCAGGCCGAGCACCACGGCCAGCAGCGACAGCCCGGCCGCCGGCCACGGCCTGAACATCGTCTCGAAGCGCAGCACGGCGCGCCCCAGCGCCTCGCGCGGGGCGGCGCCCCGTCGCGCCAGCACCAGCACATCGCCCTCCGGCAGCTCCGGCACGCGGTCCGCCCAGCGCCGCCACGGCCAGGCGAGCGCCGCGCCCAGCAGCACCGGCGCCACCGCCTCGAGGCTCCACATCTTGCCGACATCCGCGCCGACCCAGGGCAGCAGCAGCCACGGCACCACCAGCGCCGCGACGCCAAGGCCGAGCCACGGTCCGAGAAGCCCGGGCGTCGCGCGTCCGTCCGGCGCCTCCGCCGCGGCGTCCATCATACGCCGCACGAAATGCAGCATCAGCAGCGTCGAGCCGAAGGCCGACAGCGCGGCGCACAAGGCGACGAGGTCGGCGCCAAGCTCGTCCTTCACCGCCGCCTTGGCCAGCGCGCCGCCGGTGGGCGGCAGGCCGCCGAAGCCCAGTGCCAGCAGCAGCGCCAGCGGCAGCACCCAGCGCCGCGCCCCGCGCCCCGTCGCCAGCGCCACGCCGACGCCGAGGAACAGCGCGCCCTTCGCCAGCATGTGATGCAGTGCGTAGAAGGCCGCGTGCAGGCCGCTCGCTCCGATGTCGAGCACGATGCCCATGCCGATCACCGCGCCGATCACGCCCATCTGGCTGACAGTCGAATAAGCCAGCACGGTCTTCGGGTTGCGCTGCGCGAGCCCGGCGACGACGCCCCAATAGGCCGTGAGGAAGCCGAACACGGCGAGCGCGCTGCCCCAGCCGGCGGGCGCGCCCTCCTCCGGCAGGAAGCGGACCAGCCCGATCACGCCCGCCTTCACGATCGCGCCGCTCAGCACGGCCGAAGCCGGCATTGGCGCCGCGGGATGCGCGACCGGCAGCCAGACATGCAGCGGCACCAGTCCCATCTTGAGGCCGAAGCCGAGGACGAGGAGCAGCGCGGTGACATGGCCGCCCGGGCTGGTCGCGAGCGGCGGCACGACATCGGCGATCGCGATGGAATCGCCAAGCGCGCCCACGGCCAGCAGCGCGAAGGCGAAGAGCAGCGCGATCTCGCCCAGCACCGCGAGGAGCAGGTAGAGCGCGCCAGCGCGGAACGCCGCGACCGTGCCGTCCTGCACCACGAGGCCGAAGCCCGCGAGGCTCGCCACCGCGAAGGCGAGGTAGAAGCTGCCGAGGTCGCCGGCGATGAAGACGCCGAGGCTGCCGGACTGAGTCAGCAGCCACCAGGCGGCGAAGCGCGGCTGGTGCCCGAGATAGGCGCGTGCATAGAGCCCGGCCGCGCCCCACAACACCGCCGCGCCGCCCAGCAGCAGCGCGCCGGGCAGGTCGAGCAGCAGCGTCAGCCGGAGACCGCCCGCTTCCGCGACCAGCGGCGGCACCTGGCCGACCAGGAGCGCGACCAGCAGCGCCGGGACCGGCGCCGCCCAAAGCACCCCCCCGACCCGCGCGCGGGCACCGGGCCAGGCCAGCGCCAGGCACATCGCCAGCGGCACCAGCGGCACGAGGGGCAGCAGCAGGCTCATGGCGCGCCCACGCGGACCAGGCCCAGGGCATAGAGCGGCAGCACGCCGAGCAGCATCGAGGCGACGGCGAGCGCCAGCACGCACAGCTCCTGCGGCCGCGGCACCGCCCGCGCGACGCAGCCCGGCGCCGGCGGCGCCAGCGCGGCGGCGACAATGCGATAGACATAGCCGCCGGTCAGCAGCCCGCCCGTCAGGATCACCAGCGACCACCACCATTGCCCGGTCTCGACCGAGGCGCGCAGCAGCAGCCACTTCGCGGTGAAGCCGCCGCTCGGCGGCAGCCCCATCAGCGAGAGTCCGCCGAGCGCGAAGGCGATGACCGTGATCGGCATGACGCGCGCGGCACCGCCGAGCGAGGTCACGCGGTCATGGCCGAGCGAGACGGCGATCAGCCCGGCAGCGAGGAACATCGCGGACTTGGCCAGGGCATGGGAGACGGCCTGCAGGACGCCGCCGAGCCAGGCGCGCGACGCCGCGTCGGCATCGGCCGCGGCGAGCAGCGGGAACATCAGGAACAGGTAGCCCATCTGCGCGACGGTCGAGTAGGCGACCAGAAGCTTCAGCCGCTCCTGCCGCAACGCGACGACGCTGCCGATGACGATCGCCGTCGCGCCGAGCGCCGCGAGCACCGTGCCGCCACCGAGGACTACCGGCGCGGGCAGCACCCAGAACCACAGCCGCAGCAGCAGCACGAAGGCGCCCTTCACGACCAGGCCCGAGAGGAGCGCGGAGGCGGCGGCAGGCGCGCCGGCATGCGCCGGCGGCAGCCAGAAATGCAGCGGGAACAGCGCCATCTTCGCGATCAGGCCCGCCGTCATCAGCGCACCCGCGACCATCGTCGGCGCATCCGCGCGCGTCCGCCCCGCGAGCAGCGCGATGTCGAGCGTCCCGTAGGCGCCGTAGAGCAGGCCTGCGCCGAGCAGGTACAGCACCGAGCCGATCAGCGCGAAGAGCAGGTAGCGCAGCTCCGACTTGAACTGGCTCGGCTTGCCGTCGAGGCAGGCCAGCGCCAGCGCGGTGAAGGTCAGCATCTCCAGCGCGACGAAAAGGTTGAACAGGTCGCCGCCCAGGAAGGCCGCGGCGAGGGCGGCAGCAAGCGCCGGCAGGAAGCACCAGAAGGCGTAGGCGGCCCGCGTCTCCGCCGCGCCACGCGGCGTGTCGTAGGCACCCTGTCCGAACAGCGCGACGGCCAGCAGCACGACCGCGCCGGTCAGCAGCATCGCCGCGGCGAGGCCATCGGCGCGCAGCGCCATCCCGAGCGGCGGCTGCCAGCCGCCGATCACATAGGCCAGCGGCGCCCCGCTGGCCTGCACCTGCAGCGCGACGGCGAGCGCGATCGCCAGCCAGATCGCCAGCGCGCCGAGCGCGATGCGCTGCGCGTGGCGGCCGCCGGCGACGAAGCCGAGCAGCATGGCGCCGGCCGGCAGCGTCAGCGCCAGCACCAGCAGCCATCCGCCCGGCGTGGTCGCCGTCACGGCTCCGATGCCGGATCGGGCGCCGCGCCGGACGGCGGATCTTCGGCGACCGTGGCGGCGCCGGTGATCTGGTGGAGGCGCAGCGTCAGCACCAGGGCGAGCGCGGTGGCGGCGAAGGCGACGACGAGCCCGGTGATGACCATCGCCTGCGGCACCGGATCGGCCGCGAGCCCCGCCGCGGCACCGCGGCGCGCCACCACGCCGAACAGCAGGAAGACGCCGGCGCCGAGCAGGTTGAAGGCGATGATCTTCCGGAGCACCTCGGCCTGCGCGACCACCCCGTAAAGGCCGATCGCGACGAGGCCGCAGGCGGCGAGCGCCAGGATGTCGGTCCCGCTCATCGGCGATCCGCTGCCATGGATTCAGGCGGCAAGCGCCGCTCCGGCGGGCCGGCGATGAGGCAGGCGAGCGCGGCCGCGACGGACAGCGTCATCGCCGCCTCGATCAGCAGGATCAGCGGCTTGGCGAAGGAGGGCGGATAGGAGAGGAAGCCGTCGGCGACGGCGAAGCCTGCGAGCCCGACGCAGAGGAAGGTCAGGGGGCCCGCGGCGATCATCAGCCGCAGGCGCCAGTCGGTGATGGAAGGCGGCCGCGCCAGCCCGGCGATCCAGGGCAGAATCCACATCGCCGCGAGGATGGTGCCGCCCTGGAACTTGCCGCCCGGCGCATCGGCGCCGACCCAGGCGATGTAGATGCCGACCACGATGCCGACCGGCGGAAGCACCCTCGCGAGCAGCGACAGCGGCCCGGACTCCTCGCGCCGGAACACCGGGCCCGGCGCGCCGCCCCAGCGGTGATCGGCCGCCATGGACCACACCGCCAGCACCGCGAAGACCAGCACGACGGACTCGAGCAGGGTGTCCAGCCCGCGATGCGCCATGAGGACGGCGGAGACGGGATTGCCGAGGCCGAGGGGCGCGCTGCCGGCCAGCGCCGCCTCCGCCAGGCTCGGCGCGGGATCTGGCAGGTTCAGCACAGCAAGGGCGAGCACCCCGCCGACCGCAACGGCCAGCAGCGCGGCCAGCGCCCGTTGCGCCCGGCTCGGCGTGGCGGCGGAGATCTCGGCCGTCCCGCCGCGCAGCCGCGCGACGACGTAGAGGATGATCACGCCGGTAGCGCCGGCGCCGATCGCCGCCTCGGTCAGCGCGACGTCGACGGCGCCTAGCCGCACCCAGACGAGGCTGAGCAGCAGGCCGGTCGCGACGAACCCGATGACGGCTGCGAACTGCGTGCGCGCCGCCAGCGTCCAGGCGGCGGTGCCGAGCACGGCCAGCGCCATCATCAGGTCGAACAGCAGGCCGGCGGTCACCGCTCGTCCTTCGCCGCGGCGGCGCCGATCAACTGCGCCGCGGTGGCGCCGCCGACCAGCACGAGCGCCCAGATCAGCACGAGCTTGAGCGCCACGCCGGCCCCGGACGCCAGCGGCAGCAGGCCGAGCACGATCAGGCCGAGGCCGAGATTGTCCGCCTTGGTCAGCGCATGCACCCGGCTCAGCGTATCGGGGAAGCGGATCAGGCCCACCGTGCCGGCCAGGAAGAAGAAGGCGCCGGCGAGGACACAGACGGCGCTGAAGATACCGATGACGACGCTCATCGCGACCCGACCAGCCGCGCCGCCATGACGAAGGCGACGGAGGTGAAGGCGCCGAGCAGCGCGAGCAGCAGCGCGACATCCACGATCGCTTCGATCCCGTAGGCGGCCGCGACAAGCAGCAGCGCCGCGATGCCGCCGGTGCAGAGCAACTGCGCCGCCATGAGGCGATCCGCCCGCTGCGGCCCGCGCAGCACGCGCCACAGCCCCGCCAGGACCGTCAGCAACACGAGGGCCGCGGCGAGGAGCAGCAGCTGCGTCATCGCGTCGCATCCTCCGCGACGCCCATCTCCCGCTGCATCGCGGCGAGCGCGACGTCGTGCCGCTCCCGCGTGTCGAGCACATGCAGCGAGAGCACGCCGCCCCCGCCCGCGAGCGGCAGGGCGCCCGGCGCGAGGCTGGCGAGCAGGCGGAAGCCGTCCTGCACCGGCCCGGGCGGCAGTTGCAGCGGCACCAGGACGATGCCGGGCGAAAGCCGCATGTCGCGCGACAGCGCGCGCCGCGCGACATCCCAGCCCGCCAGCGCGCTCTCCCGCAGGACGCGGAGCGCGACCCGCCCCAGCCCGGCCCGGGAGACGCCCAGCTGTCCGGGCGGGAGCAGGCGGAGGCTCGCCCGGGCGCCGAGCGCCGCGGCCAGCAGCCCGAAGCCCAGGCCGAGCGGATCCGTCCCGGCGAGCACGAGCCAGAGCGCGAACAGGGCGGCGCCGCGCGCCAGGGCGGCCTTCGGAGCAGCGACGGGAGGCGGCGGGGACGCGGCTTGCTCCGCGGCACCATAAGATCGG
>NZ_JAKJIB010000101.1 GCF_021864505.1 Falsiroseomonas oryziterrae
GGGGCCGAGCGCCGCGGCCAGCAGCCCGAAGCCCAGGCCGAGCGGATCCGGCCCGGCGAGCACGAGCCAGAGCGCGAACAGGGCGGCGCCGCGCGCCAGGGCGGCCTTCGGAGCGGCGACGGGAGGCGGCGGGGACGCGGCACGCACCGCGGCACCATAGCACCGCCGGCTTGCCTGGGCGTCGCAGCATTGTGCGCGGTGTTCCCGCCCGCCGCTTGATCCGGCGGCATCTTGCGCGCCAACTGCGCGGCGATGCGCCTGCCCGACCTCGACCTCGACCTTCTCCGCTGCTTCGTGCTGGTGGCGGAGACGCGCGGCTTCACCGCGGCCGGCGAGGCGCTCGGGCTGACGCAATCCGCCGTCAGCCTGCGCATCAAGCGGCTGGAGGAGATCGTCCGCCGCCCGCTGCTCGAGCGCACGACGCGCAGCGTCACGCCGACGCGCGAAGGCGAGATGCTGCTCGGCTACGCCCGCCGCCTGCTCGCGCTCAATGACGAGGCGGTGCGGCGTCTTGCGGCGCCGCCGGTCGCCGGACGGCTGCGCCTCGGCGTCGCCGACCACTTCGTGCCACGCAGCCTCGCACCGATCCTCGCCCGCTTCGCCCGCACCTACCCCGAGGTGACGCTGGAGGTGGAGGTCGGCCGGTCGCACGAGTTGCGCGCGAAGCAGGCGGCGGGGCACCTCGACCTCGTGCTTGGCAAGCGGCGCGACGGCGAGACGGCGGGAACGCCGATCTGGACCGAGCAGGTGGTCTGGGCGGCTGCACCGGACTGGACGCCGCCCGCCGACCGCCCGCTGCCGCTCGCGCTGCTGCCGGAGGGCTGCCTGTTCCGCGAGCGCGCGCTTGCCGCTCTCGCCCGTGCCGGCCTCGGCTTCGAGGCGGTGTTCACCTGCGACAGCCTCCTCGGTCTCGCGGCCGCGGCGCAGGCCGGCTTCGCGCTGACCGTGCTCGGCCGCTCCGGCTTTCCGCCGGGACTCGTCGAGGTGCCCGGGCTTCCCGAGCTTGGCATGGTGGAGATGGCCGTGTTCGGCGATCCCGCCGGGCGGCACCAGGTGGTCGAGCCGCTCGTCGGCTTCATCCGTGAGAGCCTGAACGGCTGAGGGCGCGCCGTTTCACGGTAATTTACGGTTGAATATCGGGATGGCATCAAACACCCTTGGCGCGAGCGGGGAATGATCCTGCTCCGTTGAGCGAAGGCAGACTGGCCATGCAGACGCCCGGCCCCTCGGGCCGCGTGATGCTCGTCTTCGGCACGCGGCCCGAGGCGATCAAGATGCTCCCGGTACTCGGCGAGTTGCGCCGCCGCGGTCTCGCCCCCTTCGCACTCTCGACTGGCCAGCACCGCGAGATGCTGGACCAGGCGCTGGCCGCCTTCGGGGAACGCTGCGACGAGGATCTGGACCTCATGGCGCAGGGCCAGGAGTTGCCCGATCTCCTCGCCCGCATCCTGCTCGGCGTCGCGGCGGTGCTGCAGCGCGAGAAGCCGCCGCTGGTGCTGGTACATGGCGACACCACCACGGCACTCGCCGCCGCGCTGGCCGCCTTCCACCTCCGCATCCCGGTCGGCCATGTCGAGGCCGGGCAGCGGAGCCGGGACCTCGCCCGTCCCTTCCCGGAGGAGTTGAACCGCGTCGCCGTCGATGCGCTGGCGACGCTGCGTTTCGCCGCGACCGACGACGCCGCCCGGAACCTGCGGAGCGAGTACAACGCCGCCGCCCGCATCCACGTGACCGGCAACACCGGCATCGATGCGCTGCTGAACGTCGCGGCGCGGCTCGCCTCGAGCGCCGATGCGTCGGAGGCGCTGGTGCCGGGGCTCGACCCGCGCAAGCGCGTGGTGATGGTCACCGCGCACCGGCGCGAGACCCTCGGCGAAGGCCTGGAGGGAATATGCGACGCCGTCCGGGCCCTCGCCGCGCGCGGCGATGTCGAGATCGTCTGGCCGCTCCACCGCAACCCGCTGGTGCGAGGACCCGTGCGCCGACGTCTCGCGCAGCGTCCCGGCATCCACCTCCTCGATCCGCTTGGCTATCGGGAGATGGTCTGGCTGATGTGCCGTTCGACCCTGCTGCTGACCGACAGCGGCGGCCTGCAGGAGGAAGGACCGGCGCTCGCCAAGCCTGTCCTCGTGCTGCGCGACGTGACCGAACGGCCGGAAGCCGTCGCGACCGGGGTCGTGCGGCTCGTCGGCACCGACCCGCGCCGCATCCTCGCGGAGGTCGAGGCGCTGCTCGACGATCGTGCCGCCTATCGCGCGATGGCACGGCATGCCTTCCCCTTCGGCGACGGCACGGCCGCACGGCGCATCGCCGATGCGATCGAGGCCTGGACGGAGGAACAGGCGCCCGCGCCGCGCGCGATGCCGCCCTGGTTGCCGCGCATTCCCCAAGGGGTCCTTGAACAGGTGGCCGCGCGGTGAGCTTCCGGGTCTGCGTCCACGGCCTCGGCACCATCGGCCTGCCGACCGCGGCGTTGCTGGCCGAGGCCGGGCACGACGTCACCGGCTGCGACATCGCGGGCAACGTCGTCCGGGCCGTGAATGCGGGCCGTGCCGCCTTCCACGAGCCCGGTCTCGACGAGCTCGTGGCGCGCGGTGTCGCAAGCGGACGGCTGCGCGCGGCAGCGCGCCCGGTGCCGGCCGAGTACCACATCATCGCCGTGCCGACGCCCTTCGCGGAGGAGCATCGCCCCGACCTCTCCTGCGTCGAGGCGGCGGTGGATGCGGTGCTGCCGCTGCTGCGCGCCGGCAACACGTTGATACTGGAAAGCACCGTGCCGGTAGGCACGACGGAGCAGCTCGCCGCACGCATCGCGGCGGCGCGCCCCGACCTCGTCGTGCCGAAGCCGGGCGCGGCCGCGCGGCCGGGCAGCATCCATCTCGCGCACTGCCCGGAACGCGTGATTCCCGGCCGCGCGCTGCAGGAACTCACGCAGAACGACCGGGTGGTGGGCGGCCTCGGCGCGGGCTGCGCGCATCGTGCGGCCGATCTCTATTGTGACATGGTGCGCGGCCGCATCGCGCTGACCGATTGCCGGACGGCGGAGCTCGTGAAGCTCGCCGAGAACGCGTATCGCGACGTCAACATCGCCTTCGCCAACGAGCTGGCGGCGATCTGCGGCCGCTTCGGCGTGGAGCCCTGGACCGCCATCGCGCTCGCCAACCGCCACCCGCGCGTCTCGATCCTGGCGCCCGGCGCGGGGGTGGGCGGCCACTGCATCGCGGTGGATCCCTGGTTCCTCGTGCATGGCGCGCCGGAGGAGGCCCGGCTGATCCGCACGGCGCGCGAGGTCAACGGCGCCGTTCCGCCGCGTGTCCTGCGGCGCATCCGCGACGCCGCCGCGCGCTTCGAGGTTCCGCGCATCGCCTGCCTCGGCCTTGCCTACAAGCCGGATGCCGACGACCTGCGCGAGAGCCCGGCGCTCGGCATCGTGCAGGACCTCGCGCGCGACGGCCGCGAGGTGACGGTCGCCGATCCCTTCCTGCGCGGCCTGCCGCCCCCGCTCGCGGCGCTGCCCAACGTGGTGCTGCGCGACGCGGCGGAAGCCGTACTGACCTCCGACGTGGTCGCCGTGCTCGTCGCGCACACGCCCTTCCGCGGCCTCGATCCCCGCCTCTTCGAGGGCAAGCAGGTGGTGGACGCGGTCGGGCTGCTCGCCGGCTGAGGGCGCCGGCCCGCGCCTACTCGACCGTGACGCTCTTCGCCAGGTTGCGCGGCTGGTCGACGTCGGTGCCCTTGAGCACCGCGACGTGATAGGCCAGCAGCTGCACCGGGATGGCGTGCAGGATCGGCGCGGAGAAGGCGCCGACCGTCGGCAGCTCGATCACGTGCTCGGCGAAGCGGCGCAGCGGCGCCGCACCCTCGGCGTCCGTGAAGGCCATCACGCGCCCGCCGCGCGCCGCCGCCTCCTGCAGGTTGCTCGCCGTCTTCTCGAAGAGCGGGCCCGAAGGGCACAGCGCGATGACCGGGACCTCCTTGTCGATCAGCGCGATGGGCCCGTGCTTCATCTCGCCGGCCGCGTAGCCCTCGGCATGGATGTAGCTGATCTCCTTCAGCTTCAGCGCGCCTTCGAGCGCGATCGGGTAGAGCGCACCGCGGCCGAGGAACAGCACGTCGCGGGCCTTCGCGACCTCCGCAGCCAGCGCCCGGATCTGCGCGTCTTTCTCGAGGATCTCGGCCGCATGCGACGGCACCTGCAGCAGCGCATGGGTCAGCCGCGCCTCGTCGGTCGCGTCGAGCTGGCCGCGCGCGCGGCCGAAGCCGACGGCAAGGCAGGCCAGCACCGCGAGCTGTGCCGTGAAGGCCTTGGTGGAGGCGACCCCGATCTCGGGTCCCGCGACGGTCAGCAGCGCGGCGTCGGACGCCCGCGCCATGGTGCTCTCCGGCACGTTGACGATGGAGAGGATCTTCTGCCCGCCCTCCTTCAGCAGCTTGAGCGCAGCCATGGTGTCCGCCGTCTCGCCCGACTGCGAGACGAGGATCGCCGCGCCGCCTTCGGCGAGCGGGGGATCGCGGTAGCGCAGCTCGCTCGCGACATCGGCGTCCACGGGGATGCGCGCCAGCTTCTCGATCCAGTAGCGCCCGACATGCGCGGCAAGGAAGGCGCTGCCGCAGGCCGTCATCGTCAGGCGCGACACAGTGGCAGGATCGAAAGGCAGGCGCGGCAGCCGCACCGCCAGCGTCTTCGGGTCGAGATACTGGCGCAGCGTGTCGCCGAGCACCGCCGGGTGCTCGTGCAGCTCCTTCTCCATGAAGTGCCGGTAGTTGCCCTTGCCGACCACCGCGCCGGAGACGGCGGTCTGCACCACGGGCCGCTCCACCGGCGTGTCGGCGGCATCGAAGAAGCGCGCAGCGTCGTCGGTGAGCGCGACCCAGTCGCCTTCCTCGAGATAGGCGATGCGGCGCGTGAGCGGCGCCAGCGCCAGCGCGTCGGAGCCGAGGAACATTTCGCCCTCGCCGAAGCCCACCGCGAGCGGCGCGCCCTGTCGCGCGCCGAGCAGCAGGCGCGGATGGCCGGCGAAGACGGCGCCCAGCGCGAAGGCGCCGTGCACGCGCTTCAGCGCCGCGGCGAAGGCCGGTATGGGCTCCATCCCCTCCGCAAGCAGGCTGTCCAGCAGGCGGACGAAGGTCTCGGTGTCGGTCTCGGTCTCGAAGCGTGCGCCCTTGGCTTCCAGCTCGGAGCGCAGCTCGGCGTGGTTCTCGATGATCCCGTTGTGCACGACGGCGACGCGGGCGGTCGCGTGCGGGTGGGCGTTGCGCTCGGTCGGCGCGCCATGCGTCGCCCAGCGCGTGTGGCCGACGCCGGTGGTGCCCGGCAGCGGTTCCGCCTCCAGCACGGCAGCGAGATTGCCGAGCTTGCCCTCGGCCCGGCGGCGCGCGATGCCGCCGTCGAGCAGCGTCGCGATCCCCGCGCTGTCGTAGCCGCGGTATTCCAGGCGCCGCAGCGCGTCGAGCAGCAGCGGTGCCGCCTGCTCGCGGCCGATCACCCCGACGATGCCGCACATGGTTGCTCTCCTCGCCCGGCTTGCGCGGCTCATGTAGCCCCGTCGGAGCAGGCCGCAAACGCAAGCCGGATTCATGGGCTGTTTCAGTGTCTTGCAGCCGCATGGGAGGGTCCCACAGCCGCGCATTGACCGGCGCCCCACCCCGGCGCAGCTTGCCCACCTGCCCCCAGGAGCCTGCTCCGGCATGGCCGAAGCCCCGCCCGCACCGACGTCGCAAAGCCCCTTCGGTGGCGCGTCGCGCGACGCGCGCATCATCGCGCTGATCGGAACCGGCCACTTCCTCAGCCATTTCTACATGCTCTGCCTGCCGCCGCTGTTCCTGGTGTGGCGAGAGGAATTCGGCGTGTCCTACGCCGAGCTCGGCCTGGCGGTCGCGCTGATGAGCGCCGTGACGGCCGCGTTGCAGACGCCTGTGGGCTTCCTCGTGGACCGCTACGGCGCGCGGCCCTTCCTGGTCGGCGGTGTCCTGCTCATGGGACTGTCCATCGCCGCGATGGCTGCCGCCCCCGGCTACTGGGCGATCCTGCTGCTGGCCGTGCTGTCCGGCGTCGGCAATTCGGTGATCCACCCGGCCGACTACGCGATCCTCGGCGCCTCCATCGACAAGGCGCGCATCGGCCGCGCCTTCGCCCTGCACACCTTCACCGGGAATCTCGGCTTCGCCTTCGGCCCGCCGGTGGTCGCCGCGCTGCTGCTGGTGATGGACTGGCGGTCGGCGCTGGCGATCCTCGGCCTGCTCGGCGCGCCGGTGGCGCTGGCTATCCTGTGGCAGAGCCGGATCCTCCAGGACCAGGGGCGACCGCGGAAGCAGGAGGCGGCGATGACGGGACGGGAGTTGCTGCTCTCGCGCCCCATCCTGCTCTTCTTCGGCTTCTTCCTGCTCTCCGCGATGGCGGGCACGGCGATCCAGGCCTTCGTGATCACCGTGCTCGGCAAGCTCTGGGGCACGCCGGTCGCCGTCGCCTCGCTCGCGCTCACCGGCTACATGGCGGGCGCGACCGGCGGCGTGCTGGTGGGCGGCTGGTTCGCGGACCGCTACCGAAACCACCTGGCCTTCATCGTCGGGCTCACGGTCGCCGCGGCGGCGCTGCTGCTTGCGCTCGGGCTCGTGCCCATGCCCGAGATCCTGCTGCCGGTGGTGGCCTGCCTCGCGGGGCTTGCCCTCGGCGCCTCGCGCACGCCGCGCGACGTCATGCTCAAGGAAGCGGTGCCACCCGGGCAGATGGGCAAGGTCTTCGGCTTCGTCTCCTCCGGCCTGCCGCTCGGCGGCGCGATCACGCCGGTGCCCTTCGGCTGGCTGATCGACCTCGGCCTGGCCTGGATGGTGCTGCCGGCCGCAGCCGGCCTGCTGCTGCTCTCGCTGCTCTGCATGGGCAGCGCCCAAGGGGCGGCTGCACGCGCAGCGCGCCAGGCCCGGCCCGGCCCGGTGCCGGCGGAGTAGCATTTGGAGCCGCTCGACACCGCCCTCCGCTGGCTCGACTTCGTCGGCATCGCGGTCTTCGCCGCATCCGGCGCGCTGGTGGCAAGCCGGAAGCAGATGGACGCCGTGGGCTTCGTACTGATCGCCGTCGTCACCGGCTTCGGCGGCGGCACGCTGCGCGACCTGCTGCTCGGCCGGGTGCCCGTCTTCTGGCTGGACCGGCCGGAACTGATCGCCGTCGCCGCCGGGTCGGCGCTGCTCGTCTTCTTCACCGCGCATCTGGTGGAGAGCCGCTTCAAGGCGCTGCTCTGGGCCGATGCCGTCGGGCTCGCGCTCTACGCCGTGGTCGGGACCGAGATCGCGCTGCTCGCCGGCGCGGATGCCTGGGCGGCGGTGACGCTCGGCGTCATCACGGGCGTCGGCGGCGGCATCCTGCGCGACGTGATCTGCGCCGAGATGCCGCTGATCCTCCGGCGGGAGATCTACATCACCGCCGCGGCCGCAGCGGCTCTCACCTATGTCGCGCTGCGCCTCGCGCCGTTGCCGCGCGACGTCGCCGTGGTGGCCGGGATCGCCACCGGCTTCGTCATCCGCGCCGCCGCCATCCAGCGCGGCTGGTCGCTGCCGCCCTATCGCGGGCGGCCCGCGCGCGATTATCCGGACCGCCGCTAGCCCCCGATCGTCCTGGCCGTGAGCACCGCGGGTGGCCACGGTCAGGGCTATTCGGGTCCAGGCTCACGAACAGCGCGCCGCCTCGATCCAGAGCAGCTGGCGCTCGGCAGGCAGGATATGCGCCTCGCCCTCGATGATGCGGCGCGAATCCAGGGCCGAGACGCGGCTGTACCGCATCGCCATGCCGTCCTCCTCGATCCGCCAGGCGCGGACCGGCAGGGCGCGGCAGAAGACGAAGAGCCTCACCGACAGCAGGCCGCCGCCGTCGGCCGCCAGCAGCAATCGCGCCGTCCCCGCATCGCCGCGCAGCGATGCGGTGCGTCCGACCCACTCCTGGAAGGGCGGGATGACAGTCGGCCCGGCACGCCCGATGGCGGGGGACAACAGCAGCGGCAGGGCGAGCAGGGCACGGCGAGAGGGGGCGGACATCGGGGCCTCGTGCTGCGCAGCAGCATAGATGCCAGCCCGGAACGACGGCGTCTCCGCCGCATTACCAGTAGTTCACGCGCTCCCAGGTCGCCACGAGGCGACCCTCCTCCAGCACGTGGTAGTGCGGATGCGCCGCAGCGGTCAGGCAGGCGTGGTTGGGCGCGATGCGCACCCGGGACCCCACCGGCAGGCGCGCCAGCGGCAGCGAGCCTTCGGCGGCGCGGACCTCGCCATGTTCCTGGTGCACGCGGGTGACGACCGCATCGCCGAATGTCGGGCGCCCCTCGAGGTCGAGGACGCGGCCGAACTTCCAGTCACGCGGCGCCGCCTCCGTGCTCCGGTCCTTCGAGAGCGCGAGAGCCCCGGCGTCCAGCAGCACCGCGTTGCGCTGCGGGTAGCGGCCGATGACCGAGGCGAGCACCGTCACCGCGATGTCGTCCAGCGGATGCGTCGCGAGCTGCGCCTGCATCAGGTCGCCGAACATGTAGACGCCGGCGCGCACCTCCGTGACGCCGTCGAGCCGTGGCGCGTAGAGCGCGGTGGGCGAGGCGCCCGCCGAGACGATCCGCACGCCGTGCCAGGCGCCGCGCAGCCGCTCGGCCGCGGCGACCACGCCGGCACGCTCCGCCTCCGCGATGGCCGCCATCTCCCCGACGCTGCGACCGGCATAGGAATGGCCGGAGTGCGAGATCACGCCGGCGAGGCGACGCCCTAGCACGGCCGCAATGGCGAGAAGCAGGTCCGAACTCGGCGGCACGCCGGCGCGGCCCTCGCCCACGTCGACCTCGATCAGCGCCTCGAGCGGGCCGGCGTGCCGCGCGATCTCGACCGCCGTCTCGAGGTCGTCGGTGATGATCTTCACCTCGGCACCTTCCGCATTCATCGCGGCGATGGCGTCGAGCTTCGACGGCACGATGCCGACCGCGTAGATCTGGTCGCGGAAGCCGTGATCGGCGAAGTAGCGCGCCTCGGCCAGGGTGCTGACGGTGATCGGCCCCTTGCCGGGTGCCGCAAGATCGGCGACCTGCGCGCTCTTCGCCGTCTTCATGTGCGGGCGCAGCACCACGCCGGGATGCCGCGCCACCGCCTCTGCCATCCGTGCCACGTTGCGGCGCAGGATCTGGAGGTCCAGCAGGAGACAGGGCGTCGGCAGGTCGAGCAGGCCGGTCACAGGGCGAGTCCCAGCATCTGCGCGTAGCGCGGCGTCGACTTCAGCCCCGTGCCGGTCAGCACGACGACCGTCGTCTCGCGCGCCGCGATGCGCCCGCCCGCCCGCAGCTTCGAGAAGGCGGCGGCTGCCTGCGCGCAGGTCGGCTCGACATAGAGCCCGCCGCGCGCAAGGGCGAGCGCAGCCTCCGCGATCTCCGCCTCGTCGAGCAGCACGGCGCCGCCCTCGCTCTCCCGCAGGGCCTGGAGGCATTCGGGCAGGCGCAGCGGCTGTGCGATGGCGGTGCCCTCCGCGATGGTCGGTTGCGCCGCGACCTGCGGCAGGCCGAGCGCGGCGCGCGCGATCGGCCCGCAATTGGCGGGCTGCGCGGCGAAGATGCGCGGCAGCCTTGCGACATGGCCGGCGCGCAGCAACTCGCCGAAGCCGATCCAGAGGCCGAGCACGTTCGAGCCCGCGCCGCAGGGCACGATCACGTTGTCGGGCGCTCGGCCGAGATCCTCCCACAGCTCGTAGGCCAGCGTCTTGGTGCCCTCGAGGAAGAAGGGGTGCCAGTTGTGGCTGGCGTAGAAGATCTCCGCCGACTTCGCGAGCGCGGCATCGGCGCAGTCCTGGCGCGAGCCGGGGATCAACTCGATCGCCGCGCCGGCGGCGCGCGACTGCACCGTCTTGGCGGGGCTGGTGGAGGCGGGGACGAAGATCGTCGCGCGCATCCCGCCGGCTGCCGCATAGGCGCTGACCGCCGCGCCGCCGTTGCCCGAGGAATCCTCGAGCACATGCGCGATGCCCTGCTCACGCAGCAGCGAGAGCATGACCGACGCGCCGCGATCCTTGAAGCTGCCGGTCGGCATGAACCATTCGCACTTCATGAGCGCGGTCCCGCCGGCCAGCGCACGCTCGACCAGCGGCGTGCAGCCCTCGCCCATCGCGATCGGGGCGCGGGGCGCGAAGGGCAGCGCGGCGGCGTAGCGCCAGATCGACCGGGTGGAGGAGGCGATCTCGTCGCGCGCAGGCGCGCGGCGCGCGGTGAGCAGCAGCGGCTCGCGCGCGTCGCCGCACCAGCGCGGCACGTCGAGCGGCCAGGTCCGTCCGCTGCGGGGATCCAGGTAGCTCTGCATCGGTCCGAAGTTGTGACCGAGCGCCGTGCGGCGGGCAACGGCGACGGCATCCCAACCGGTTGATTTCACGCACGCGGTGCTTGCCGGGACAGGCTGCGCCGGCGAGTGTCCGGCGCATGGTCGACCCGTCCCATCCCGTGCTGCGCCTCGCCGCCGACCTCATCGCGATCGACAGCCGGAGCTTCGTCTCGAACGTGACGATCGCCGAGCGGATCGAGGCCGAACTGTCCGGCTTCGAGCTGGAGCGCATCGACTACCGCGACTCGGCTGGCGTGGCGAAGCGCGCGCTGGTCGCGCATCGCGGGCCGCGCGGGGGCCATGCGCTCTCGGGGCACATGGACACGGTGCCCGCGACGGGATGGGAGAGCGATCCCTGGACGCCGCGGCTCGATTCGGCGGGCCTGCTGCACGGCCTCGGAAGCGTCGACATGAAGGGGCAGGTCGCGGCGATGATCGTCGCTGCGCGCGCCGCGGCCGCGCATGTCCCGGTGACGCTTCTGATCACCGCCGACGAGGAGACCACGAAGCAGGGCGCGCGGCTCGTCGCCACCGACAGCGCGCTCGCCCGCTCGCTCGGCCTCGCCGGCATCATCGTGGCGGAGCCGACGTCGCTGGCGCCGGTGCGCGGCCACCGCAGCCACATCGGCTTCACCGCGACGGCGCGCGGCGTGCAGGCGCATTCCTCGACGGGCAAGGGCGTGAACGCGAACTGGGCGCTGCTGCCCTTCCTGGACGCGATGGCGCGCATCCAGGCGCGGCTGCGCGAAGATCCGGCGCTGCAGGATCCCGGCTACGACCCGCCGGTCTCCGACTTCAACCTGATCCTCGACAATCACGGCACGGCGCTGAACGTGACGCCGGCACGCGCGACCGCGCACATCAAGTACCGCTACAGCGCGCGCATCGACCCCATGGTCGTGGCGGGCGCAGTGCGGGAGGCGGCGCGGCACGCGGGGATCGAGCTGCAGGAGCAATGGGAAGGCCCGCCGCCGGAGCTGCCGGCCGACCATCCGCTGGTCGCGCTCGGCGTCGGGCTGACCGGCGAGGCGCCGCGCACGGCACCCTACGGCACTGACGCCTGCGAGCTTAACCGGCTTGCGCCCTGCCTGATCCTCGGGCCAGGCGACGTCGCGATGGCGCATACGCCGCAGGAATGCGTGCCGACGGAGGAGCTGGTCCAGGCAGTTGCGCTGTTCGGCCGCGTGCTGGAGGCGGGAGCGGGCTGAGCAACGCAGCTCAGGGCATGCGCAGGAAGACTGTCGCGACTGCGTCGGCATGCACGCGCCGCCAGCCCGCTGCACGCGACAGTTTTTGGGCCGCCGCCGAGCCGGAGGGCACGAGCGCCCAGGCGATCTCGTGGCGGTCGAGCAGGGCCTGGAAGGCCGCATCGTCCGGGCCGCGTTCCGCGGCGTAGAGCTCGGTGGCGAAGCCGCGATGGAAGAGCTGGTCGTTCCGGCCGTCGATGAAGGTCGGGATGCCGCGCCAGATCAGGTAGCCGCCGTAGTCATGCGCGTTGAACACCCGCCCCTGCGCGCCGGCCGCCAGCGCCGCATCGAGCGCGGCAGTCGGCGTGACGTTCGGCGGCGGGGCCGGGCGCAGCAGCAGGCCGAGCGCCACCACGAGGAGGCCGAGCGCGGCGAGGCCGACGGGCGCGGCGCGCCAGCGGCCGA
>NZ_JAKJIB010000102.1 GCF_021864505.1 Falsiroseomonas oryziterrae
TCGCGCTGGCCGCTGCCGCCGCGCGCCTCGCCGGGCGGCCGCGGCTGCGCGGCGCGGCGCCGACGCTCGACACCTGGATCGTCGTGGCGGTGACCGCCTCCGCCATCCCCTGCATGGACGGGGTGGGAGAGGCACTGGCCGCGCGCCCCCTGGATTTTGCCGGCATGCTGGCCTTCGCGCTCGGCCTGAACCTCGTGCTGCAGGCGCTCGGCTTCCTCGTCTTCCGCGCCGCGCCGCGCCGCGCCGCCCTGTCGGCGGCGCTCGTCACGGGCACCCGCAACATGGTGCTGCTGCTGGCCGCGCTCGGCGACACGGCGAGCGACCTCGGCCTCATCGTCGCCGCGGCGCAACTCACGCTCTTCGTGATGCCGGCCATCGTAGCGCCTGCCTATCGCGTCCTTGCCCGCGCAGCTTGACGGGCGCGCGCCGCCGGTCCACCCGATTTGTCCGGACAACAGGAGAGACGCATGGTCCAGGTCCACAAGGAAGTCGCCCCGCGCCGCTTCCGCGAATCCTTCGGCCGCTACTTCGAGGATTTCGCCGTCGGCGACATCTACGAACACCGCCCCAACCGCACCATCACCGAGACCGACAACACCTGGTTCACCCTGCTGACGATGAACACGCATCCGATGCATTTCGACCAGGAATACGCGAAGCATTCCGAATTCGGCCGCTGCATCGTCTGCTCGCCCTTCACGGTCGCGCTGATGGTCGGCATGTCGGTCACCGACGTGTCGCAGAAGGCGATCGCCAATCTCGGCTGGAAGGAGATCCGGCTGACCCACCCGCTGTTCGCCGGCGACACGCTCTCGGCCGAATCCGAGGTGCTGGACAAGCGCGAGAGCAAGTCGCGCCCGAACGCCGGCATCGTCACGGTGCGCACGCGCGGCTACAACCAGGCCGGCACGCTGGTCTGCGAGTTCGACCGCACCATGCTGATCGCGAAGCGCGGCTTCGACGTGGAGGAGAAGGCCGGCTACTGACGCCCGACCGGGCCCGCCGGCCGCTCCCGCAGCAGCCGGCCGGCGCCCGCGATCGGCTCCGGCAGGCCGAGCAGCGCCAGCAGCGCCC
Organism: Falsiroseomonas oryziterrae; assembly: GCF_021864505.1. Classification (GTDB taxonomy): domain Bacteria; phylum Pseudomonadota; class Alphaproteobacteria; order Acetobacterales; family Acetobacteraceae; genus Falsiroseomonas; species Falsiroseomonas oryziterrae. The sequence continues at coordinate 1,075 of NZ_JAKJIB010000102.1, forward strand.
ACATGCCCGCGGCGTTGGTGGTGACGACCGGCTTGCCGAGCCGCGCCTCGATCTCGTCGAGGATGGCAAGGCAGGGCATGTTGCCCCCGAGCAGCAGCAGCGCCTCGGCCTGCGCGTGGTCCGCCCGGCAGGCGAGTTCGACGATGGCGGATGGCGGCATCCGCGCGATCGAGAAGTTGTCCCGCTCGCCGCCGAAGGCGCTGGCCACCACCTCGACGCCGTTCCGCGCAAGGTAGCGCAAGCCCGCCGCGCCGACCTCGGGCGGGAAGGGCGCGGCGAAGCCGACCCGCGTCGCGCCCAGCGCGCCCAGCGCGTCGAGCACCGTGCCCGCCGCCGTCAGCGCCGGCGCGCCTGCCCAGTCGGCCAAGTCCTGCCGGATCGCCGCGTCCCATTCGGCGCCCATCCAGTAGCTCGCCGCGGTCTGGCACAGCATCACCGCATCCACGCGCGCATCGCGCACGCTCTCCGCGGCATGGCGCATGTCCGCAAGCTGCTCGCGCATCCCGTCGTCGTCGAGCCGCGTCATGGTCAGGCGCGCGAAATGGAACGACAGGCTCCGCGGCATCCAGATCGGATACTCGCGCTCGATCGAGGTGTTGGAGGAGGGAACCAGCAGGCCCACCCGCCGCCATGCGGGAGCTTCGGCCTCAGCCACGATTCGCCTCCGCAACGCCGTGGCCGCGCCTCGCGCGGCGGCGTGTCGATCGGTCGCGCATCGGCGCGGCGGGCAGGTTTGGGCGCACGCGCCGGATGGTAGCGGCGCCGGCGCGCGCCCGGAAGGACCACGGCCGCGGCGGCGGGCCGTACTGGCAGCCGAACCCGGCCCGGCGCCTGGCGTTCAGCATGCTCCGCAACCAGGGAGTGCCTCGATGGGCCTGTTCTCGAAGAGCATCAAGACGCTGGACGACCTCTTCGTCCACACGCTGCAGGACATCTACTACGCCGAGCAGCAGATCGCGAAGAACCTGCCGACCATGGTCCAGAAGGCGACCGATCCGCAGCTGAAGCAGGGCCTGCAGAAGCACCTGACCGAGACGCAGAACCAGATCCGGCGGCTCGAGCAGGTGTTCCAGATGCACGGCCAGCCGGCCAAGGGCACCACCTGCGCCGCCATGGACGGTATCCTGGACGAGGCGAGCGACATCCTCGGCGTCGCCAACGACAACGACGTCAAGGACGCGGCGATCATCTCCGCCGCCCAGGCGGTCGAGCACTACGAGATCACGCGCTACGGCACGCTGATCGCCTTTGCCCGGGAACTCGGCCGGCAGGACTGCGCCGCGGTGCTGCAGCAGACCCTCGACGAGGAATACGCGACCGACAAGCGGCTCACCGAGCTCGCAGAGAGCCGGGTGAACCGCAAGGCCGCCTGAATCGCGCGCGGCGCCCGCAGCCGGGGCGGGCGCCGCGCCGACTTCCCCGCACAGCTGGGCTGGGGCAGGCTGCGCGGCAGGACCCCCGGCCACGCGATGCCCCGCCGCTACCTCGATCAGCGCCTGAAGCTGCCCTTGCTGCGCACCTGCGACGCGCTGGCGACGCATGGAAGCCTGCTCAAGGCGGCCTCGGCGCTCGGCGTCGGCCAGCCGGCGCTGACCCGCAGCCTGGCGGAGCTCGAGGCCATCGCCGGCACCCGGCTGTTCGATCGCCACGCGCGCGGCGTCCGCCCGACCGAGGCCGGCGAGGTCTTCATCCGCCTGGCCCGCCGCGTGCTGGCCGAGTTGCGGCGGGCCGACGAGGATCTCGACCTGGTCGGCAGCGCCGAAGGCGGGACCGTCGCGCTCGGCGTGCTGCCGGTCGCGGCCGTCGGCGTGCTGCCCGGCGCCCTCATCCGCCTCAAGCGCCGCCATCCCTCGATCCAGGTCCGTCTCCAGCAGGGACGCACGGAGGAACTGCTGCCGCTGCTCGCCTCGCGCGAGGTCGAGGCGGTGATCGGCCGGCTGTATCCGCCGGCGGTGCCGGACGGGCTGCTGCGCGAGGCGCTGTGGGAGGAGCCGATCTCCGTCCTCGCCCGCGCCGGCCATCCGCTGCTCGCGGCGGCGGGCCCCGTCGCGACCGAGGCGCTGGCGCGCTACGAGCTGATCCTGCCCACCGTCAGCCAGCGCGTCGGGCAGGAGATCGAGCAGCTGCTCGCGCTGCTCGGCCTGGCCCCGGCTGCGCCGCTGCGCTCCTCCTCCTACGGCTTCATCCGGGAGATGCTGCTCGCGACCGACTGCCTCTCCGTCATGCCGCGTCTCATGATGGCCGGCGACCTGCTCCGCGGCGACCTTCGCGTCGTGCCCCTGCCGATCCCGGCGCCGCCGCGCCCGGCCGGGCTGATCCTGCGCCCGGACGCCGAGCCGTCCCCGGCGGTAGCGGCCTTCCTGTCGGCGCTGCGCGAGCATCTCGCCGAGATCGCCTCCCGCGGCCTGTCGGATATGCCCAAAACTGATAGCTCGGCGCGAACTCCGGATAGGACGGCACAGCGCCGCCGGGGCTAGGGTCCGCGTTCCAGAGACCCGTCCTCAGGCGATTCCATGGCCAGCAACACCGCCCTCGTCGTCAGCGCCCATTCCGCCGATTTCGTCTGGCGCGCCGGGGGCGCGATCGCGCTGCACGCCTCCCGCGGCTGGGAGGTCACGGTCGTCTGCCTGTCCTATGGCGAGCGCGGCGAGAGCGCGAAGCTCTGGCGCCAGCCCGGCATGACGCTCGAGCGCGTGAAGGCGGCGCGCGAGGAGGAGGCGAAGGCGGCCGCCCGCGTCCTCGGCGTGCACGACATCCAGTTCTGGGATCTCGGCGACTACCCGATCAACCTGACGAACGAGGCCTTCTTCCGGCTGGTCGACGTCTACCGCGCGATCCACCCGAAGTTCATGCTCACGCATTCCGAGAAGGACATCTACAACCACGACCACCCGACGGTGTCGGCCTGGGCGCAGAATGCGCGCATCACCGCGCAGGCGCATGGCCACAACCCGCACCAGAAGGTGCTCGGCGCTCCGCCCGTCTTCCTGTTCGAGCCGCACCAGCCCGAGCAGTGCGACTGGAAGCCCGACGTGCTGCTCGACATCTCGCCCGTGTGGGACAAGAAGCGCGCGGCGATCGAGTGCATGGCCGGGCAGGAGCACCTGTGGGAGTACTACACCCGCGTCGCCCTGCAGCGTGGCGCGCAGGCGGCGCGCAACTCCGACAAGTCCATCAAGTACGGCGAGGGCTACGTCTCCATCTTCCCGCATGTGGTGGAGACGCTGGCGTGAGCGCGCCCGATGATCGCAGGGCGGAGGCGCCGGCGGCGCCGAGCACCGGAGATCTGAATCGGTCGCGCTACGCCGCGCCGGGGGCGCGGCCATGAGTGTCGTCAGGCGCAACCCGGCGCGCGTCGCGCCGGAGCTCGCGCAGCGCTTCGCGTCCTACGGCGTCGCCACGATCCATGAGGCGCAAGGCCGCAAGGGGCTGCTGCAATCCTTCATGCGTCCGGTCTGGCCGCGCGCGAAGGCGGTCGGCACGGCAGTCACGGTCTCTATCCCGCCGGGCGACAACTGGATGTTCCATGTCGCGGTGGAGCAGTGCCGCGCGGGGGACATCCTGGTCGTCGCGCCGACCTCGCCCTCCGATGCCGGCTATTTCGGCGAGCTGCTCGCCTGTTCGCTCGCCGCGCGCGGCGTGGTGGGGCTGGTGACGGAAACCGGCTGCCGCGACGTCGCCGCGCTGCACGAGATGGGCTTCCCGGTCTGGTCGCGCGCGATCTCCGCCCAGGGCACGGTGAAAGAGACGATCGGCAGCGTGAACCTGCCCGTCGTCATCGCCGGCCAGCTGGTCGCGCCGGGCGACCTGGTCTGCGCGGACGACGACGGCGTGGTGGTGGTGCGCCGCGCCGAGGCCGAGGCGGTGCTGAAGGCGACCGAGGCGCGCGAGGCGAAGGAGAACGCGACGCGCGCCCGGCTGAAGGCAGGCGAGCTCGGCCTCGACATCTACGGCATGCGCGAGGCGCTGGCGAAGAAGGGCCTGCGCTACGAGGACGCCCCCGGGGACGCAGATGGCTGAGGCGCTGCGCGCCGCGATCGGACGCTATGCGCACACCGCCGCGCTGCTCGACGGGCGCATCGTCTCGCCCGGCGTGACGCTCGACTTCGCCGACCTGCCGGTGCCGAGCCGCGCCTTCGCGCCGATGGTGCGCGAGCAGCGCTTCGACGTGAGCGAAATGGCGATCGCCACCTTCCTGATGGCGAAGGCCTGGGGCAAGCCTCTTGTCCTGCTGCCGATCACGCTCGCCGCGCGCTTCCAGGAGGCCGCGCTGCTCTGCCGCGCGGACGGAACCGTTCAGGGCCCCGGCGATCTCGCCGGCCGCCGCGTCGGCGTGCGCGCCTACAGCCAGACCACGGGCATGTGGCTGCGCGGCGTGCTGGCCGAACGGCATGGCGTGGCGCCCGAGGCTGTGCGCTGGGTGACCTTCGAGGACGCGCATGTCGCCGAATACCGCGATCCTCCCTTCGCGGAGCGCGCCCCGAAGGGCGCGGACATGCTGGCGATGCTCAAGGCGGGCGAGCTCGACGCCGCGATCTTCGGCAACGACCTGCCGGCCGACGCCGCGCTCCGCCCGGTCTTCCACGACCCGGCCGCGGCGGGAGAGGCCTTCCGCGCCGCGCATGGCTTCGTGCCGGTGAACCACCTCGTCTGCGTCACGCGCGAGGTCGCCGCGCGGCGCGCGGAGGAGGTGCGGGCGCTCGTCGCGCTGTTCGCCCAGGCGCTCGCCGGCACCACGCTGCCCTTCGGGCGCGAGGCGCTGCGCGCGCCGCTCGATCTCGCGACGCGCTGGTGCGTCGAACAGGCGCTGATGCCGCGCTCGCTGACACCGGACGAGATCTGGGACGGATTGCCGGCCGGCATCGGCTGACATCGAACGACACTACGGGAGGAACGACAATGACACCGACCCGCCGACAGGCGCTGATCGGCCTGGGCGCCACGCTCGCAGCGCCCGGCCTGGCCCGCGCGCAAGGCGCCTGGCCCGACCGGCCGGTGCGCGTCATCGTGCCCTTCACGCCGGGCGGCACGACCGACATCCTGGCGCGCGCCATGTCGGCCGAGTTGCAGGAGGCGCTGGGCCAGCCCTTCGTGGTGGAGAACCGCGGCGGCGCCGGCGGCACGCTGGGCTCCGAAGTGGTCGCCCGCGCGGCGCCCGACGGCTACACGCTGATGATGGGCCATATCGGCACGCTCGCCGTGAATCCCTCGCTCTACCGCAACCTGAGCTTCGACACGGTGACCTCCTTCGACCCGGTCGTGCTGGTGGCGATCGTGCCGAACATCCTGGTGGTGAACCCGCGCCGCGTCGCAGCGCGCAACGTCCAGGAGTTGATCGCGCTGGCGCGGCAGCGGCCCGGCGGGCTCTCCTACGGCTCGGGCGGCAACGGCTCGGCGGCGCATATCGCGATGGTCGCCTTCAACCAGGCCACCGGCACGCAGATGGAGCACATCCCCTATCGCGGCACCGGCCCGATGATGAACGACCTGATCGCGGGCACCATCGATCTCACCTTGACCGGCGGCCCGCCGGCCCTGCCGCCGGTGCGCGCAGGGACGTTGCGCGCGCTCGGCGTCTCCTCGCTGCAGCGGCTGTCCAGCGCGCCGGAGATCCCGACCATCGCGGAGCAGGGCGTGCCCGGCTTCGACGCGACGCAATGGTACGGCTTCGTGGCACCGGCCGGCACGCCGCGGCCGATCATCGACCGCGTCAACGCGGAGTGCACGCGCATCCTTCGCAGCGACCGCATGCGCCCGCGGCTCGAGGCCGAGGGCGCCGACCCCTCGCCCGGTACGCCCGAGCAGTTCCGCGACCTCATCGTCGCGGAGCGCGCCCGCTGGGGCGAGCTGATCCGCACCGCCAATGTCCGCGCGGAGTGATGCCATGACCCGCTTCACACGCCGCGCCGCGCTCGCCGCCGCGCTGGCGCTTCCCGCCCTCGGCGCCCGGGCCCAGGTGTTCCAGCGGCCAGTCCGCATCATCGTGCCCTTCGCCGCGGGCGGCGTCGCCGACCTGACGGCGCGCGCCGTCGGGCAGCGCATCTCGCCGCTGCTCGGCCAGCCCGTGGTGATCGACAACCGCCCCGGCGCGGGCGGCATCGTCGCCGGCCAGCAGCTCATGGCCGCGCCGGCGGATGGCCACACGCTGCTGGTCGCCAGCAACGGCACGGCGATCAGCCGCAGCCTGTTCCGCACCCTGCCCTTCGACCCGCTGCGCGACTTCGCCCCCGTCGTCACGATGGGAGCCTTCCCGATCGCCGTGGTGGTCGCGCCGGGCTCGCCGATCCGCGACATCCGCGACCTCGTCGCGCGCATGCAGGCGCAGCCGGGCCGGCTCAACATCGGGTCGATCAGCATCGGCAGCACGCAGAACCTCTCGGCCGAGCTGTTCAAGATCCGCACCGGGACCCGCGCGGAAACCGTGGTCTTCCCCGCCACGCCGCAGCTCACCACCGCGCTGCTGCGCGGCGACGTGGATGCCGCCTTCGAGATCACCGGCCCCATCTTCGGCCAGATCCAGTCCGGCGCTATCCGCGTCCTCGCCGTCACCTCGGCCCAGCGCGCCGCCAACCTGCCGAACGTGCCGACGCTGACGGAGCAGGGCGTGCCGGACTACGACGTCGCCTCCTGGAACGCGCTGGTGACGCGCACCGGCGCCCCGCCGGAGACGATCGCGGCAGTGAACCGCGCGGTGAACGAGGCGCTTGGCACGGCGGAACTTCGCGACGCGCTCACCCAGGTCGGCGTCGAGCCGCGCGGCGGCACGCCGGAGGCGATGGGGCAGCTGATGACCGCTGACACGGCGCGCTGGGCCGAGGTGATCGAGAAGGCCGGAATCGAGCGCCAGGGATGAGAGCTTTGGGTGTGCATGGATGCTGTCGCATCCATGCCCTCAGACGCCGGCGCCGCACCTCCGTGCGGCTTGGCTTCACGGCACCGGCCGTGGGCCGCAGTCGCGGCCTCGGCCTGCTTCGCAGGCCGCCTGCCGTGCCAATTGCATGAGGTTGCCGATGCGAGAGATCCCGACCTGCAAGGGCCCGGACCCGGACACGAAGACGCCGCGCTACCGCGCGCCGGCCGGCGCCTGCGACACGCATTGCCACGTCTTCGGCCCGGCCGCCGTCTTCCCCTATGCGCCGGACCGCGCCTACACGCCGCCCGACGCCGGTTTCGAGGCCCTGGTGAACCTCCACCGCATCCTCGGGATCGAGCGCGCGGTGATCGTCCATGCTTCGTGCCACGGCAGCGACATGCGCGTGACGCTCGACGGCATCGCGCGCTCGGGCGGCACGATGCGCGGCGTCTGCGTGGTGGATCCGGGCGTGACGGATGCGGAACTGCAACGACTCCACGACGGCGGCATCCGCGGCGTGCGCTTCAACTTCGTGAAGCACCTGGGCGGCATGCCGGACATGGCGGTCTTCCAGCGCGTGCTGGCGCAGGTGGAGCCGCTCGGCTGGCATGTCGTGCTGCATCTCGACGCGCAGGACGTGGTGCCGCTCACGCCGGTCATCTCCGCGATCCGCATCCCCTTCGTCATCGACCACATGGGCCGCGTGCGCGCCAAGGACGGGATCGACCAGCCCGCCTTCCGCCAGCTGCGCGAGCTCATGCGCAACCCGCTCGCCTGGGTGAAGATCTGCGGGGCGGAGCGCATCAGCTCCACCGGCGCGCCCTTCCGCGACGCGCTGCCCTTCATCCGCGCGCTGGCCGAGGACGCGCCGGACCGGCTGCTCTGGGGCACCGACTGGCCGCATCCGAACATCGCCGGCGACATGCCGAACGACGGCGACCTGGTGGACCTTCTGGCCGAGGCGATCGAGGATGAGGCGATCCGCCGCAAGGTCCTCGTGGACAACCCGACGCGGCTCTACTGGAGCGACTGAGATGCGCATCGGCTTCATCGGCTTCGGCGAGGTCGGCAGCATCCTGGCGCGCGACCTGCGCGCGACCGGTCACGCCGACATCGCCGCCTTCGACATCGCCTTCGCCGACGAAGCCAGCAAGGCAAGCCGGAACCTCGCCGCGAATCCCGTGACGCGCACCGCGACCGCGGCTGAGGCTGCCGCGGGCGCGGACCTCGTCTTCTGCTGCGTCACCGCGGGCTCCGCGCTGGACGCGGCGCGCGCCGCCGCGGCCGGTCTCGCGCATGGTCCCTTCTTCGTGGACGTGAACTCCGTCTCGCCCGGCACGAAGCAGGAGGCCGCCGCCGCGGTCGCCGCCGCCGGCGGCCGCTATGTCGAGGCCGCGGTGATGACCAGCGTTCCGCCGCACGGCATCCGCTCACCCATGCTGCTCGGCGGGCCGCATGCGGAGGCCTTCCTGCCGCTGGCGCGCGACCTCGGCATGCAGGCGGAGGTCTTCTCCGCCGAGGTCGGCGGCGCCTCCTCGGTCAAGATGTGCCGCAGCATCATGATCAAGGGCATGGAAGCCCTCGTCACCGAATGCATGCTCACCGCGCGCCGCTACGGCGTGGAGCGCGAGGTGCTGGCGAGCCTGGCGGACACGCTGCCGCACAAGGACTGGCCCGGCCTCGCGCGCTACATGATGAGCCGCGCGCTGATCCACGGGCGCCGCCGGGCCGAGGAGGTGCGCGAGGTGGTGCGCACGATCGAGGAAGCCGGCCTGCCGGCGATGCAGAGCCCGGCCACCGCGGAACGCCAGGACTGGGCGGCGTCCATCGGGCAAGGCCTGCCGGCCGACATCCTCCGCGCCGGGGAGCTCGCTGGCCTGGTCGATGCGGTGCTTGCCGGCCTCGTGCAGGATGGCACCCGGACCGACGGCACAGTCCAGACGCGCGCGCCCGCCACTTCGCCCTGACGGAACCGGCCGGCCCGTGCGAACGCCGGGCGGCGCCGCGGCTTTGCCGCGGCAACGCAGCGCATCCTCCCGAGGGCGGGGAACAAAACCGGGGTCCCCGCAACACTGCGAAGCGGTTCTGTGGGGCGTTCTAGGGGGCCGGCTCGACCAGCAGGCTCACATGCGCGGCAACGACGCGCCAGCCGACGCCGGGGATGCGCACCCAGGTCTGGCTCTGCCGCCCCGTCCGCGCGCTGCCCTCGCGCTGGAAGGTCGTGTTCGCGGTCGCCATGTCGCGCCCGAAGGTGGTGATCACGGTGCGCAGCAGCGTCCGGTTCAGCCCCTGCGCGCTGCGGCCCGCGCGGAACGCCTTGATCTCGTCATAGCCGTGCAGGTTCTCGGTCGCGCCGTAGCGCAGCGTGAGCGGACTGTCCCAGAACAGCTCGTCCAGGACCTCGACGTCGTTCGACACCAGCGCGCGCTCGTAGCGCATGAACTGCTCGGTGACCTCGGCCACCACCTCGGGGATGTTGATCTCCACGGAGCTACCTCGCTGGTTGGGGAGAGCCGCAGACGCCTGAGCGCTCGAGCGCCGCGGCCACGCAGAACAGGTCGGCCTCGCGCCACGGCGCGGCGATCAGCTGGACGCCGATCGGAAGCCCGCCCGGGCAGCCGGCCGCCGCCGGGTCGGCGAGCGGCACGGCCAGCGCCGGCAGGCCGATGCAGGAGATGGGCTGGGTGTAGATGCCGAGTTGCGGGCGCGCGGGAACCCGCTCGCCCTCCACCTCGATCATGTCCTGCCCAATGGTCGGCGCGACGAAGGGCGTCGCGGGGGTGACGATGACGTCGACGTCGTCGAAAACCTTCAGCGCGGCCGCGCGGTAGGCGGCGCGCAGCCGCTGCGCCTGCTGAAGCCAATGTGCGGGCAGCAGGGCGCCCGCGAGGAAGCGGTCCCGCGTCATCGGGTCGAAGTCGTCGGGCCGCGTGCGGAGATCCGGGAGGTGCAGGTTGCCGCCCTCCGCCATGGTGATCAGGAACGCCGCGGCACGGGCGCGCGCCGCCTCCGGGATCTCGACCCGCCGCGTCGCGCCGAGCGCGCGCGCTACGATCTCCACCGCCGCGAAGGCCTCCGAATGGCCGCCGCGCGCGAAGTGACCGCCGGCCACCGCGATGCGCAGCCTGCCCGTCCCGGCGCCGAGCGTGGACGAGACCGGCTCCGCCGCGCGCCATTGCTGCACCGGATCGGCCGCATCCGCACCCTGAAGCGTGTCATAGGCGAGGGCGAGATCCGCGACGCTCCGCGCGAAGGGCCCGACATGGTCGAGGCTTGCGGCGAAGAGATAGGCGCCGCTGCGCGACAGCCGCCCATAGGTCGGCTTCAGCCCGAAGACGCCGCAGAGCGAGGCCGGCACGCGGATCGATCCGTTGGTGTCGGAGCCGAGCGTGAGCGGCACCATGCCCGCCGCGATCGCGGCCGCCGAGCCGCCGGAGGAGCCGCCCGCGATCCGAGCCGTGTCGTGCGGATTGCGCGTCGGGCCGTAATGGCTGTTCTCCGTGGTGAAGCCGTAGGCGTACTCGTCCATGTTGAGCGCGCCGAGGCAGACCGCGCCCGCCGCGCGCAGGCGCCGCACCAGGAAGGCGTCGCGCGCCGCGGGCGGCCTGTCCTTCTCGATGATCGAGCCCGCCAGCGTCGTGACGCCGGCCAGGTCGAAGAGGTTCTTCACCGCGAAGGGCACGCCGGCGAGCGGCCCGGGGTCGCGGCCATCCGCGATGGCGGCGTCCACCGCGCTCGCCTCGGCGCGGGCGCGCCCGGCGGTCACCTCGGTGAAGGCGTTGAAGCGGGCGTCGCGCGCGGCGATGTCGGCCAGCGCCTGCTCGACAACGTCGGCGGCGCGCCGCGTGCCC
>NZ_JAKJIB010000103.1 GCF_021864505.1 Falsiroseomonas oryziterrae
GCCCTCGTCGAGGCCTGCCTGGAGCGCATCGCCGCGCGCAACGGCACGGTCGCGGCCTGGTCGCATCTGGATGCGGCCGCGGCGCGCGCGGCGGCGAAGGCCCTCGATGCCGGGCCGGAGCGCGGGCTGCTGCACGGCATTCCCTTCGGCGTGAAGGACATCATCGACACCGCCGACCAGCCGGCCAGCTACGGCTCGCCGATCTATGTCGGGCACATGCCCGGCCGCGACGCCGCGACGGTGGCCGCGCCGCGCGCCGCCGGCGCCATCCTGCTCGGCAAGACGGTGACGACGGAGTTCGCGAACCGCCGCCCGGGACCGACGCGCAACCCGCACGACCCGACGCGGACGCCGGGCGGCTCCTCCTCCGGCTCCGGCGCGGCGGTGGCCGATTTCCAGGTGCCGCTCGCGCTCGGCACGCAGACCGGCGGATCGGTGCTGCGGCCGGCTGCCTATTGCGGCGTGGTCGGCTTCAAGCCGAGCCTCCAGCATTTCGGCAATTCCGGCGTGCGCACCAACACCGAGGCCTATGACACCGTCGGGTTGATGGCACGCGCGGTGGAGGATGTCGCGTTGCTGCGCGCCGCCATCATGGAGATCCCCCACGCGGCGCCGCGGCCCGTCGACGCGCCGCGCATCGCGATCGTGCGGACGGCGCATTGGGACCAGGCCTCGCCCGCGACGCAGGCCGCCATCGCCGACGCCGCGCGCGCCTTCGCCGCCGCCGGCGCGCAGGTGAGCGAACTCGAACTGCCGGCCGAATTCGCCGGGCTGCGGGAGGCGCACCGCATCGTCTGCGGCTTCGAATCAGTGCGGAACTATGCCGATGAGCTGGAGCGATCGGGCCATCTGGTCAGCGCCGATTTCCGTGCCGAGCGCGCCTCGGTCGGCGAGGCCGCGACACTCGCCGAATTCCGCGCGGCGCTTCGCCTCGGCCATGCCTGCCGGGCGCGGATGGATGCGATCATGGCCGAGAGCGGGCTGCACGCGCTGCTGACGCCGAGCGCGCCGGACGAGGCGCCGCCAGGCCTCGCCCACACCGGGCAGCCGATCTTCAACTATCTCTGGACGAACATGTCGGTGCCCTGCGTCACGCTGCCCTTCACGCGTGGCCCGAATGGCATGCCGATCGGCGTGCAGCTGGTCGCGCGACGGCACGAGGATGCGATGCTGCTCGACGTCGCGGCCTGGGCCGAACGCGTGCTGGCCGGCTGAGGGGGGACACAACCATGTCGGCAACCCTGCAGGATCCCGCGACCCTGACGGCAAGCGAGGCGGCGGAGGCCATCGCCGCCGGACGCCTGAGCGCCGAGGCGCTGGTGCGCGCCTGCCTCGACCGCATCGTCGCACGCGACGCCGCGGTGCAGGCCTGGGCGTTCCTCGATCCCGACCTCGCGCTGGCGCAGGCCCGCGCGGCCGATCGCAGCGCTCGTCGCGGGCCGCTGCACGGCGTGCCGGTCGGGCTGAAGGACATCATCGACACCTACGACATGCCGACGCAGTGCAACTCGCCGATCTGGGCGGGGCGGCGTCCCTATGCGGACTCCGCCTGCGCGGCCGCGATCCGGGCGGCGGGCGGCGTGATCCTCGGCAAGACGGTGACGACCGAATTCGCCAATCGGCACCCGGGCCCGACGCGGCATCCGATGGATCCGGAGCGGACGCCCGGCGGCTCCTCCTCCGGCTCGGCGGCGGCCGTCGCGGACCACCAAGTGCCGCTCGCGATCGGGACGCAGACCAGCGGCTCGATGATCCGCCCGGCCGCCTTCTGCGGCATCTGGGGCTACAAGCCGAGCTTCGGCGAGATCAGCCGCGTCGGCGTGTTCCAGCAATCAGGCTCGCTCGACACGCTCGGGTTCTGCGCGCGCAGCCTCGAGGACGTCCAGCGGCTGCGCGCCGTAATGCTGCGGCTGCCCTACCAGCCGGTGTCCGCTGCGCCGACGGCGCCGCGGATCGCGCTTTGCCGCACGCCGCAATGGAACCAGGCGAGCGCCGCGGCGCAGTCGGCGCTGGAGGATGCGGCACGTCGGCTCGCCGCCGCAGGCGCCCGGGTGACGGAGCTGGAGCTTCCGCCGGCGCTGTTCGGCGACTGGCTCTCGGTGCACCGGCGCATCGCGAATTTCGAATCGGCACGAAACTTCGGCCATGAGCGCCACCGCCACCGCGACATGCTGAGCAAGGATCTCGGCGAGGGACGGATCCGCGACGGCGAGGCGACGCCGCTTGAGGCCTATGTCGCTGCGCAGCGCAGCGCCGAGGCGATGCGCGCCTGGGCCGAGGATGCGCTGTCCGGCCTCGACGCCGTGCTGACGCTGCCGGCGGCGGGCGAGGCGCCCAAGGGCCTGTCGGAGACCGGCAACGCGACCTTCAACTCGCTCTGGACGATGCTCTACACGCCCTGCCTGACGCTGCCCTTCGGGAGCGGGCCCGGCGGGATGCCGCTCGGCGTGCAACTCGTGTCGCAGCGGCACGAGGATGAGCGGCTCTTCGCGACGGCGGGCTGGGTGGCGAACACGCTGCGGGAGTAGCGGCGCGGCGTCAGGCGCGGCCCTCTTCGAGCACGAGCCGCGTCCGCCGCTTGCTCCAGGCCGTCGCGGCGAGCGAGAGCACCATCAACGCGAAGATCGCGATCGCGGCCGGCCGCTCGAACACGTAGGAGAGGTCGCCGCCGCTGACCTGCATGGAGCGCAGGAACTCCGTCTCCAGCAGCCGCCCTAGCACCAGGCCCACCACCGCGGCCGCCACCGGGTAGTCGAAGCGCACCATCAGGTAGCCGATGATCGCGAAGACGAAGAGCGTGAGGGGACCGGCCATCGAGCCATCCACCGAATAGGTGCCGAGGCAGCAGACCGCCAGGATGGCCGGCAGCATGTAGCGCGTGCGCACCCGCACCACCGTGCTCGCCGCATAGATGAAGGCGACGCCGACGAAGAGCAGCGCGATGCCCTGCACGATGTTGTTGAGGATGATCGCGTAGGCCATGTCCTTCTGCTGGTCGATGAAGGACGGGCCCGGCACGATGTTGTGCATCATGAAGGCGGCGAGCAGGATCGCGGTGGCGCCGCCGCCCGGGATGCCGAGGGCGAGCATGGTCGCCATCGAGCCCCCCTCGCCGCTCGCGACCGCGGATTCCGAGGCGACCACGCCGGCCGGATTGCCGCGGCCGAACTCCTCCGGGTCCTTCGCCGTGCGCTTGGCGTCGGCGTAGGCGAGCAGGTTGGCGATCGAAGACCCGACGCCGGGCAGCGCGCCGATGATGATGCCGATAACGGAACCGCGCAGCATCAGGCCTGTGTAGCGGAAGGTGCCGACGCAGCCGTCGAGGATGCGGCGCAGGCTGATCCGGCGCATCTCCTTGCCGCGGATCACGTAGTCGCGGGCCGCCATGCCGAGCAGTTGGCTTGCGGCGAGCAGGCCGAGCATCGCGGGGACGGTGGAGATGCCGTCGAGCAGCTCCGGCATGCCCATGGTGCCACGGATGAAGCCGGCGGTATTCATGCCCACCGTGCCGAGCAGGATGCCGAAGGCGACCGCGAGCAGCCCACGCGAGACATAGTTGCCGCCGAGCGAGCCGAGCAGCAGCAGCCCCCAGATGCCGATCACGAACATCTCGAGCGGGCCGACCTTCAGCACGATGTCGGCCATCGGCTTCACCACGAACAGCAGCACGACATAGCCGAAGATGCCGCAGAGCGTGGAGGCGAAGAGCGCGTAGCCCAGCGCCTCGTTGTGCAGGCCGCGCTGGGCCATCGGGTAGCCGTCGAAGGTCGTGGCGACGGAGGAGGTGGTGCCCGGGATCTTGAGCAGGATCGCCGGTACGGAGCCGCCGAACCCCGCGCCCGTGTAGACGGATGTCAGGAAGACGACGCCCGAGAGGAAGTCCATGTGCAGCGAGAAGGGCATGCACACGGCCATCGCCATGGTCACCGACATGCCCGGCATGGCGCCGAAGACCAGGCCGATGATCAGGCCGGGGATGATCCAGCCCCACGACCCGGCCGAGGTCGCCAGGATGTTGAGCGCCCGGAGGAAGGCCGGGATGTCGATCAGCAGGTCCACGCGGCCGCGACCCTAGAGCAGGGTGTTCGGCATGGGGAACGGCACGATCAGCGTGAAGCCCCAGACCAGCAGGAAGGCGGTGATCGCCGGATAGGCCAGCAGGTGCAGCGGTCGCCGCTCGCCGCAGATCGCCATGGTCGCGAGGATGAAGAGCCAGGTCGCGATGTCGAAGCCGAGCCAGGGGATCGCCACCGCATAGACGCCGAGTGCGGCGGTGACCGCGATGACGCGCACGCGTCCGCCCGGCTCGTCCTCCTCATCCGCCGGATCCGCCTCGACGGGCACTTGCGCGGGGTGACGCGCGGGGCGCAGGCATTGCGGCAGGATGAAGAGCACCAGCCCGAGGCCGAACAGCGCGACGGGCTGGATGAACATCAGGTTCTGCGGGCTGGTCGAGACGGAGCGCGCATCGAGCAGGTACCAGCCGATGGCGAGCGCGATGAAGCCGAGGAAGGCGACGTGCCCCCATTGGACCCGGTAGTCGCGCCCGCCGATCCGCAGCATGCCGTTGGTCCCGTCAGGCCGGCCGCAGGAGCGCTGCGTGGGTTTCCATCACGGCGCGCACGCGGCGGAAGGACGCGTTGGATTCCTCCGGCCCGTACCAGGTCGTCTCGAGTTCCTGCCTGGCCAGCGCCTCGACGGCGGCGGGATCGTCGGACACCGCCTTCACCGCAGCGAGCAGCCTCTCGTAGCGGTCGGGGTGCTTCTGCCGCAGCGTCGCATGGACGGCGAAGCCGCGCTGCGATCCGGCGACGAACTCCTGCACATTGAAGGCCTCGCGGAAGGTCGGCGCGGCATAGGCGTCGCGTCGCTGCGCCTCGAAGACCAGCAGGGGGCGGATCATCTGCCGGATCGGGAGGAAGCCCTCGCCGCCGACCAGGCCGATATCCACCACGCCGCCCGCCGTCGCGTTGCGCACCGGCCCTCCGCCGTCATAGGTGACGATGCGCACGCGGCTGCGCTCCACGCCGATCGCCTGCAGCCAGAGTGCCAGGTTGACGAAGTCGGCGGAGGCCGCCTGCACGCCGAAGGACAGCGCGCGCGGGTCGGCGCGCAGCCGCGTGGCGACCACCTGAATGTCGGTCAGCGTCTGGTTGTTCGCCGAGGTCGCCATCAGGGTGAAGTCGCGCGCCGGGGTGTTGAGGATGTCGAAATCCTCCGGCCGGTAGCGCGCGCCCTGGAACATGCCATTGATGATCACGAAGGGCGCCAGCGCGGAGACGAGGACTGTGTGGCCGTCATCGGGCTGCTGCAGGAAGTAGGTGTGGCCGAGGACGCCGTTGGCCCCCGGGCGCGAGACCTGCACGATCGGCCGGCCGAGCACGCGCTCCATGAAGGGCGCGTAGGCGCGCGCCAGGCGGTCCGTATAGCCGCCGGGCGCGAAGGGGTTGACCATGTTGATCGGGCGCGTCGGCCATGGGGCCTGCGCCGCGACCATGGCGGGCGCCGCCAGCACGGCCAGGGAACCGGCCAGGGCGGCGCGGCGCGTCAGGCTCTCGGTCATCCGTCTCTCCCGATCTTGCATCGCTTGCGATCCTGCATGGCGTCGTCAGGCGCGCGCGGCTTCGGCGCGCGCAGGGATCCGCAGCATCCGTCGCGCCTCGGCCGGGGTCGCGACCTCGCGGCCCATGTCGCGCGCCATGGCGACGATGCGGCGAACCAGTTCGGCGTTGGTGGGGCAGCCGAGCTCGGCATAGTGGTAGTCGCCGAGGCCGGGCGCGACATGGCCGCCACGCGCGATCGCGACCGCCGCGCAGGGGAAGATGTTCGCGTACTTGGTGCAGACGCACCAGAACAGCTCGTCGAGCGACGGCATGGCGTGGAAGAAGGCTTCCAGCCCCTCCGGCGTCGCGGCGTGGCCTGCGACGAGGTCGCCGCCGCAGAGCGGAATCTTGGCGAGCGCCGGCTTCTCCAGCAGGCCCATCTCCATGAAGATCGCCGTGGTGCGCATGAAGGAGACGTTCCAGATCCCCACGCTCGGCTTCACGCCGAGCTCCTTCATCACGCGGGCGAAGTAGGTGCAGCTCTCGATGCTGTTCTCGTAGACCTGCTTCGTCGTCTCGAAGCGCCCCGCCGCGCGGTCGAAGCGGTCCATGTTGGTGCTGCCGATGTCGATCGTCGCGATGTCGGGCATCGCCGCCTCGACATGCTTCACGCGGTCCGCGGCGTCGCCCTCGAGGTAGACGTTGCCGAGGGTGGTGTGGATCAGGATGTCGCTCTTGGCGCGGATGCGGCGCGTGATCTCGGCATAGAGCTCCGGGCTGTGGCTCTTCTCGCCGTTCGGGCCGCGCGCATGGACGTGGACGATGTTGGCGCCGGCGGCCGCGCAGGCCAGCGCGTCCTCGGCGATCTCCTCCGGCGAATAGGGGATGTTCGGGTTGGGCCCGCGCATCTCCCACTCGTTGAGCCGGACGTTGATGATGAGCTTCTGCATCTGTCCGGTTCCCTACGCCGCCTGCGTCGCGCGCTGCGGCAGGCCAAGCATCTCGCGGGCCTCGTCGGGCGACGCGACGTCGCGGCCCCAGGCGCGGGCGAGATTGGCGAAGAACTCAACCAGCTTCGCGTTGGTCGGATAGCCGAGCTCGGGATAGGGATAGTCGCCGATGCCGGGCGAGAGGTGCCCGCCATTCTCCAGCGCCACCGCCGCGGCGGGCAGCAGGTTCCCTTCCTTGCAGGTCACCGTCCACTCGATGCGCTTGTCCTTCGGCAGGCAGCGCAGGAAGGCCTGCGCGCCGTCGATGGTGCAGGGATGGCCGCCCAGGATCCCGCCCTCGCAGAAGGCGAACTGCACATAGGCCGGCTGCTGGAAGACGCCGCTGTCCATCAGCGCATCGGCGGCGCGCAGGAAGGGGATGGTCCAGCAGGTGAGGTGCGGCTTCACGCCGGCCTCGCGCATCCGCTCGGCCAAGTAGATGCAGGTTTCCGTCGTGTTGACGTAGGTCTTGTTCGTCGTGCGGAAGCGCTTCGCCTGCGCGTCGTAGACGTCGAGGTTGGTGCTGCCGACATCCACCGCGGCGAGGTCGGCGCGCACCTTGCTCTCGCCCATCCTCACGATGTGCGCCGCGCGCTTCTCGTCGCCATGGATGGTGTTCTGGCCGAGCGTCGAGTCGATCAGCAGGTTCGACCGGGCGCGGATGCGCTCGACGATCTCGAGGTAGTCCTCGGCGTCGTGCGACGGCGCGCCGTCCGGCTTGCGGGCGTGGAAGTGGATGATGGCGGCGCCCGCCGCCTCGCATTCCGCCGAGGTCTCGGCGATCTCGGCCGGCGTGAAGGGGACGTGCGGGTTCGGGTGGCGCGGCATGTACTCGTTCACCCGCACCATGATGATGACCTTCTTGGCCATGGCGCTTCTCCCTCAGGCCGCGGCCAGGATGCGCTCGGCGCGGGCGGCGAGCAGCGCCCGGTCCTCGATCATCTCCTCGACGCCTTCCCAGGCGAGCATGTAGTGGCCCCGATAGCCGGAGGCTTCGATGAGCGCGAAGGTCGCCTCGAAATCCACGTTCCCCTCGCCGGGCCGCAGATGCTCCTCCTTGCCGCCGCGGTTGTCGGCGAGGCGCACCTCCTCGAGCCGCGCCGGGCCGAAGGCGGCGAAGAAGCCGGCGATGCCGCAGGGCAGCATGTGGGCGTGGTTGACGGTGAAGGACCAGCCGTAGGCGGCCGGGTCGAGGCGGTCGAAATAGTGCCGCGTCTCCTCGATGTCGCAGGCCAGGTAGCGGACCTCGGCGTCCATGGGCTCGGGATTCATGTTCTCGAGCAGCAGGCGGACGCCGCGGCGCTGGGCAAGCTCGCCAAGGCGCTGCAGCCGTTCGATCGCCGTCGCCATGCGGCGCGCATAGTCGCCAGTGAAGTGGAAGCCGCCATGCATCACGATCCAGCCGGCATTCAGCCGGGCGGCGATGTCGATGTAGCTCGTCAGGTAGTCGTCCACCGCCTCGCGCAGGAAGGGCGCGGTCTCGCCCATGTTGACGGCCGACAGCGTGTGGAGGCCGACCTGCAGTCCTGCCGCATCCGCGGCGCGACGCACCGTGCCGACACGCGCATCGTCGAAGGTGGCGAACTCGTTCCCGGTGTCGCCGAGGCGGATATCCGCGACGCGGACGCCAGAGCGGGCGGCGCGGGCGATGGCAGCCTCGATGGGCAGGCGCGCGCCGAAATCGATCCCGATGCGCTCGGCGAAGCCAGGCATCCCGTTCCTCCCCGCGCGAGTCTTGGCCGCGCGATTGTCAACGATCAGCAGCACAGCCGACCAGCACAGGGCCGGTCAAGCCGGATAATCTCCATCGACCGAAATCCCGGGCGGCGCCCACCGGGGCGGCTGCGACGCCGGGGCCATGCTGGATTGTCGACACCACGCCGTGTCGAAAGCCTTTTGGATATCGCGCCCGCCCGGCGTATGGAGAACACCATGACGGTGACACGCCCCGCCGATACGCCACAGGCCCAGACGCATGCCGACCGGATCTTCGAACTCGTCGAGCGCGCCATCGTCTCCGGCGAATTGCCGCCCGGCAGCCGGCTGGGCGAGGAGGCGCTCGCCGCGCGCTTCGGCGTCAGCCGCGGCCCGCTGCGCGAGGCGCTGCGCCAGCTCGAGGGCCGCGGACTCGTCGTGCGCACGGCGCATGCCGGCGCACGCGTCGTCACGCTGACCCGCGCCGACCTCGCCGAGATCTACGAGATCCGTGCCAATCTCGAAGGGCTTGCCTGCCGCCTCGCCGCCGCGCGCGCCAGCGAGGCGGAACTCGCGGCCCTCGAGGCGCTGCTCGATGAGCACATGCGGGCGGCTGTGCTGCGTGCGGACGAGGCCTATCCGCAGGAGCGCGGCGTGCCGGACTTCCACTTCGCCCTCGCCGCCGCGTCGAAGTCCCGGCGGCTCGAACGGCTGCTGTGCCACGACTACTATTCGCTGGTGCGGCTCTTCCGGCACCGCACCAGCCACCGCGCGGGCCATGCGCTGCGCGCCTTCGACGATCACCGCCGCATCGTGCAGGCGCTGCGCGAGCGCGACGGGGAGTTCGCCGAGCTGCTGATGCGCCGCCACGTGCAGACGGCGCGGCGCGAGCTCGAGGCGATGGACGAGGTCTTCGCCCCCGGCGAGACGGTGGTGCCCTGGCCGGGCGTCGCGGCAGGCGACTGACGCCGAAGCGTCAGTTCCCCGGCCGCACGCTCATCGCCAGCGTCCACTCGTCGGCGCGCGCGGCATGCACCAGGCCGCGGCGGTGGCCCCAGAGGTTGATCTGGTGGTGCATGGGCACGAGCCCGACG
Organism: Falsiroseomonas oryziterrae; assembly: GCF_021864505.1. GTDB lineage: Bacteria > Pseudomonadota > Alphaproteobacteria > Acetobacterales > Acetobacteraceae > Falsiroseomonas > Falsiroseomonas oryziterrae. The sequence goes on from NZ_JAKJIB010000103.1 coordinate 9,322, forward strand.
TCACGCATCGCGATCTCGGTCGCGCGGATGAAGATCTGGCGCCGCTGCTCGTCATCCATGGTGGCGAGGCCCTGCGCGACCAGCCGGTCCACCTCCGGGTTCGAGTAGCGGGAGCGGTTGGAAGCGCCCTGCCCCGTCGCGCGGTCGAAGGTCGCGAGCAGCGAGCCGAGCGGCGATGACGCTTCCGCCGTGTCGATGCCCCAGCCGCCGAACAGCATGCTGTAGTCTTGCCGGCTGGCCGCGGCGATCCAGGTCGCGAAGGGCAGCGCCTGCACCTGCGTCCGGATGCCGACGCGCGTCAGCATCTGGCCGAGCGCCTGGCAGATCCGCTCGTCGTTGACGTAGCGGTTGTTGGAGCAGTGGATGGTCAGGTTGAAGCCGTTCGGGAAGCCCGCCTCGGCCAGCAGCCGGCGCGCGCCCTCGGGGTCGTAGGCGGGCGGCGGCAGCGTCGGCGTCCAGCCGAACCAGTTGCGCGGCATGAGCTGGCCCGTCGCCTCCGCCGCGCCGTCCATCACGCGCGTCACGATCGCCTCGCGGTTCACCGCGATGTTCACCGCCTGGCGGACGCGAAGGTCGCGGAACGGGTTCTGCGCCAGCGGCCGGCCCTGCGCGTCCGTCACATGCGGCGAGGATCGCTCCAGGTGGTCCACGAAGACGTACATGTTGCGGTTCGACAGCGCGCGGCTGACTGCGGTGCGGGGATCGCGCTCGACGCGCGCGATGTCGCCGGTCGGCAGCGCATCGATGATGTCCACGTCCCCCGACAGCAGCGCGGCGACGCGGGAGGCCGGGCTGCGCATGAAGCGGGTGGTGACCTGGCCCCAGGGCTGCACGCCGTCCCAATGCGTCTGGCTGCGCTCCATCACCAGGCGGTCGCCCTGGGTCCAGGAGACGAAGCGGTAGGGGCCGGTGCCGACCATGACGCGGCCGCTGTTGTAGTCGGCGGTCGTCGCACCCTCGCCGTGGCGCTTCGACACGATGCCGAAGGTGCTCATGTAGGTCGGCATCAGCGGGAAGGGCGTCGAGGTGCGGAAGCGGATGGTGTGCGCGTCCACCACCTGCGTCTCGGCGATCTGGCGGATGTAGAGGCCGAAGGAGGAGGGGCTGTTCGGCACCGCCGGCGCGCGGGCGATGGTGAAGGCGACGTCCTCGGCGGTGAAGGGCGATCCGTCATGCCAGGTCACGCCCTGGCGCAGGCGGAACTCCCAGGTGCGCTCGTCGATCGCCCGCCACGAGGTGGCGAGACCGGGGACGAGGCGCTGCTGCTCGTCCTGCAGGATCAGCGGCTCGAAGAAATGCGCGGCGACAGCCTTGTTGGGTGCCAGGTTGTGGAAATGCGGATCGAGCGAGGTGATGTCCGCCTCGACCGCGATGCGCAGGTTCGGCGCTGGCTGGGCGGATGCCGCGGCGGCGAGCGTGGCGCCGAGCAGGAGCGCGAGGGCACGGGGTGCATGGCGGGCTGCGCGGCGCATCTCGGCGATCCCGATTGTTGACGAGGGCGCAGCGTCGTGGCTGCGGCGGCGCCCTGTCAAGGCGCTCCGCCCAGGTGCATCCGCGCATGGGGCACAGGGGCGACGCAATGTTGTTGACAAAGTGGGCAGCCTGCCGTGCCATGCGTCATCGCAGCACGCCACGGAGCCGCCGCGTGGACGTCCTCCCCGTCGAGCCGCTGTCCCCCGCCGCCCCGCAGCGCCGCCTCGCCTACGATCCGCGACGGCCCTTGCTGCGGCCCTATGCACCGCAGGCGTCCGCCTTCCGCAGCGGCGCCTCGACGCCCCGCGCCTTCCTCGAGGCCCGGATCGAGACCATCCTGCGCGACGAGCCCGCCATCGCCGCCTTCGTCGTCCACGACCTCGATGCAGCGCGCGCCGCGGCGGACCGCGCGACGCTGCGCTGGCGCGAAGGGCGGCCGCTCTCCGCCGTGGACGGCATGCCCTTCGTCGTGAAGGACATGATCGAGACGGCGGACCTGCCGACGCAGATGAACAACCCGATCTTCCGCGGCTGGCACGCGCGGCGCGACGCCGCGTCCGTGCTGGCGCTGCGCCAGGCGGGCGCGATCGTGCTCGGCAAGACGGTGACGACGGAATTCGCCTGCGGCAATTCGGGACCGACGCGCAACCCTTACGACACCGCGCGGACGCCGGGCGGATCCTCCTCCGGCTCCGCGGCGTCGGTCGGCGCCGGCATGGCCTGCCTCGGCCTCGGCACGCAGACGCACGGCTCCACGATCCGTCCCGCGGGCTATTGCGGCGCCTATGCGCTGAAGGCGACGCATGGCGCGCTGCATGTCGGGGGCCTCGCGCCGCTCGCGCCGACGCTCGACCATCTCGGCCTGATCGGCGCGAGCCTCGAGGATGTCTGGGCGGCCGCGGCCGCGATCGGGCGGCGCGCCGGCGGCACGCCGCCGCATCCCGGGATCGCCGGTCCCGAGACGGCGCCGCCGCCGCGC
>NZ_JAKJIB010000104.1 GCF_021864505.1 Falsiroseomonas oryziterrae
TCGCCGGCGGCCGACGAGGTGCGCGCCCTGGCGCTGGCGCTGCGCGGCCTCGCGCCCCGCCGGTGACGCCGGGGGCTGGCGCGCCCCGCGCCGTCGTTGTCTGCTGCGGCGCGAAGCGACCGGAGACGGCATGAGCGGCAAGCTGGGCGACACCGAAATCGTCGAGGACGCCTATCCGGAGCTCGACGCCGTCGCCGCCATCCAGCGCGGGCTGCACACCTACAACCAGGAAATGGGCGGCGCCTATGACCGCGAGCCGGTGACGCTGCTCGCCCGCGGGCCGGACGGGACGGTGCGCGGCGGGCTGCTCGGCCTGACCTTCTGGGGCTGGCTCTTCATCGACTGGCTCTGGCTGTCGCGCGAGCAGCGCGGCCAGGGCCTGGGGTCGGAGCTGCTGCGCCGCGCCGAGGCGATCGCGCGCGAGCGCGGCTGCGGCCAGGCCTACACCGACACCTTTTCCTTCCAGGCGCCGGGCTTCTGGGAATCGAACGGCTATGCCGAGTTCGGACGCCTGGACGGCATGCCGGCCGGCCACGCGCGGCTGTGGTTCCGCAAGACGCTCATCGTGCCTGCGACAGGCGCAGCTCCCGCCACCAGATGAAGAGGCCCGCGCCGACCAGCACGGCGAAGCCGAGCAGGTCGAGCACGCCGGGCCATTCGCCCCAGAACGCGACGCCGAGCGCCATCGTCCATAGCAGCGCGGAATATTCGAAGGGGGCGAGCAGCGTGGTGTCGCCGCGCCGATAGGCCTCCGTCATCAGGAGCTGCGCGACGGCGGAAACAAGCCCGATCGCGACCAGCAGCGCCCATTGCCGCGGCGTCGGGTCCACCCAGACCGGGATGGTCGCGATGCCCGACAGCAGGGTGCTGCCGAGGGCGAACCACAGCACGATGGTCACGCCATGCTCGCCCGCCTGGCCCATCCTCCGGATCGACATCATCGCGAGCGCCCAGCCGAGCGAGCCGAGCAGCACGAGCAGCACGGGCCAGAGCGGCAGCGCCTCCCCCCCGCCCGGCCGCGCCACCAGCAGCACGCCGAGGAATCCCACGACCACCGCCGACCAGCGCCGCCAGCCGACGCGCTCGCCGAGCAGAACGACCGACAACGCGGTGAGGAACAGCGGCATGGTGAAGCCGAGCACCGTCGCGGTGGCCAGCGGCAGCCAAGTGTAGCCCGCGAAGGCCCCGACCATCCCGCACATGCCGCAGAGGATGCGCGCCACGTGCCACCTCGGCTGGCGCGGCACCAGCAGCGCCAGACCACCCGCGCGCATCAGCATCACGAAGAGCAGCGGCAGCGCGAAGACGTTGCGGAACAGGATCAGCTGCGCGATCGGCACCGCCCCCTCCAGCCCCTTCACCGCCGCCGCCGCCAGCGTGAAGGTCGCGGAGGAGCCGAGGACGAGCAGCACGGCGCGCGCATTGGCGCGGGACGGATCAACCGCCCGCGCAGGAGCGCGGGACGGATCGGGTGGGGACATGGACGCTCCTGCGACCCGAGGCTAGGTTCCGCCGTCCATGAGCGCCAGCCCGCCCCGCCATCCCAAGGCGCCGCCGATCCCGCACGCGCCAGGGCTGACGGTGGAGACCGACGAGGTCGCCTTTGGCGGCCGCTTCGCCATGCAGCGCGTCTGCTTCCGCTACACGCGCTTCGACGGCACGACCTCCGCCCCGCTGACCTGGGAGCTCTGGCGGCGCGGCAACGGCGTGCTCGTGCTCCCCTACGACCCGCGCGCCGACCGCGTCGCGCTGATCGAGCAGTTCCGCCTGCCCGCGCTCGCCGCCGGCCTGCCGCCGATCCAGGCCGAGGCGCCGGCCGGCCTGCTCGAACCGCAGGAGGACCCGGCCGTCGCCGGCGCGCGCGAGTTGCTGGAGGAAGCCGGGCTCCGCGCCGGCCGCATGGAACGAATCGGCGGCTTCCTGCTGATGCCCGGCGGCTGCGACGAGATCGTCCACCACTACTGCGCCGAGGCCGAGATCCCCGCGGACGGCGCCGGCACGCATGGCCTCGCGCATGAGGGCGAGGACACGCGCATCCTGATCCTGCCCGCCGCGGACGCCTTCCGCATGGTGGCGGAGAATCGCGTGCAGGGCGCGCCGACCGCGCTCGCCCTGCTCTGGCTGCAACTGAACCGCGCGCGGCTGCGCGAGGAATGGACCCGATGACGATCGCCCTGTTTTCCGACGACGCCTATCTGCAGGACTGCACCGCGCGCGTGGTCGCGCTCGACGAGAAGGGCGTCCTCCTGGACCGCACCGTGATGTATGCGCGCAGCGGCGGCCAGCCGGGCGATGCCGGCACGATGATCTGGGACGGCGGCGAGGCCGCGGTGGCGGAAGCGATCAAGGGCGAGGCCGGCGCCATCCTGCACAGCCTCGCGCCCGGCGCGACGCCGCCCCCGGTCGGGGCGGAGGTGCGCGTCGCGCTCGACTGGGCGCGGCGTCACCGGCACATGCGCATGCACACCACCATGCACCTGCTCTGCAGCGTGCTGCCCGGCATCTACGCCACCGGCAACCAGATCGGCGTCGAGAAATCACGCCTCGACTTCGACCTCGCCGAGCCGCCCGCCAAGGAATGGCTGACGGAGCGGTTGAACGCCCTCGTCGCCGCCGACCACCCGACCGGCTTCACCTGGATCACGGAAGCGGAGTTGGATGCGAACCCGCAGATGGTCCGCACGCTGTCGGTGCAGCCGCCGCGCGGCGCCGGGCGCATCCGGCTGGTGCGCATCGGCCCCGAGGGCGCGCCGATCGACCTGCAGCCCTGCGGCGGGACGCATGTGCGCCGCACCGGCGAGATCGGCCGCATCGAGGTGACGAAGCTGGAATCCAAGGGCCGGCAGAACCGGCGCATCCACTTCATCCTGCCGGAGTGACGCGCATGGACAACCTCGTCTCGACCGAATGGCTGGCCGCGGAACTCGGCAAGCCCGACCTCGTGGTGCTGGACTGCACCACCTACCTGCCGAACGAGCCGGGCGACATCCATTCGGGCTTCGCCGCCGCGCATCTGCCGGGCGCGCGGCTCTTCGACATCAACGCGATCGCAGATGCCGACACGGACCTGCCGCACATGGTCCCGACGCCTGCGCGCTTCGCGAAGCTGGTCGGCGCGCTCGGCGTCTCCAACGCGTCGCGCGTCGTCTTCTACGACCAGCACGGGCTGCGCGCCTCGCCGCGCGGCTGGTGGATGATGCGGCTCTTCGGGCACGAGGCGGTCGCCTGCCTCGATGGCGGCCTGCCGAAATGGAAGGCCGAGGGCCGTCCCATCGAGACCGGCCCGCCGCGTCCCGCCGTGCCCGCGACCTTCATCCCCGACCTGATCGCCCGCCGCCTCGCTGGCATCGGCGACGTGAAGAAGATCGTGCGGCAGGGCGGCGGGGAAGCCCTGATCCTCGACGCCCGCAGCAAGGGTCGCTTCGACGGCACGGCACCGGAGCCCCGCGCCGGCCTGCCCTCCGGCCACATGCCCGGCGCGGCCTCCCTGCCCTTCACCGAACTCCTGAACGCAGATCAGACGATGAAGGACACGGCGACGCTCCGCGCGATCTTCGCCGCGCGCGGCGCCGACGACGACCGGCCGCTCATCACCTCCTGCGGCTCGGGCGTCACCGCCTGCGTCGTGGCGCTCGGCGCCGTGCGCGCCGGCCTGCCCGAACCGGCCGTCTATGACGGCTCCTGGACCGAATGGGCCTCGCGGCCCGAAACGCCGAAGGCCACCTCGTGACCGACACACCGAAGCGTGGCTTCGCCACGCGCCTGACTCACGGCTCGCGCCCGCCCGTCCGCAGCCACGGCTTCGTCAACCCGCCGGTCTACCGCGGCTCCACCGTGCTGCAGCCCTCCTGCGAGGCACGCGTCGCGAACGGCAAGCGCCGCTTCGAACGCGTCATGACCTACGGCACCCAGGGCGGCCCGACGCATTACGCGCTCGAGGACATGGTCGCGGGGATCGAGGGCGGCACGCATTGCACCATCGTCGGCACCGGCCTCGCCGCCGTCGCCGTGCCGCTGCTCGCCTTCCTCAAGGCGGGCGACCACTGCCTGATGCCCGACAGCGCCTATGGCCCGGCCCGCGCGCTGGCCGAAGGGATGATGAAGGGCTGGGGCATCGAGACCACCTTCTACGAGCCGACCACGACCGCCGAGGCGCTGGCGCCGCACTTCCGCGCCAACACGCGCGTGCTCTATCTGGAGAGCCCCGGCAGCCACACCTTCGAGGTGCAGGACGTCCCCGCGCTGACGGCGCTGGCGCGCGCGCGCGGCGCGGTCAGCATGATCGACAACACCTGGGGCATCCATCACTTCCAGCCCTTCGCGCATGGCTGCGACGTCTCGATCCAGGCGCTGACCAAGTATGTCGGCGGCCATTCCGACATTCTGCTCGGCTCCGTCACGGTGAAGAGCGAGGCACACCACCTGGCGGTGCGCGGCGCGGCGAGCGCCATGGGCCACTACGCCAGCCCCGACGATTGCTGGCTCGCGCTGCGCGGCGCCCGCACCATGGCCGTGCGCCTTCAGCACCAGGAACAGGCCGCCCTCGAGGTCGCGCGCTGGCTGCAGGCGCGGCCGGAGGTCCACTCCATCCTGCATCCGGCGCTGCCCGAGGATCCCGGCCATGCGATCTGGAAGCGCGACTTCACCGGAGCCTGCAGCCTGTTCGGCGTGGTGTTCCAGCCGCGCTACACGGAAGCCGACATCTTCCGCTTCGTGGACGGGTTGAAGCTCTTCGGGATCGGCGCCTCCTGGGGCGGCTACGAGAGCCTCGCGCTGCCCTCCGGCCCCTCGATCAGCCGCAGCGTGTCGCGTCCCCTGCCCGGCCAGGCCGTGCGGCTGCATATCGGGCTCGAGGAGGTCGCGGACCTGATCGCCGACCTCGAGCAGGGCCTCGCGTCACTGCCGCGCTGAGCCGGCGCAGGCGGCGCAGAGCCCCTCCACCTCCACCGTCGTGCGGCTCGGCGCGAAGCCGGCCGCGCGCGCGGCCTCGGCGACCGCGGCCGCGACGCGGTCGTCGCAGACCTCCGCCGTCGCACCGCATTTCGAGCAGATCAGGAACTGGTGCGGATGGTCGTGGCCGTGGCCGCAATGCGCATGCGCCTCCGGCCCGACGCAGCCGATGAAGGCGTTCAGCCGCTCCACCTTGTGCACCAGCCCCTGCTCCAGCAGGAAATCCAGCGCGCGATAGACGGTGGGCGGCGCGGCCCCCGGCCGCTCGGCGCGCAGCTGGTCGAGCAGCGCATAGGCGCCGATCGCCTGCGGCGAGGCCAGCACCAGCCGCAGCACCTGGCGGCGCAGCTCGGTCAGCTGCGCCCCACGCGCGAGGCAGGCCGCCTCCGCCCGCGCCAGCGCCGCCTCCAACCCGGCCCCTGCCGTTCCGCTCATGTCCTGCCTCTTCCACCCCGCTTCGCGCCGGGCGATATAATGTAACGCCGCACGGAGCCGCTTGCCATGCCCATACCCCCGCCGGCGCTCGCCGACGCGCCCGATCCCGCCGCCCGCGCCCTGTTCCTGGATGCGGTGCGCTTCGACGGGCACGGCCTGATCCCCTGCATCGCCCAGCAGCACGACACGGGCGAGGTGCTGATGATGGCCTGGATGAACCGCGCCGCGCTCGCCGAGACGCTGGCGACCGGCCGCGTCACCTACTGGTCGCGCTCGCGCGAATCGCTCTGGCGCAAGGGCGAGACCTCGGGCCAGGTGCAGGCGCTGGTCGATCTCCGGCTCGACTGCGACGGCGACACGCTGCTCGCGCTGGTGGACCAGACCGGCGTCGCCTGCCACACCGGCCGCCGCAACTGCTTCTTCCGCGCGCTGCGCGGCGGCGAGCTGGCCGAGATCACGCAGCCGGAAGCGGACCCGGAGGCGCTGTACGGGCGGTGACCAATCCCGTCCCACTGACCGTCCTCACCGGCTTCCTCGGCGCCGGCAAGACGACGCTGCTCAATGCGCTGCTCGCGCATCCGGCGCTGGCCGACACCGCCGTGCTGGTGAACGAGTTCGGCGAGATCGGGCTCGACCACCTGCTGGTGGAGCGGCTGGATGGCGAGGCGGTGCTGCTCAATGCCGGCTGCCTCTGCTGCACCGTGCGCGGCGACCTGATCCGCGCGCTGGACGGGCTGTGGGAGCGGATCCTGGCGGGCAAGGCGATCCGCCGCGTGGTGGTGGAGACGACGGGCCTTGCCGATCCCGCGCCGATCCTGGCGACGCTGATGGCCGATCCGCGCATGGGCGCGCGCTTCGTCCTCGACGGTGTGGTGACGGTGGTGGATGCCGCCTCCGGCGCCGCGACGCTCGATGCGCAGGAGGAAGCGCGCCGCCAGGCCGCCGTCGCCGACCGCATCCTGCTGAGCAAGACCGACCTCGCCGACGCGGAGGCCGTCGCGGCACTGACGGCGCGGTTGCGCGCCCTCAACCCCGTCGCGCCGATCCTCGAGGCACGGCATGGCGACGTCGCGCCCGAGGCGATCCTGGCCGCCGGCCCCTTCGATCCCGCGGCCAAGGCGCCCGACGTCGCGCACTGGATCGGCGCCGCGTCGCGCGACCACCACCACCATCACCACCACGATCCGAACCGCCACGGCGCCGACATCCGCGCGCTCTGCCTCGACTTCGACGCGCCGCTGTCCTGGGAAGGCGTCGGAAGCTTCCTCGAGATGCTGGCGACGACGCGCGGCGAGGCCGTGCTGCGCGTGAAGGGCATCCTCGACCTGGTGGGCGAGGACCGCCCGGTCGTGGTGCATGGCGTGCAGCGCGTCTTCCATCCGCCGCGGCGCCTGGCCGCCTGGCCCGAGGGCGAGCCGCGCCGCTCCCGCCTCGTCTTCATTCTCCGTGGCCTCGATCCGCAGGTGGTGGAGGACGGGCTCGCAGCCTTCCTTCAGGCCGCTACCCCCGCGTGACCTTCACCCAGAGGATCAGCATGCAGAGCGGCACGGTCACGATGTTGGCCGCCACCAGCCCCCAGGACCCGACCAGCGCGCCATAGGTGAGCCACATCGAATTGCCGACCACCAGCAGCACCAGCAGCCCGAGATTCACGTCGCGCGCGGACCGCGTCCGCCAGGTCTGCACCGCTTGCGGCACGAAGGCCGAGGTCGTCATCACGCCGGCGGCAAGGCCGATCAGTTCCACAGGATCCACGCCACCCCTTCCCCCGCCGGATGGCGATGCCTATGCATCCCCCCATGTCGGACGTCCACCTGGCCTTCGAGACACTGTCCGGCCCCGCGCTGCATCCCCTGCTGCCGGAGCTCGCACGGCTGCGCATCGAGGTCTTCCGGGAATGGCCCTATCTCTACGAGGGCGACGAGGCCTATGAGCGCCGCTATCTCCGCGCCTATGCCGATGCGCCCGGTGCGGCCGTCGTCGTCTGCCGCGACGGCGATCGCGTCGTGGGGGCGGCGACCTGCGAGCCGATGACGGAGGGCCATGCGCCGGTGCGCGACGCTTTCGCCGCCGCCGGCCTCGATCCCGCGCGCTTCTGCTACTTCGGCGAATCCGTGCTGCTGCGCGCCTATCGCGGCCGCGGCGCCGGCGTGCGCTTCTTCGCCGAGCGCGAGGCGCATGCGCGCCGCCTGAACCTTGCCGCCGCCGCCTTCTGCGCGGTGATCCGCGACGTCGACGACCCGCGCCGCCCCGCCGGTCACGTCCCGCTCGACGATTTCTGGCGCAAGCGCGGCTATGTGCCGCGGCCCGACCTCACCGTGACCTTCGACTGGAAGGAGATCGGCGCGCCGGCGGAAACGCCGCACACCCTCTCCTTCTGGCTGAGGGATCCGCTGTGACCGCGCCGCCCGCCAAGCCGCTGCGCCTCGGCCTGCTGCAATATCCGGTGGAGCGCCCGGCCTCCATTGCCACCTGGGGCGCGAAGCTCGACCGCTGGATCGAGCAGGCGAAGCCGCAGGCCGACCTGCTGGTCCTGCCCGAATATGCCTGCGTCGAGCTGGGCGCCGCGCTGGTCGGCCGCGATGCGACCGACGAGCCGACCGAGCTCGCCGCCATGGTCGGGCATGCGGACGCGATCCTCGCCGAGATGCGCGCCACCGCGCGCCGCCACCGCACCTGGCTGCTGCCCGGCACGCTGCCGATGCGCGCCGGCGACCGCGTCGTCGCGCGCGCCCCGCTCATCGCACCCGACGGGCGCGGCGCCTTCCAGGAGAAGCGCGCGATGACCCGCTTCGAGGATGAGCGCTGGGGCATAAGCTCCGGCGCGAGCCCACGCGTCTTCGACACGCCCTGGGGCCGGCTCGGCATTTCGATCTGCTACGATGTCGAGTTCCCGAAGCATGTCCGCGCGCAGGTCGAGGCGGGCGCGTGGCTGATCCTCGCCCCCTCCTGCACCGACAGCCGGCATGGCGCGACGCGCGTCAACGTCTCCGCCGCCGCGCGCGCCATCGAGAATCAGTGCTACGTCGCCACCACGCCGACGGTGGGCGAGGCGCCGTGGTCGGCGGCCCTCGACGTGAACCGCGGCCAGGCGGCGGTCTACGGCCCCGCCGACCGCGGTTTCCCGGAAGACGGCGTGATCGCGGCAGGCGAGCGCGATGCGCCGGGCTGGGTCTTCGCGACCCTCGACCCCGCGAAGCTCGACCACGTGCGAGAGCATGGCGCGGTGCGCAACCACCGCGACTGGCCGCGCGCTCCCGTGCCGCCCCCGACGCCGGCCGAATTCGCATGACGCTCGTCTACATCGTCGCCGGCGAGGCATCCGGGGACGCGCTCGGCGCGCGCCTCGTCGCCGCGCTCCGTACCCATGATCCGTCGCTCACCTTCGCCGGCATCGGCGGCCCGCGCCTCGCGGAGCAGGGCATGGACAGCCTCTTCCCGATGCGCGAGCTCGCGCTGATGGGCCTGATCGAGGTGCTGCCCAACATCCGCAACCTCGCGCGCCGCATGACGCAGACGGTGGAAGACATCACCACGCGGCGCCCGTCCGTCATCGTCACCATCGACAGCCCCGGCTTCGCCATGCGGCTCGCGGAACGCGTGAGGCCGCTCGGCATCCCGATCGTGCACTACGTCGCGCCGCAGGTCTGGGCCTGGCGGCCCGGGCGCATCGCGAAGATCAAGGCGCGGGTGGACCGCATCCTCTGCCTGCTCCCCTTCGAGCCCGTGATCTTCGAGCGCGCCGGCATCCGCGCCGACTTCGTCGGCCACCCGGTCCTGGAATCCGGCGCCGATGCCGGCGACGCCGCGCGCTTCCGGGCCGCGCACGGCCTCGGCGCGGAGGAGCGCGTGCTGCTCGTCATGCCCGGCAGCCGCAGGATGGAAGCGAAGCGCCTGCTGCCCCTCTTCGGCGCGACGCTCGAGCGCCTCTCCGCGCGCCTCCCCGGCCTGCGGCCCGTCATCGCCGTCTCGCCCGTCGTCGCGGAACTCGTGCGCGCGCGCGTCGCGTCCTGGCCTGGCCGCCCGATCCTGGTCGAGGCGCTCGCCGACAAGCACGACGCCTTCGCCTGCGCCTCCGCCGGCCTCATCAAGTCCGGCACCTCCAGCCTCGAGATGGCGGTGGCCGGCGTACCGCACATCGTCGCCTATCGCGTGAACCCGATCACCGCCGCGATCGTGCGCCGCCTCGTCCGCGTGCGCTTCGCGAGCCTCGTCAACCTGCTCGCCGAACGCGAGGTCGCGCCCGAATTCCTGCAGGACCGCGCGATGCCGGAGGCGATGGCCGAGGCGCTGCACACGCTGCTCGCCGACCCCGCTGCGGCTGAGGCGCAGCGCGCCGGCCTGCGCTCGGTGCTCGATTCGCTGCACCCGCCCGGCCTCGCGCCGAGCGAGGCCGCGGCGCGGGTCGTCCTGGACGAGCTCGAGCGCCGCCGCGCCTGACGGCGGCTTGTCCGCGCGTCCCGCGACGCAGCGCGTCGTCCCGCGTTGTACCGCCGCACTTGCTGGCGCCGCGCGCTTCGGCGCGTTGTGCGCGGGCGATGGAGGCGACGATGGCGGGACGTGTTGCGATGATCTGCGGGGCGGCGCTGGCCTGCCTCGCCCTGCCCGCCGCCGCGCAGCAGGTGCGCCTGCCGAACCCGGCCGGCACCTTCGCCTTCATCCTCGAGAACGACACCTTCTCGGGCAACGACCGCTACTACACCAACGGGTTCCTCTTCGCCTGGCGCTCGCGCGCGGACGAGACGCCCGACTGGCTCGCCGAGGCCGCCTCGCGCATGCCGCTCTTCTTCCCCGCCGGCGGCGCGACGCGCTGGGGCCTCGGCTTCGGGCAGAAGAAATGGACGCCCGAGGACACCGACCTCCGCAACCCGCCGCTCGATGACCGCCCCTATGCCGCCTGGCTCTACGGCTCGGTCACGATGGTCTCCTACACGGACCGCGCCTTCGGCGCGCTCGAGCTGCAGTTCGGCGTGGTCGGCCCGGCCGCGCTCGGCGAGCAGGTGCAGAACAACACGCACGACTTCATGAACATCGACCGCGCGCTCGGCTGGAACACGCAGATCAAGGACGAGCCCGGGCTGAACCTCGTCGCCAACCGCCAGTGGCGGCTCAACGCGCCGACCCGCTGGGACGGCGTTTCGGTCGGCCTCGTGCCCTCCGTCTCGGCCAGCCTCGGCAATGTCAGCACCTATGGCGCGATCGGCGTGATGGCGCGCTTCGGCACCGAGCTCGAAGCCGATTTCGGCCCGCCGCGCGTCCGCCCCGCCTCGGCCGGCTCGGTCTTCTTCGAGCCGACGGATCGCTGGGGCTGGTACGTCTTTGCCGGCGTCGAGGGCCGCGCCGTGCTGCGCGACATCTCCCTCGACGGCAACAGCTTCCGCTCGAGCCGCAGCGTGGACCGCGAGACCTGGGTCGGCGATGCGGTGCTGGGTGCGGCCGTCTTCTTCCGCCGCGCGCGGCTCACCGCCACCTACACGATCCGCAGCCAGGAATTCACCACGCAGCGCGAGAACGCGCAGTTCGGCTCGATCAGCCTGGCTTTCTCCTTCTGATCCTCGCCCCGACGCGTCGTGGCTGCCGCGGCGCTCAGGCCGCCCCGCGCGCCCGCCGCATCACCGCCAGCCCCGCCACCACCTGCACCGCCATCCCGAACAGGAAGAACGCCTCCGGCCCAAGCTCCCGCGCCAGGCCGAACAGCGCCGGGGCAAAGGCGTAGACCGCCTGGCCGCTCGCCACGATCAGCGCCACGATCCGCGGCACCTCGCTCTCGGGAAAATCCTGCTGCGCGATCAGCGGCGGCAGCGTCGTCGCATTGCCGAGCCCGACGCCGAACAGCACCACGCCCGCCAGCAGCAGCGGCACGCTGCCGCCCGCCGCCAACAGCAGCGCGAGCCCCACGAACTGGATCGTGAGATTGACCGCCGCGGCGCGCCGGCGGTCCACGCCGGGCCGCAGCACGCGCCCCAGCACGACCCGCCCGCCCATCGCGCAGAGCGTCGCGAGCGCCATCGCCAGCCCGGCCCCCTGCGCGCCGAGATGCGGCGCCAGCAGCGACACCAGATGCGCGATCAGCCCGATCTGCGCGAAGAGGCACAGCGCGTTGAACGCCGCGAGGCTGCGGAAGCGCGCATCGCGCCAGGGATTGCCGCCGAGCGCCGCGGGCCGCGCCGCCTCCGACCGTGCGGCCTCCGCCCCGCCGTCGGGGCGCTGGCCCATGCCGCCCGGCGTGCGGCCGAGATACCGC
>NZ_JAKJIB010000105.1 GCF_021864505.1 Falsiroseomonas oryziterrae
CCGCCGGCGCCGAGGTGGTGCTTGCCGCCCGCAGCGCCGCCGAGATGGAGGCGACGGTCGAGGAGATGCGCGCGGCGGGCCTGCGCGGCACGGCGGCCCCGCTCGACGTGACCGACCGCGCGGCCGTCCGGGCGCTGGTCGCGGCGCATGGACCCTTCGACGTGCTGCTGAACAATGCGGGCACCAACATCCGCGAACCGTTCCTCGAGGTGCAGGACGAATCGCTGGACCGGCTGCTCGACCTCAACATCCGCGCGGCCTTCACCGTGGCGCAGGCGGTCGCGCAGGGCATGGCGGCGGCCGGCAAGCGCGGCGCGATCGTCAACCTCTCCTCGGTCAACGGCCATGTCGCCGGCGCCAATCGCAGCGTCTACACCGCGACCAAGCACGCGGTGGAAGGCATGACGAAGGCGCTCGCCTTCGAGCTCGGGCCGATCGGAATCCGCGTGAACGCGATCGCGCCGGGCTTCGTCGAGACGCCGCTGACGAAGCCGGTGCTGAGCGATCCCAAGTTCCTCGACCGCGTGGTGCGCTCCATGCCGCTCGGCCGCGTGATGCAGGTGGAGGACATCATGGGCGCCATCGTGTTCCTCGCCTCCGACGCCAGCCGGATGATCACCGGCGCGAGCCTCGTCATCGACGGCGGCGCATTGACGCACTGAAAATGCCCTCAGACGCCGGGCGGCCGCTTCGCGGCCTTGGCTTCCGCGCAGGCGACTGGGGCACCCGTTGCCCAGGACGTCTGTGCGCGGGCCGCATTCGCGGCCTCGGCATGCTGCGCATGCCGCGTGTTCTCAGGTCTGTAAGGTCTCTCCGATGAAGCGCGACTTCCATGCTCCCGGCCGCAGCGCGGTCTATGCCGCGAACGGGATGGCGGCGACTTCGATGCCGCAGGCGACGCTGGCGGCACTCGACGTGCTGCGCGCCAGCGGCAATGCGCTCGATGCCGCGATCGCGGCCGCCGCGGTGCTGGCGGTGGTTGAGCCGCAGAGCACGGGCATCGGCGGCGACTGCTTCTGCCTCTATGCGCCGGCGGGCACCGGCAAGGTCATCGCGATGAATGGCTCGGGCCGCGCGCCGGCCGGCGCGACGCCGGAGGCGCTGCGCGCCGCGGGGCTGACGCAGATGGAGCCGCTCTCGCCGCATTCGGTCACCATCCCCGGCGCCGTCGCGGCGTGGGAGGCGCTGGCGAAGGCGCATGGCCGCAAGGGCCTCGACGAGCTGCTGCAGCCGGCGATCCGCTTCGCGGAGGAAGGCTTTCATCTGTCGGCTCGCGTCGCCCTCGACTGGGCCGGCTCGGTGGGCAAGCTGTCGAAGCACCCAGCGACGGCGCGCCATTTCCTGAAGCGCGGCGAGGCCTTCGAGGTCGGCGACCGCTTCGTCCAGCCGGCACTGGCCCGCACGCTGCGCGCGATCGCCAAGGGCGGCGCGAAGGCCTTCTACGAGGGCGAGGTCGCAGCCGACATGGCGCGCACGCTGCGCGAGGCCGGCGGCACCCATGCCGAGGCCGACTTCGCCGCCGCTTTGCACGGCGCCGAATTCGTCGAGCCGATCCGCCGTGCCTGGAAGGGCATGGAGATTTACCAGTGCCCGCCGAACGGCTCGGGCCTGCTGGTGCTGATGATCCTCGGCATGCTGGAACGCTTCGGGGCGGCGGAGCAGGGGCCCATCTCCGTCGAGCGCCTGCACCGGCACATCGAGGCCGCGCGGCTCGCCTATCGCGACCGCGACGCCTTCCTCGCCGACCCGGCGCAGGTCGAGGTGCCGGTCGCGAGGCTGACCTCCGACGCCTATCTCCAGGCGCTGTCGGCGCTGATCCGCGACGAGGCGGCGATGCGCGAACTGCCACAGGCGGGCGAGGCTGATTGGGCGAAGCACCGCGACACCGTCTATCTCTGCGTCGTGGACCGCGACGGCAATGCGTGCTCCTTCATCAACTCGCTCTTCGAGGGCTTCGGCAGTGCGATCCTGGCCGAGGGCTCGGGCGTGATGCTGCACAACCGCGGCTACGGATTCCGCCTGCAGGAAGGCCACCCGAACTGCATCGCGCCCGGCAAGCGGCCGATGCACACCATCATCCCCGGCATGGTGATGCAGGGCGGCCAGGCCGTGATGCCCTTCGGCGTGATGGGCGGGCATTTCCAGCCGATGGGCCAGACGCTGTTCCTCTCGAACCACTTCGAATACGGGCTCGATGTGCAGGAGGCGCTGGATGCGCCGCGGCTCTTCCCGCGCGCGGGCAAGGTGCAGGTGGAGCACGGCATCCCGGTCTCCGTGATCGACCGGCTGAACCGGCTCGGCCACGAGTGCGAGCGGATCGAGAAGCCGCATGGCGGCGGCCAGGCGATCCTGATCGACCGCGCGCGCGGCTGCCTCGTCGGCGGCTCCGACCCGCGCAAGGATGGCTGCGCGCTCGGCTACTGATCGCCCGCGCCCTGAGGACCCCGAGATGACCGAACCCTGCGATCTCTCCGCCGTCGCCGCGCGCCGCCTGATCGGGGCGCGGAAGCTGAGCCCCGTCGAATTGCTGGACAGCTGCCTCGCCCGCATCGAGGCGGTGAACCCGGCAGTGAACGCGATGGTGGCAATGGACACCGACCGCGCGCGCGTCGCGGCGAAGGAGGCCGAGGCGGCCGTGATGCGCGGCGCGCCGCTCGGCCCGCTGCACGGGCTGCCGGTCGGCATCAAGGACCTCGACGAGACGGCGGGGCTGCGCACCACCTGGGGCAGCCCGCTGTTTGCCGACCACGTGCCGGCGCAGGACGGCGCGATGGTCGCCAATCTGCGCAAGGCCGGCGCGATCGTGGTCGGCAAGACCAACACGCCGGAATTCGGCGCCGGCGCGAACACCCGCAACGTGGTGTATGGCGCGACGGGCAACCCCTTCGACACCACCAAGTCGGCCGCCGGCTCCTCCGGCGGCTCGGGCGTCGCACTCGCCTGCGGCATGGTGCCGATCGCCTCGGGCAGCGATACGGGCGGCAGCTTGCGCAACCCGGCCGCTTTCAACGGCATCCTGGGCTTCCGGCCGTCGCCGGGCGTGGTGCCGTCGGAGCGCCGCCGGATCGGCTGGTCGCCGATCTCCGTGCTCGGCCCGATGGCGCGCAACGCGGAGGATGCGGCGCTGATGTTCTCGGCCATGGCCGACGACGACGCCGTCGATCCGCTGGCCTACACGCTGCACGGGCGAGCCGTCCGCCGCGGGGACCGAGATCTCTTCCCGCCGCTGTCGGTGGACCTCGCGACGCTCCGCGTCGCGGTGACGCCGGATTTCGGCTTCGCGCCGACGGAGCGGCATATCCGGGAAGTCTTCGCGGAACGCGTCGCAAAGCTGGAATCGCTGTTCGGGCGGGTCGAGGCGGCGTCGCCAGATTGCCGCGGCACGGACGAGGCCTTCGAGGTGCTGCGCGCCGCCGAGTTCCTCGCCGGCCATCTCGAGAAGGTGCAGAAGACCCCCGACAAGGTCGGGCCCAACGTCCGGGCGAATGTCGAGGCGGCGCTGAAGTACAGCCTGCACGACTATTCGCGGGCGGCGGTCGAGCAGACCCGGATCTACCGCGGCTGGCAGGGCTTCTTCGAGCGTCACGACCTGATCCTGACGCCCGCGATCACGCTGAGCCCGCGGAGCTGGCGCGAGCTCTACCCGGCCGAGATCGACGGCCAGCCGACCCGCACCTACTTCCACTGGCTGTCGCTGGCCTACGCCGTGTCGCTGGTCGGGCACCCGGCCGCGAGCGTGCCGCTCGGGCGCGACCGGGCGGGCATGCCCTTCGGCCTGCAGGTGGTCGGGCCACGCGGCGGCGATGCGCTGGTGCTGGCCGTGGCGGCGGCGATCGAGGCGGCGGTGGCGGGCGATGCCGAGCTTGCCCGCCCGGTGCCGGACATCGCGGCGCTGAAGGCCGCGCCGCCGATTTCCTCCATGCCGGAGTTCCGGACCTGGGGCTGAGGCGTCACCAGCTCCGGTAGCGGGGCTGGTGGTAGCCGCTGATGTAGTAGGGGCGGCTGTAGCCGTAGGACGGCCGGCGCCAGCCGCTGTCCCAGCGGTTGTCCCAGCGGCGGTCGTAATGCCGGCTGTAGCCGTGGCGCGGCCGCTGGTTGGCCGAGGCGATAGCGATGCCGGCGATCGCCGCGCCGGCGCCGAGCGCCAGCGTGCCCGGGACGTTCAGGCTGCCATCAGGATTCGCGCAGGCGCCCAGAAAGAGGGCGCCGGAGAGGGCAAGGGCTGGAAGCACGCGCATCGGGGGGTCCTCCACGGCTGCGGAGGATGGCCCCGCACCGGGGCGCGGTTCGGGCGCGCCGATGGCGATGCGGTGCGGATCATGGCGGCGAGGTGGCGCCGCCCCGTCGTCAGGCGCGGGCACCCGAGAAGGCGTTGAAGGTCTGCAGCGTGTAGGTGTCCTTCACCCCGGCGACCGTCTGCACGCGCTCCACCACGAAGAGCCCGATATCCTGGTCGGCCTCGAGGTAGAACTTCCCGAGCAGGTCGTACTGCCCGCTGATCGAGTGCATCTCGGACAGTTCGGGGATGGTGTCGGCCATCTCCCGCGCCACGCGGTAGGCATGGCCCATCTCGCACTTGATCATCACGAAGATCGCCCGCACCCCAGCCCTCCCCCGCGCCGTGTCAGGGGCGAAGATTGCGGGAAAGCGCGCGCCGGTGCCAGCCCGGGGCCGACAGCCGGCGATGCGGCTGCCGCGCCCGAAGGCGGGTGGGATCGGGCCGACCTCGATGCAAACCGTGACAATTCGGCATGGTTATTGCTGGCGCGGATCCTGTACCCATCTGTGGGTCGCCGACGGTTCTGGTCGGGCTGGCGGGTGCCAAGCTGTCCCATGGACTGGCTGTCATCTCGTCTGCTGCGCCAGCGTCACGCTCACGGAACACTTGTCGGGGCAGCGACGGCACGCCAGAACAGCGGGGACAGGATCCGGACCGCATGCGAACTCTTCCCCAGCTCGCCATACTGGCGCTCGTCGGGGGCCTCGGGGCCGCCTGGCATGTCTATGGCGAACAGTTCGGGCTGCCCCGTCCCCTGGCTCTGGTCGGGCTGGAGGCGGCTGCACCCACCGGCCAGCAGCGCGGCGGCGGTGGCGGCGGGCCGATCGGCGTGGTGGTCGCGCCCGTCCGCACCGGCGTGGTCGTGGATCGCGCCGAGAGTGTGGGCACGGTGCGTGCCCGCGATGCGGTCTCCATCACCGCCAAGGTGCCAGGGATCGTGCAATCGATCCGCTTCCAGGAAGGCCAGCGCGTCCGCGAAGGCGAGACGCTGGCGGAGCTCGACGCCGCGGCGCTGCGCGCCGAGCTCGACCAGGCCCGCGCGCTGGCCGATGACGCCCGCAGCCAGCTGGTGCGCGCCCGCGGCCTGCAGGCCGGCCAGACCATCGCCGCGCAGCGGCTCGAGACGCTGGAGGCGCTCGGCCGCCAGGCCGAGGGCCGGGTCCGCCAGGCGGAGGCCAGGCTGCAGGAGCTGCGGATCACCGCGCCCTTCTCAGGCCGGGTCGGGCTTCGGCAGGTCAGCCTGGGGGCCCTTGTCCAGCCCGGCACCGTGATCACCACGCTCGACGACATCTCGCGCGTCCGGGTCGAGTTCTCGGTGCCCGAGATCTTCGTGGCCCGCGTGCGCGAAGGCAGCCCGGTGGTGGCGCGCGCCGCCGCCTTCGGCGACCGGCGCTTCGAGGGACGCGTCGCCGTGCTCGACACCCGCATCGACCCCGCGACGCGCACGCTTCGGGTGATCAGCGAGTTCGACAACGCCGACGAGGCGCTGAAGCCCGGCCTCTTCATGACGGTCGAGCTGGAGCTGGAGCGCCGGCCGGAGGCGCTGCTGATCGCCGAAGAGGCGCTCGACCCGATCGGCGACCGCAACTTCGTCTATGTCATCCGCGACAACCGTGCGCGCCGCGTCGAGGTGCGCCTGGGCAACCGCCTGCCCGGCGAGGTCGAGGTCGTGTCGGGCCTGCGCGTCGGCGAGCAGGTCGTGGTGCGCGGCATCCAGCGCCTGCGGAACGACGCGCCGGTCCGGGTGGTGGAGACGCTGACCCGGCCCACCTCGTGACCGCCCGCACGGAAGGCTGACGGCCATGGTGCTCTCCGACGTCTCGATCAAGCGCCCGGTATTCGCGACCGTGATCAGCCTGCTGCTGGTCGTGCTGGGCATCGCCTCGCTGATGCGCCTGCCGATCCGCGAGTATCCGGCCATCGACCCGCCGGTGGTCTCGGTCACCACGCAGTATCGCGGCGCCTCGGCCGCGGTGGTGGACACCCAGATCACCGAGCTGATCGAGGCCGCGGTCGCAGGCATCGAGGGCATCAAGTTCATCACCTCGCAGTCGCGCGACGAGCGCAGCCAGGTGACGATCGAGTTCCGCCTCACCCGCGACGTGGACGCCGCCGCCAACGACGTGCGCGACCGCGTGGCGCGGACGCTGGCGCGCCTCCCGGAGCAGGCCGACCAGCCGGTCGTGCAGAAGGTGGACGGGGATGCGCGGCCGATCCTCTGGATCGCGCTCGTCTCCGACCAGGTGTCGGGGATGGACCTCACGGAACTCGCGCGCCGTCGCTTCGCCGACCGCCTGGCGATCGTCGAGGGCGTGGCGCAGGTGCTGGTCCTCGGCGAGCGCCGGCCGGCGATGCGCATCTGGCTCGACCGTCAATCGCTCGCGGCGCGCGGCTTGACCGTGCAGGACGTCGAGGACGCGATCCGCCGCGAGAACATCGAGCTTCCGGGCGGGCGGCTGGAGAGCTCGGCCCGCGAGCTGACGGTCCGCACCGACACGCGGATGAGCCGGCCGGACCAGTTCCGGCAGGTGGTGATCAGCCGCTCGGGCGGCGGGCAGGTGCTGCTCGGCGACGTCGCGACGGTGGAGGTCGCGCCGGAGGACACCCGCGGCGAGTACCGGATCAACGGGAAGCCGGCCGTGGGCCTCGGCATCCTGCGGCAGTCCACCGCGAACACCCTATCCGTGGCCGAGGGCGTGAAGGCGGAGGTGGATCGCATCCGCGGCTCCATTCCCGAGGGCGTGGAGGTGGTGATCGGCTACGACGAGAGCCTGTTCATCGCGCAGTCCATCTACGAGGTGGAGCACGCGCTGATGGTCGCGCTGGTGCTCGTCGTCGTCGTCATCTTCTTCTTCCTGCGCAGCTTCCGCGCGACGATCATCCCGGCGGTCGCGATCCCGGTCTCGATCCTCGCCTCCTTCATCGCGCTGGCGGCGCTCGGCTTCTCGATCAACGTGCTGACGCTGCTCGGGCTGGTGCTGGCGATCGGGCTCGTCGTGGACGATGCGATCGTCGTGCTGGAGAACGTGCACCGCCGGATCGAGGAGGGGGAGCATCCGCTCCTCGCCTCGCTGCGCGGATCGCGCGAGATCGCCTTCGCCGTCATCGCGACGACGCTGGTGCTGATCGCGGTCTTCCTTCCGCTGTCCTTCATGGGCGGCAACACCGGTCGGCTCTTCACCGAGTTCGGCTTCGCGCTGGCGGCCTCGGTGGCCTTCTCGGGCCTCATCGCGCTGACGCTGACGCCGATGATGTGCTCGAAGCTGCTCAGGGCGCATGAGGGCGAGAGCCGACTGGTGCGCTGGACCGAGCCGTTCTTCCTGGGCATGAACTGGTGCCTGCGCGTGACGCTGCGCGCGGCCCTGGCCGCGCCGCTGATCACGCTGAGCGCCATGGCGGCGGTCTGCGGCCTGGCGGTCGTCCTCTTCAACATCGTGCCCAAGGAATTCACGCCGGTCGAGGACCGCGGGACCATCATCATCCCGACCACCGGGCCCGAAGGCGCCAGCTTCGCCTACACCCGGGAACAGGTGCAGCGCATCGAGCGCATCCTGCAGCCCTATGCGGAGCGCGGCGAGATCGCGGCGATGTTCGCGACCATCGGCGGCTTCCAGCGCCCGCCCCAGGGCAACGTCGCGAACATGTTCGTCCGCCTCGCCCCCTGGGCCGAGCGCGAGCGCAAGCAGCAGCAGATCGCCGCCGAGCTGATGCCGCAGCTGCTGGCGATCCCCGGCACGCGCGCCTTCGCGCTCAACCCGCCCTCGCTCGGCCAGCGCGGCTTCCAGCCGCCGGTGCAGTTCGTCATCGGCGGCAGCGACTACACCACGCTGGTGCAGTGGCGCGACCGCTTCCTTGAGCGCGCGCGGCAGAACAACCGCCTGCTGAACCTCGACAGCAACTACCGCGAGACCAAGCCCGAGATCCGGGTGGACATCGACCGCCGCAAGGCGGCGGAGCTCGGCGTCTCGATCCAGGCCGTCGGCCGCACGATCGAGACGATGCTCGGCGCGCGCGAGGTCGGCACCTACGTCCAGGGCGGCGAGGAATACCGGATCATGCTGCAGGCGCGCGAGACGGACCGCGCCACGCCCTACGACCTGCAGAACATCTTCGTCCGCACCAGCGCGGGCGGCCAGCTCGGCCTGGTTGCCGGCGCCGGGTCGCAGCAGGGCGCGCTGGTGCCGCTGTCCAACGTCGTCACGCTCAGCGAGCGCGCGCGCCCGCAGTCGCTGAACCGCGAGGATCGGGTTCGCGCCATCACCATCAGCGCGTCCCTCGCGCCCGGCTACACGCTGGGCGAGGCTCTCGCCTATCTCGAAGGCGTGGCGCGCGAGGTGCTGCCAGCGGAGGCACGGATCAGCTACCGGGGCCAGAGCCTGGAGTTCAAGGAAAGCTCGGGCGCGCTCTACGTCACCTTCGCCCTCGCGCTGCTGGTGGTGTTCCTGGTGCTGGCCGCGCAGTTCGAGAGCTTCATCCACCCCTTCATCATCCTGCTCTCGACGCCGCTGGCGGTTACGGGCGGGCTGCTCGCGCTGCACCTGACGGGCAACTCGCTCAACGTGTTCAGCCAGATCGGCATGATCCTGCTGATCGGGTTGATGGCGAAGAACGGCATCCTCGTCGTCGAATTCGCCAATCAGTTGCGAGACCGGGGGCTGTCCATCCACGACGCGGTGCTCGAGGCGTCGGTCGTGCGGCTGCGGCCGATCCTGATGACCTCGATCGCGACGGTGCTCGGCGCGGTGCCGCTGGCCATGGCGACCGGGGCGGGGGCGGAGAGCCGGCAGGCGATCGGCGTGGTGATCGTGGGCGGCGTGACGCTCTCCACCTTCCTCACGCTCTACGCGGTCCCGGCGCTCTACCTGCTGCTGGCGGGCTTCACTAGGCCGATCGGCGCCATCGCCGCGAAGCTGACGGAACTCGAGAAGCGCGAGCCCGCACCGCACCCGGCCCCGGCCGAGTAGTCGGGTCCGCCGCGCCGGGCTAAACCACCCTCCGCAAGGCAGGCGGAGGAACGGGCATGGCCGAGGGGCGGACCGGCGGGCAATTGCTGGCGGATGCGCTGGTCGCGAATGGCGCGACCCATGTCTTCGCGGTGCCCGGCGAGAGCTATCTCGACCTGCTCGACGGGCTCTACGCGCAGCGCAACCGCATCGAACTCGTCACCTGCCGCTTCGAGGCGGGCGCCGTCCACATGGCGGAGGCGCAGGGCAAGCTGACCGGGCGGCCGGGCGTGGCCGTGGTCACCCGCGGGCCGGGCGCCTGCCATGCCGCGATCGGCGTGCATGTGGCGCAGCAGGACAGCACGCCCCTGGTGCTGCTGGTCGGCCAGATCCCCGTGTCCGAGACGGATCGGGAGAGCTTCCAGGAAGTGGACTACCGGCGCTTCTTCTCGCCGATCGCCAAGTGGGTGACGCAGATCGACGAGGCGGCGCGCATCCCCGAGCTGATGGCGCATGCCTTCGACGTCGCGGTGAGCGGACGCCCCGGGCCGGTCGTGGTCGCGCTGAGCGAGGAGATGCAGAAGCACGTCGCGGCGGTGCCCGATGTCGGGCCGCAGCCCGTGCTGCCGCCGCACCCCGCACCCGACGCGATCCCGCGGCTGATGGAGATGCTCGGCCGCGCGGAGCGGCCTCTTGCGATCCTCGGCGGCAGCCGTTGGACCGAAGAGGGGCGGGCCGCGATCCGCGACTTCCTCGTGGCCAACGACATCCCCGTCTCGGTCTCCTTCCGCCGCCAGGGTCTCTTCGACGGCACGAGCCCGCACTACGCCGGCGACCTCGGCGTCGGCGCGGATGCGGGGCTGGTGAAGAAGGCGCGCGAGGCGGACCTGATCCTTGCCATCGGCACTCGCCTCGGCGAGCCGGTGAGCCAGGGCTACACGCTGTTCGACCTCGCCGGTTCGAAGCCCGTCGTGCATGTGCATCCGGACCAGTCCGAGATCGGTCGGGTGCATCGCGTCGCGCTCGGCATCGTGTCCGAGGTCAATGCCTTCGCGCAGGCCGTCGCGGGCCAGCGCGTCGCCGCGCCGCGCTGGAGCGGCTGGCGCGCCGAGGTGCGGGCGGCGCGCGAGGCGCAGGCCAAGGCACCCTCCTACGAGGGACCGCTGAACCTGGCCGTCGCGCTGCAGGAACTCGAGAAGGTCCTGCCGGCGGACACGATCTTCACCACGGATGCCGGCAACTTCGCCACCTGGCCGACGCGCTTCATGCATGTGCGGGAGAAGCAGGACTTCCTCGGCCCGACCAACGGCGCCATGGGCTATGGCGTGCCGGCCGCGATCGGCGCCGCCATCACGCATCGGGACCGCACCGTGGTCTGCTTCGTCGGCGACGGCGGCGCGCTGATGACGGGGCAGGAGATCGCGACCGCCTTCCACCACGGCGTCGCGCCGATCGTCATGGTGTTCAACAACAACATGTACGGCACGATCCGCATGTACCAGGAGCGCACCTATCCGGGCCGCGTCTCCGGCACGGCGCTGACCAACCCGGACTTCGCCCGCTTCATCGAGAGCTTCGGCGGCCACGGCGAGGTGGTGACACGCACCGAGGAACTCGTCCCCGCTTTCCAGCGCGCGAAGGCGAGCGGCAGGCCGGCCATCATCGAGGTGCGCACCAACCCCGAGCAGGTGACGAATCGCGCCACCATCGCGGATCTCCGCGCGCAGGCGGCGAAAGGCTGAACGGTCAGGGCCCGCGCCGCGGCGCGGGGCCGAAGATCAGCGCGTCGCGCGCCGCGAGGCCGAGCGTGTCCCAGATCGGGGCCGCCTCCGCTTCCTCCGTCGCGAGCGGTGGATTGCCGAGGCGAAGCCGCGCGACCACGCGGCGTCGCTGCGCCGGGGTCAGCTGCTCCCAGAAGCGCGTGATCCAGGCGTCCTGGCGGATCCGGTCGGCCAGCGTCCGGCGTGACGGCGGCGGCGCGGGCAGCAGCAAGGGCTCGCCCTCCGGCCGCTCCGGCGAAGGCGGCTCGGCGCAGCCTGCCAGCAGCGCTGCGACGAGCAGCCCTGTCACCCCCCGGTGCCCCATGGGTCGAGGCTGCTGCGCCGCTCACGACAGGGTCAATTCACCGCCACGTCATGGCGTCGCCGCGCGCGACGAGCTGGGTTCGGTGTTGCCGCCCGGTCGCGTCGCGACGGCGACGGGCCCGTAGATCAGCGCCTCGCGCTCCGGCAGGCCGAGCGCATCCCAGACCGGCGCAGCCGCGGCCGCGGTGCGGACCGGCGGGTCGCGGCGCTGCAGGCGGGCGAGCACACAGATCGGGAGGGCACACGACTGAGCTCCAGCCACTAGCCT
>NZ_JAKJIB010000106.1 GCF_021864505.1 Falsiroseomonas oryziterrae
GCCGCGGCACAGGCCCCCTCCCCGCTCCGGCCGCGGAACCACGCGCATCACCGCCGGCCGGCGGAGCCGGGCTTCGCCCCGCCCGAGGCGGCCTTCGGCATCCGGGGGCCGGCCTCGGCCGGGCTCGCGGTCGCTGCCTGGCGTCTGTGGAACGCCGAACCAGGACCGGACCGGGCCCGCGCGCTGGCGCATTGGTTCACGGGAGGCGGACTGGACTCGCCGTGGTTCTGGCTCGGCTTCGAGCGGCGCCGGCGCGGGGCGTTGGCGATCGAGTCGCTGGCCACGGTCGCGAATGCGGCGGCGGGCGCGGCGGCGGCGCGACACGTGGACGTGACGGCGGCGGCGCTGTCGCTGCCCGATCTCGCCTGGATCGCCTTCGCGGGGCTGCTCAGCGAGAAGCTTTGGCGCGGGAATGCCGCGCGCGCGGGCGATCAGGCCAGCGCATAGGCGCTGGCGGCCGCGAGGGCGGCGAGCCAGAGGGCGGCGAGGATCGTGACGCGGGTCATCGGGCGGGTCCGAAGGTGTAGCCAGCCGGAAGGATGCCGGCGCTTCGTGTCGGGACGATGTCGCGGCGTGTTGCGCGTGTGGCGCTGGCTGCGGGGCCAGCCGCGGGCAGCGCGCGCCGACGACCCGCGAACCCCCACCCCGACCAGCCGTCGTATGCGGCAGCGAAGCTGCCGCAACTCTGGCGTCCGACGCCCTTGGCGTCGCCCCCCCCGTGAACGGGGGAGGGAGTGGGGGGCAGGCGCTGCTACCTCTGCAGGGCCTGCACGATCTCCTGCGTCACCTTCTTGGCGTCGCCGAAGAGCATCATGGTGTTCGGGCGGAAGAACAGCTCGTTCTCCACGCCGGCATAGCCGCTGGCCATGCCGCGCTTCACGAAGAACACCGTCTTCGCCTTCTCCACGTCGAGGATCGGCATGCCGTAGATCGCCGACGACTTGTCGGTCTTGGCGGCCGGGTTGGTCACGTCGTTCGCGCCGATGACATAGGCGACGTCGGCCTCGGCGAACTCGGCGTTGATCTCCTCGAGCTCGTGCACCTCGTCGTAGGGCACGTTCGCCTCGGCCAGCAGCACGTTCATGTGGCCGGGCATGCGGCCCGCGACGGGGTGGATGGCGTAGGAGATCTCGGCGCCCTCCTTCTTCAGGAGGTCCGCCATCTCGCGCACCACCTGCTGGGCCTGCGCCACCGCCATGCCGTAGCCCGGCACAACGATGATCTTCTGCGCGTTCTTCATGATGTAGGCGGCGTCCTCCGGGCTGCCGGCCTTCACCGGGGCGCGGTCCCCTGCCCCGCCGCCGGCCGCCGCCGCCCCGCTATCGGAGCCGAAGCCGCCGAGGAGGACGTTGATGATCGAGCGGTTCATGCCCTTGCACATGATGTAGGACAGGATCGCGCCCGAGGCGCCGACGAGGGCGCCGGTGACGATCAGCAGCAGGTTGCCGATGGTGAAGCCGATGCCCGCCGCCGCCCAGCCGGAGTAGCTGTTCAGCATCGAGACGACGACCGGCATGTCGGCGCCGCCGATCGGGATGATCAGCAGGAAGCCGAGCGCGAAGGAGAGGATCGCGATCAGCCAGAACAGGAACGGCGAGCCGGTCGCGCAGAAGACGATGATCAGCACCAGCAGCAGCGCACCGAGCGCCGCGTTCAGCATGTGCTGGCCCTTGAAGATGATCGGCGCGCCGGACATGCGGCCGGCCAGCTTGAGGAAGGCGATCACCGAGCCGGAGAAGGTGATGGCGCCGATGGCGAGGCCGAGCGACATCTCGATCAGCGAGGCCGTCTTGATGTTGCCGGGCACGCCGATGCCGAAGCTCTGCGGTGCGTAGAAAGCGGCGGCGGCGACGAAGACGGCGGCCATGCCGACCAGGCTGTGGAAGGCCGCGACGAGCTGGGGCAGCGCCGTCATCTGGATGCGCTGCGCGACGATCGTGCCGATGGTGCCGCCGATCGCGAGGCCGGCGATCACCAGGACGATGCCGCCGACGCCCATGCCGGGCTTCAGCAGCGTCGCCAGGATGGCGATCGCCATGCCGATCATGCCGAGCAGGTTGCCCTGGCGGCTGGTCTCGGGGTGGCTCAGGCCGCGCAGCGCCAGGATGAAGAGGACGGACGCGACCAGGTAGGCGAGCGTCGAGAGGGTGTCGGCCATGGCGTCAGCCCCCCTTCTTCTTGAACATCGCGAGCATGCGTCGCGTGACCATGAAGCCGCCGGCGATGTTCACCGCGGCGAGCGTCACGGCGAGGAAGCCGAAGATCTTGGCGGCGATGCTGTCCGAGAGGCCCGTGGCGAGGATCGCGCCGACCACGATCACCGAGGAGATCGCGTTCGTCAGGCCCATCAGCGGCGAGTGCAGCGCGGGGGTGACGCCCCACACAACGTAGTATCCGACGAAGCAGGCCATCAGGAAGATGGCGAGCAGCATCAGGAAGGGATTGGCCGCGGCGGCGACCGGCGCGGCCTGCTCGGCGAGTTGCGCGGCCTGCGCGGCGAGCAGCGCCGCGCGGTCGGACAGCGCCGCCGCCTCGTTGGCGATCTGCGAAGGAGTCATGATCCGAAGCTCCTCAGGCGGAGGCGAGGGAGGGATGGACGACGGCGCCGCCGCGGGTCAGCGCGACGCCCTTGACGATCTCGTCGTCCTCCTTGAGCGCCGGCTTCTTGCCTTCCTTGTCCCAGAAGGTGGTCAGGAAGGTGAGCAGGTTGCGCGCATAGAGCTGCGACGCGGCGCCGGCGATGCGGCCGGGCCAGTTGGAGTAGCCGAGGATCTTCACGCCGCCCTCGGTCGTGATCGCCTCGCCCGGCTTCGTCAGCGCGACGTTGCCGCCGGCATCCGAAGCGATGTCCACGATCACGCTGCCGGGCTTCATCGAGCGCACCATCGCCTCGGTCACCAGCGTCGGCGCCTTGCGGCCCTGCACGAGGGCGGTGGTGACGACGATGTCCTGCTTGGCGATGTGCGCGGCCACGACCTCGGCCTGCTTGGCGTAGAACTCGGCCGAGAGCTGCTTGGCGTAGCCGCCGGCGGTCTGCGCGGCCTTGCTCTCCTCGTCCTCGTAGCCGACGAAGCTGGCGCCGAGCGACTTGATCTCCTCCTTCGCCGCGGGGCGCACATCCGTCGCGGAGACTCGGCCGCCGAGGCGACGGGCGGTGGCGATGGCCTGCAGGCCGGCCACGCCCGCGCCCATGATGAAGACATTGGCGGCGGGGATGGTGCCGGCGGCCGTCATCAGCATCGGGAAGCCGCGGTCGAAGGCGTCCGCCGCCTCGATCACCGCGCGGTAGCCGGCCAGGTTCGCCTGGGAGGAGAGCACGTCCATGGACTGGGCGCGGGTGATGCGGGGCAGCATCTCCATCGCGCAGGCGTCCACGCCGGCGGCCGCATAGGCCTTCGCGGCCTCGGCATCGGCCTGCAGCGTGCCGATCAGCAGGGCGCCGCGGGGGATGAGGGCGAGTTCGGCGGCCTCGGGCGCGCGGACGGCCAGCACGATGCCGGCGCCGGCCAGCGCGGCGGCGGGATCGGCGGCGATCTCGGCGCCGGCCTCCCGGTAGGCGGCATCGGGGATGCCGGAGGCGAGGCCGGCGCCGGCCTCCACCGCGACCGTGCAGCCCAGACCCTGGAGTTTCTTCACCGTCTCCGGCGTCGCGGCGACCCGTGTCTCCGCCGCGCGACGCTCGCGCAGGACTGCCACCCGCATACGAAAGGATCCCCCGGTTGAGGCTGAGGGGCGCGATATGACGACCTTCCCCCACTCTGGCAAGGCGAGGGGTGGCGCGGAGTCCATGCCGCGGCCATCTTTCGTGTCTTTCGGGGGACATGACGATGCTGTTCCGGGACCTGCCCGACGGATCCTGGCTGGCGGTGAGCCAGCCGATGCACGCGCTGGTCTCGGGCCAGATGCTGCGGGCCTGGGGCGCCCCGGACTTCGCGCAGGCAGAGCCCTTCGAGGAGGTGGCGACGGCCTGCGCGCAGCATGACGTGGCGTGGATGGGGTGGGAGGCGGCGCCGACCTTCGACCCGGCGACGGGCCGGCCGACGCAGTTCCGCGCCGTCGGCGCGCGCGACCATGCGCCGATGTGGGCCGAGGGGGTGCGGCGGGCGCTGGCCTCCTGGGGGCCCTGGGTGGCGCTGCTGGTGAGCCGGCACGGGAGCCGGATCTATGCCAGCTACCAGGACCGGCACCGGGTGACGCCGGAGGATGCCGCCGCGGCCGAGACCTACCAGCGCGAGCAGGTGGCGCTGCGGGCTGGGCTGATGCGGGCGCTCGGCGTGACGGAGGTCGAGCTGGAGGCGGCGGCGGCGCTGGTCGCGGTGACGGATGCGCTGAGCCTCGCGGCCTGCGGGGGGATCGAGACCCTGGGCTGGTCGGGGATGGCGCCGCTGGCCGGCGGCGGTGAGGTGCCGCTGAGGCTGGAGGAGGGCGAGGCCATGATGACGGTGGATCCCTGGCCCTTCGCGGTGCCCGAGGTCGCGCTGAGCTGGACGGCGCGTCGCTTCGGGCCGGGGGTGCGCTTCAAGAGCGAGGCCGAGATGCGCGCAGGGCTGGCGGATGCCCCTGTGGAGCAGGTCAGGGCGCGGCTGGTCCGGCGGTGAGGCCGCAGACCGCCGACGCTTCGTCGAGATAGTCCAGCAGCGCGTCGCGGAAGACGGACAGGCTCTTGTAGGCGGCCATCTCGGGCGGCAGGGCGCGGATCGCGGCGGCGAGGCGCGCGGCGGCGCCGGGTTGCGCGGCCAGGCGCGACATCGGGTAGCTGTGCACGCGGATGCCGAAGACGACGCGGCCGCTGTCCGGCAGCAGCCGAAAGGTCTGGCGCTCGGTGCGGAAGAAGACCTTCGCGCCGGCGTTCTCCGGGGTGATGCCGGCGTCCGGGGCGGTGCGGCCGCGGCCGGTCGGCTGGAACAGCGCGGGGTCGTCCACGACGGACCAGTTCATCCGCAGCGCGACGCGACCGGAGTGGAGGTGGCGCATGAAGCGGTCCACCGCCGCGCCCAGGCGATCGGCATAGAAGGGCACCGGGCCGTGCACCGCGAGCATCGGGCGGCCGATCTTCTCGGACAGGCGCCAGCGGCTCGGCGCGCACAGCACGGCGGCTTCGAGGATCGGGCCGTCCGCCTCGGGGCGGATCAGGCAGAGATCCTCCTGCACGAGCCGCCCCGCGACCTCCAGCGGGTCGTGCAGCGGCGCGGCGAGGTCCCAGGTCTCGCCGGTCAGCCCGTTGTGGAGGGTGTCGCCGTCGCGGCGGAACCAGCCGGGATGGTGCTGCGCGAGATGCGCGGCGAGGATGGCGAGCGTCTCGGCCCGCGCCTCCTCGGAGCCCGGCAGGGCGGCGAAGACCTCGGCGTGGCGGGTGTCGAGAAGGTGGCGGCGTTCCGCCAACTCGGCCGGGTAGCGGTCGTCGATCTCGATCCACTCGGCCAACGTGCAGGCGGTGAGCGCCATGGCCATGCGCCAGGGCCCCTCCTCGACCGGAAGGTGCAGTGCCTCCGCGGCCAGGGGCGGCGCGGCCATGGGCGTGGGCGCGGTCACCCCCTGCCCTGCCCGGATCAGCCCTGCGGCACGCCGGCGGCGATCAGCGCGGCCTGCTGGCGCTCGGCGATCTTCGCCTCCTCGAAGTCGTGCACCAGCTCCATGAACATGCGGTGCCAGTTCGCCTCGGCACGCAGGCGATAGAACACGCTGCCGAGGCCGATCGCGGCGCGGTCCATCAGCGGGAACTCGCGCGGGATCTTCACGCCGCCGGTGCGCTTGAGGCCGGCATGCACCTCCATCGCGATCCTGCGGCCATACATCGGGTCGTCGAGCGGCGTGATGGTGCGGACCTTGTCCTCGACCAGCGGCTCGTAGAGGAAGCGCGCCCAGAGGTTCAGGACCTCCATCGTGTCCTTGCTGAGGTTCTTGAAGCCCCAGATGCGGTAGGCCTCGGCGGCCTTGTCGATGTCGTGGTCGCGCACCGCCTCGTAGAGCATGATCACGCCGGTGACGAAGCTCGCCGGGAAGACGCGGATCACGCCGAAGTCGAAGAGGTTGACGCCCCAGCGCACATCCGGGTCGGCATCGGTGCGCACCTGGTAGTTGCCGAGATGCGGGTCGCCGTGGATCACGCCGTAGCGGTAGAAGGGCACGTACCAGGCGCGGAACAGCGCCTTGGCATAGGCGACGCGCTCCTCGGGCGGCGGGTCCTCCTCGAGCCGGCGGAGGATCGGGCGGCCCTCGAGCCAAGTCATGGTCAGCAGGCGTTTGGTGGTGAGCTCGGCCACCGGCTCCGGCACCGCCACGCCCGGGATGCCGTCGAGCATGATGCGGTAGAGCCGCGCATGCGAGGCTTCGCGCGTGTAGTCGAGCTCCTCGCGCAGCCGCGTCGCGAGCTCGGTGTAGGCCTCCTCGTTGTCGAGGGTGTTGTCCATGCGGCGGTAGAGCGACATGGCGAGCTTCAGCTGGCGGAGATCGGCTTCCACCACGGACGGCATGTCGGGGTATTGCAGCTTGCAGGCGACGTCGCGGCCGTCATGCAGCGTCGCGCGGTGCACCTGGCCGAGGCTGGCAGCGGCGGCGGCCTCCTGCCCGAAGGTCTTGAAGCGCGACTGCCAGGTCGGGCCGAGCTCTGACTGCATGCGGCGGCGCACGAAGGCCCAGCCCATCGGCGGCGCGTTGGACTGAAGTGTAGCTAGTTCCTGCGCGTATTCCTCGGGCAGCGCTTCCGGCACGGTCGCCAGGAACTGCGCGACCTTCATGAGCGGCCCCTTCAGCCCGCCGAGCACCTGCTTCAGGCTCTCGGCATGCGCGTTCTTGTCGGACTTGATGCCGAGGAAGCGCTCGCCCGCCACCCGCGCCGCGACGCCGGTGACGGCGCCGGAGGTGCGGACCATGCGCCGCACCTCGCCGAAGAGTGTCGACTCCTTGCGGCTGTCGCTCACGAAGCGCGCTCCAGCTCGTCGATGAAGCCCGAGATCACGTCGAGCCCCTTGTGCCAGAAGGCCGGGTCCGAGGCGTCGAGCCCGAAGGGCGCGAGCAGCTCCTTGTGCCGCTTCGTCCCGCCCGCCCGCAGCATGTCGAGATATTTCTGCTGGAAGCCCGGATGGCCTTCGCGGAACACGCCGTAGAGCGCATTCACGAGGCAATCCCCGAAGGCGTAGGCGTAGACGTAGAAGGGCGTGTGGATGAAGTGCGGGATGTAGGCCCAGTAGACGCCGTAGTCCGGCGTGAAGTCGAAGGCCGGGCCGAGGCTTTCGACCTGCACCTGCATCCAGAGCTCGGCGATGCGCTCATGCGCGATCTCGCCCTGCTTGCGCTCCTCGTGCAGCAGCGTCTCGAAGCGGTAGAAGGCGATCTGCCGCACCACCGTGTTCAGCATGTCCTCGACCTTCGACGCCAGCAGGCCGCGGCGGCGCCTCGGGTCGGTCTCGGCATCCAGCAGCGCGCGGAAGGTCAGCATCTCGCCGAACACGCTCGCCGTCTCGGCCAGGGTCAGCGGGGTGGAGGACAGCAGGTAGCCCTGCTCGCCGGCGAGGATCTGGTGCACGCCATGTCCGAGCTCATGCGCGAGCGTCATCACGTCGCGCGTCTTGCCGTGGTAGTTCACCAGCAGATAGGGATGCGCGGAGGGCACGGTCGGATGCGCGAAGGCGCCCGAGGCCTTGCCCGGCCGGAGCGCAGCATCCACCCAGGGCTTGTCGAAGAAGCGCCTTCCGACCGCGGCGAGCTCCGGGCTGAAGGCGGCGTAGCTGTCCAGCACGCGCTGCGTCGCATCCGGCCAGGGGATGCTGCGGTCGTCCTGGTCGGGCAGCGGCGCGTTGCGGTCCCAGTGCTTCAGCTTCTCCAGGCCCAGCCACTTCGCCTTCATCGCGTAGTAGCGGTGGGACAGGCGCGGATAGCTCTGCCGCACCGCCGTCACCAGCGCGTCCACCACCTCGTCCTCGACCATGTTGGCGCGGTTGCGCGCGCTGGTCGGGCGGGGATAGCGGCGCCAACCGTCGATGATCTCCTTGTCCTTGGCGAGCACGTTGGTGATCAGGCTGAACAGGCGCACGCGCTCACCGAAGGCCTCCGACACGCCCTTGGCCGCCGCGGCGCGGACCTCGCGGTCGCGGTCGGAGAGCTTGTTGAGCGCGGAGGAGACGGTCAGCTCCTCGCCCGCCACGCTCACGCGCATGCCGGCGATCGTCTCGTCGAACAGGCGGTTCCAGGCGGCGCGGCCGGTGACCTCCTTCTCGTGCAGCAGCTTCTCGACCTCGTCGGAGAGCTGGTGCGGGCGGAAGACGCGGAGATCGCGCAGCCAGGGCTGCCAGCGGCGGAGCGCGGCGGAGGCGGCGAGCTTCCGGTCGAGCGCGTCCTCCTCCATCCGGTTGATCTCGAGGGTGAGGAACAGGAGGTGGGAGGAGATCGCCGTCACCCTCTCCTGCGCCGTCTGGTAGAAGCGGCCATTCGCCGCATCCTGCGCATCGGCGCTGAAGACCAGCTGGGCATAGGACATCGCGCGGCCGAGCCGTTCCTCGATCGCCTCATAGGTGGCGATGGCGGCGGCGAGCGCGTCGCCCGACAGCGCCGCGACCTTGCCGGAGTGCGCGGCCTCGAAGGCCTTGGCCTCCGCCTCCGCCGCATCGAACTCGGCGGCGAGCTTCGGATCGTCCGGGCCGGCGTAGAGGTCGGAGAGGTCCCAGGACGGCAGGGAGTCCGCCGCCGTCCCGCCGGGGCGTGCCGTGTCGCGCAGCGCGGCGCGGGCATGGGGCAGGCGGGAATCTTCGCGAATCGTCACGGGTGCTCTTGTGTCCGGAGGGCTTCGCCACTGGATATAGACCGCTCCCGGCCTTGGCCAAGCCGTGGGCGGGACACGCGAAGGCCGGGGGAGCGTTGGGGGCATGGAGCCTGGCAAGCGGGTCGGCTGGAACAGCCTGCCGCAGATGATGCTGGAGCTGGCGGCGCAGCGGCAGGACAGGCCGATGCTGCGCCACTGGCACGACAAGGCCTGGCGGCGCGTGACCTGGGGCGAGTTCGCGCATCGGGTGGCGGCCGTCGCGGCCGGGCTGCGCGCCGAGGGCATCGGCCCGGGCGACCGGGTGCTGCTGGTCAGCGAGAACCGGCCCGAATTCGTGATCGCCGACACCGCGCTGATGGCAATCGGCGCGGTGACGGTGCCGACCTACACGACGAACCTCGCCGCCGACCACGCGCATATCCTGCGCGATTCGGGCGCGCGGGCGGCGATCGTGTCGCAGGCGGGGCTCGCGCGGCGGGTGCTGGAGGGCGCGGCGGAGGCCGGGGGCCTCGACCTGCTGGTCGCGATGGAGCCCTTCGAGGCGTCGGGCCCGCGCGTCGTCGCCTGGTCCGCGCTGGAAGCGACGCCGGGCGACGTGCAGATGCTGCGCGCCGAGGCCGAGCAGATCCCGCCCGGCCGGCTCGCCTGCCTGATCTACACCTCCGGCACCGGCGGGGCGCCGAAGGGCGTCATGCTGCCGCACCGGGCGATGCTGTCGAACCGCGCCGGCGTCGCGCAGCTGGCCGACCGGCTGAAGTTCGAGGGCGAGTGCTACCTCTCCTTCCTGCCGCTGTCGCACAGCTACGAGCACACGGTGGGCGGCTTCCTGCTGCCCTCGCTCGGCGTCGAGGTGGTCTATTCGCGCGGCGCCGACCGGATCGCCGCCGAGTTCCAGGAGATCAGGCCGGCCGTCGTCACCGCCGTGCCGCGGCTCTTCGAGGTGCTGCGCGCGCGCATCCTGGCGGGCGTCGAGAAGGAGGGGGGCTTCAAGGCGAAGCTGTTCCACCGCGCGGTCGCCCTCGGCCTCAGGAAGCTGGACGGGCCGCCGCTCGGGCTGCTGGAGCGCGTGCAGGACGCGATCCTCGACCGGCTGGTGCGAGACAAGGTGCGGGCCCGCTTCGGCGGGCGGCTGCTGTGCCTGGTGTCGGGCGGCGCGCGGCTCGATCCGGACCTGTCGGGTTTCTTCCTCGCACTCGGCCTGCCGGTGATCCAGGGCTACGGGCAGACCGAGGCAGGGCCGGTGGTCAGCGTGAACCTGCCCTGGGACAACGACCGCACCACGGTCGGGCCGCCGCTGCCCGGCGTCGAGGTGCGGATCGCCGAGGATGGCGAGCTCTGCGTGCGCGGCGACCTGGTGATGGACGGCTACTGGAACCAGCCGGAGGCGACGGCGAGCGCACTGCAGGATGGCTGGCTGCACACGGGCGACATCGCGGAGATGACCGGCGGGCGCATCCGCATCACCGACCGCAAGCGCGACTTCATCAAGACGCTGGGCGGCGACATGGTGAGCCCGGCCAAGCTGGAATCGCTGCTGATGGCGGAGCCCGAGATCGCGCAGGCGGTGGTCGCCGGCGAGGGCCAGCCCGGCATCGTTGCGCTGGTCGTCCCGGCCGAGGGGATGGCGGAGAAGGTGGGCGCGGCGGTCGCGCGGGTGAACCAGAAGCTCGCGACGATCGAGCGCATCCGCCGCACCGCGGCGGTCGCGCCCTTCACCGTGGAGAACGGGCAGCTGACGCCGACGATGAAGATCAAGCGCCGCGTGGTGCTGGACGCGCACAAGGACCAGGTCGAGGCGCTGCACAGCAAGGGCTGAGCGGGCCGAGGACCATGCCTGACCCCGACCGTTCCGCCGCGCCCGGCGGACGTCTCTCTCCGCTGCGCGACGCGCCCTGGCTGAATGCGACACGGCTGCGCGCCTATGCCTGGATGCTGCTGGCGGCGCAGGCGGCGGTCGCCGCCTCGGTGCTGTTCGGCGAGGGGCTGCTCGACCTCGCCGGCAATCCGGTCGGCACCGACTTCAGCAGCTTCTGGACGGCGTCGCGGCTCGCGCTCGACGGCGCGCCCCTGCTGGCCTGGGACCCGGCCGCGCATCACGCGGCGCAGCGCGCGCTGTTCGGCGCCGACGTGCCCTATTTCGCGTTCTTCTACCCGCCGCCCTTCCTGCTGGCCTGCCTGCCGCTGGCGCTGCTGCCCTATGGCTGGTCGCTCGCGGCGTGGCTGCTGGCGACGCTCGCGGCCTGGCTCGGCGCGCTGCGCGCGCTGCTGCCGCAGCGCTGGGCGGTGCTCGCGATGCTCGCCTTCCCGGCCGCCTGGGTGAACGTGACGCATGGGCAGAACGGCTTCCTGACCGCGGCGCTGTTCGCCGCCGCGGCGCTGGCGCTCGACCGGCGTGCCTGGGTTGCGGGGCTCTGCATCGGTGCGCTGGTGATCAAGCCGCATCTCGCGGTGGCGATCCCGCTCGCGCTTCTCGTGACGAGGCGCTGGGCGGCCGTCCTCGCCGCGGCGCTGGCCAGCCTGACGTTCCTCGGCCTGTCCTGGCTGGTCTTCGGCGAGGCGGGGTGGCGCGCCTTCCTCGCGGTCTCCGCGCTGGCACGCGAGACGCTGGAGGCGGGGCTGGTCGAGCCGGGGAAGATGGTCAGCGTCTTCGCCGCGGCGCGGCTGCTCGGCGCGGGGCTGACGGTGGCCTGGGTGGTGCAGGGACTGACGGCGCTGGCGGCGGCGGCGCTGGTCGGGGCGGCGCTGCGCCGGTCCGCCTCGGGCGTCGCGACGCTGGCGGTGGCTGCGGCGGCGACGCCGCTGATGT
>NZ_JAKJIB010000107.1 GCF_021864505.1 Falsiroseomonas oryziterrae
CCTGCCGCGCGACGCCGCCGCGGTCGCCGCCGCGGTGGCCGCGCTCGACGCCGCGGCGCTGGCGGAGCGCGCCGACATCACCCGCCCCTTCGCCCGCACCGTGATCGCCCGGCTCTACCCTGAGCGTGACGGTTCGGTGGCGGACGGACAGGACGCCTCGCCCGCCGGCAGGCCGCTGGGCTAGGCTGGCGACCATGGATACGCTGGCCCCCCCGGACGCCCCCGCCCTCGGCCTCGACGATCCCGCGCGCTTCATCAACCGCGAGCTCTCCTGGCTCGCCTTCAACACCCGCGTGCTCGAGGAGGCGGCGAACCCCCGGCATCCGCTGCTCGAGCGCCTGCGCTTCGTCGCCATCTCCGCATCCAACCTCGACGAGTTCTACTCGGTGCGCGTCGCCGGCCTGATCGGGCAGGATCGCGCCGGCGTCACCACGCCCTCGGCCGACGGCCTCACCCCGGCGCGCGCGCTCGCCGCGATCCACACGGAGGCGCAGGCCCTGATCGAGGGCCAGCAGGCGGCCTGGCGCGAACTGCGCGGCCTGCTCGCGGAGGCCGGCGTCATCGTGGCCGAGCCCAGTACGCTGACGGTCGCCGACCGCGCCTGGCTCGAGACCTATTTCCAGGACCGCGTCTTTCCCGTGCTCACGCCGCTCGCGGTGGACCCGGCGCATCCCTTCCCCTTCATCGCCAACCTCGCGCTCTGCATGGTGCTGAAGCTGGTGCGCGAGGAGGATGGGGGCACCATGCGCGCGCTGCTGCCCTTGCCGCCGCAGGTCGACCGCTTCATCCGGCTGCCGGCCACGGGCGAGGGGAAGGGGACCCAGCCGATCCGCTTCGTGATGCTCGAGGACCTGATCCTGCTGTTCCTCGACCGCCTCTTTCCCGGCTTCATCCCCGCCGAGACCGGCCTGTTCCGCCTCATCCGCGACACCGACGTGGAATTCGAGGAGGAGGCGGAGGACCTCGTCCGCTCCTACGAATCCGCGCTGAAGCGCCGCCGCCGCGGCCGCGCCATCCGGCTGTCGGTGGATGCGCGCATGCCGGGCGACCTGCTGGCGCTGGTGACGGGAGAGCTGGAGGCCGATCCGCAGGGCGTGTTCCGCGTGGATGGCCTGCTCGGCGTCTCCGACCTGCGCCACCTCATCGTGGACGATCGGCCGGACCTGCTCTTCACGCCCTACACGCCGCGCTTCCCCGAGCGCATCCTGGATTTCGGCGGCGACTGCTTCGCCGCCATCGCCGCCAAGGACATCGTCGTCCACCACCCCTATGAGAGCTTCGACGTGGTGGTGCAGTTCCTGCGCCAGGCGGCGCGCGACCCCAACGTCGTCGCCATCAAGCAGACGCTCTACCGCACCACGCGCGACAGCCCGATCGCCAAGGCCCTCATCGAGGCGGCCGAGAGCGGCAAGTCCGTCACCGGCATCGTCGAGATCAAGGCGCGCTTCGACGAGGAGCGGAACATCGCGCTCGCGCGAGAGCTGGAAGCGGCCGGCGTGCAGGTCGTCTTCGGCTTCGTCGAGCTGAAGACCCACGCCAAGGTCTCCCTCGTCGTCCGGCGCGAGCGCGAGGGGCTCCGTTCCTACGCGCATTTCGGCACCGGCAACTATCATCCCGTCACCGCCCGGATCTACACCGACCTCAGCTTCTTCACCGCCGACCCGGCGCTGACGCGCGATGCGCAGAAGCTGTTCAACTACATGACCGGCTACGCGCGCCCGGAGACGATGGAGGCGCTGGCCTTCGCCCCGCTCACCATCCGGCCCGCCCTGCTCGGCCTGATCGAGCGCGAGATCCGCTTCGCCGCCGACGGCAAGCCGGCCGCCATCTGGCTCAAGATGAACTCCCTGGTGGACGAGCAGCTGATCGATGCGCTCTACCGCGCAAGCCGCGCGGGCGTGCAGGTGGATTGCGTGGTGCGCGGCATCTGCTGCCTGCGTCCCGGCGTCCCCGGTCTCAGCGAGAACATCCGCGTGAAGTCGATCGTCGGGCGCTTCCTCGAGCACAGCCGCATCTATGTGTTCGGCAACGGCCACAAGCTCCCGTCGCGCCGGGCACGCGTCTTCATCTCCTCCGCCGACCTGATGGCGCGGAACATGGACTGGCGCGTGGAGACCATGGTGCCGATCGACAACCCGACGGTTCACGCGCAGATCCTCGACCAGGTGATGGTGGTGAACCTGCAGGACACGATGCAGAGCTGGGAACTCGGACCCGATGCCGTCTATCGACGCATGGCGCCTGGCCCGAAGCCGGTCTCCGCGCATGAGTACTTCATGACCAACCCTTCGCTCTCCGGCCGTGGCAGCGCGCTGCAGCCCGCCGCCGCCCGCGCCTCCCGCACCGGCGGCACGCGACGGCGCCCGGATCGCGTGGCGCAGGACTGATCGCGTGGACAGCCTGATCCTCACCCCGCCGCGCGTCACGCGCCGGCGCCCCGATCGGCCGCGGCGGCTCGGCGTCGTGGACCTCGGCTCGAATTCCGTCCGCCTCGTCGTCTTCGAGGGCCTCTCGCGCAATCCGCTCCCGATCTTCAACGAGAAGGCCGTCCTCGGCCTCGGGCGGGGGCTGCAGCAGACCGGCAGGCTGAACGACGCCGCCGTGCCGCAGGCGCTGACCGTCCTGTCCCGCTACGCCGCGGTCGCCTCCGCGATGGGCGCCGATCCGGTCGAGATCCTCGCCACCGCCGCCGCGCGCGACGCCGCCAACGGCCCGGACTTCATCGCCGCCCTGGCGGAGCGCCTGCCGGACATTCCCGTCCGCGTGCTGAGCGGCGCCGAGGAAGGCGCCTACTCCGCCGATGGCGTGCTGCTCGGCTTCCCCGAGGCCGACGGCGTGATGGCCGATATCGGCGGCGGCTCGCTGGAACTGGTCGAACTCGACAGGGGCCGGATGGGCCGTGCCGCCTCCCTCCCGCTCGGCG
Source organism: Falsiroseomonas oryziterrae (assembly GCF_021864505.1). Classification (GTDB taxonomy): domain Bacteria; phylum Pseudomonadota; class Alphaproteobacteria; order Acetobacterales; family Acetobacteraceae; genus Falsiroseomonas; species Falsiroseomonas oryziterrae. The sequence goes on from NZ_JAKJIB010000107.1 coordinate 2,924, forward strand.
CCATCCGGCTGTCCGACCGCGCCGGCGGAGATCCGTCCAAGGCGAGGGCAGTGGTCGAGGGCGACCTCGCCGGCGTCCCCTGGCTGAAGGCGGGCGAGGGCCGCGACCTCTTCCTGGTCGGCGGCGCCTTCCGTGCCCTGGCGCGCATGCACATGGCCCAGACCGGCTATCCGCTGCACATCGTCCACCACTACGTGCTGAAGCGCGAGGAGGCGCGCGACCTCGCCGGCGTCGTCTCCAAGGCCGACCGCAAGGCGCTGGAACGCATGCCCGGCGCACCCGCCAAGCGCGTCCAGGACATGCCGTTCGCGGCCGTCGTGCTGCGCCGCCTGCTGCGCGCGACCGGCGCCCGCCGCGTGGTGTTCAGTGCGAACGGGCTGCGGGAGGGCTGGTACGCCCGCCTGCTGCCCGAGGCGATCCGGCACGAGGATCCGCTCGCGGCCGCCGGGCGCGATCTCGCGGCGCGCTTTGGCCGCGATCCCGAGTTGGCGCCCGCGCTGCGCATCTGGACCGACCCGCTCTTCGAGGGCGAGAGCCAGGAGGAGCGGGCCCTGCGCGACGCCGCCTGCTGGATCTCCGACATCGGCAGCCACGACCATCCGGACTATCGCGGCGAGCATGCCTTCTACCGCGTGCTCCGCCAGCCCGGCGTCGGCGTGGACCATCACCAGCGCGCCTTCCTCGCCCTGGTCGTCGCGCTCCGCTACGAGCTCGAGCCGGGCGAGCCGGCCCTCACCACCGCGCGGCAGATGCTGGACACCTCGGCGATCCGGCGCGCGGAGGCGCTGGGGGCGGCGCTGCGGCTCGCCTTCACCCTGTCCGGCGGCACGCCGGTGCTGCTCGCCGGCACCTCGCTGCGCCGCGTCGGCGGCGAGCTCCGCCTCAGCCTGGTCGAGGGCAGCGGCGTCTTCGCCGGCGAGAGCGTGCAGCGCCGCCTCGACGCGCTCGCCGGCGCGCTGGGGCTGACCGCGACAGTGGAGGTCAGGACACCATGAAGGTCACCATCGAGGTCGACTGCACCCCGGAAGAGGCCCGCCGCTTCCTCGGCCTGCCGGACCTCGCGCCGCTGCAGGAGGAGATGCTGGCGCGCCTCCGCGAGCGGATGGCCGAGGCCGCCTCGGCCAACACGCCGGAGGCGATGTTGCGTCTCTGGGCGCCTTTCGTCCCCGGCGCGGAGGCCATGCTGCGCGCCTGGACGACCGTACCGCCCGAACGCGAAAAGGGCTGACACGCCGTCGGACGAGGGGCAGCAGGGATGGAGATCAGGCGCGCCGGGGCCGAGCCTTCGGGCCGGGGCCCCGCGGAATGGTTCACCGGCACGGTGCGGGTGGACCCGCTGTTCGCGGCGCCCGACCCGGTCCGCGTCGCCATGGCGCTCGTCACCTTCGAGCCCGGGGCGCGAACCGCGTGGCATACCCACCCCCTCGGCCAGACCGTCATCGTCACGGCCGGCCTCGGATGGGCGCAACGGGAGGGCGGGCCGGTCGAGGAGATCCGGCCCGGCGACGTCGTCTGGTTCCCGCCTGGCGAGAAGCACTGGCACGGCGCCACCGCGACCACCGGCATGAGCCACATCGCCATCCAGGAACGGCTTGACGGCAAGACCGTGGAGTGGCTCGAGCAGGTCAACGAGGCCGAGTACCGCCGATAGCCGGCCATACCGCCAGCGCCTGAACGCGCGGCGACTGCGCGACGGGACGGGTCCGGGGGCGTCCGGCCGCTGCGCGGCAGGAACGTGAAACCTGCGGATGTATTCGGCTCGCGAACCTCAATTTTTTCGCGGCAACCGCCCAGCCTTCGCCCCGTTGAGGACCGGTCCGCGGCGGCCGTCGCGGACACGGCGGCCGGCATGCCCCCGTGCCGGGCCGCGCCCTCGAAGAAGAAGGGACACGAGGATGGCTGACAATAAGAACCAGGACGCGCCCGGCGCGAACGAAGCGGGCCGCGATCGCGGCCGCGTCGGCGAAGCCGGACGCGGCGCAACCACCGCACGCCAGGCCGGCGAGGCCGGGGCAGAGGCCACGACTCGCATGGCCCAGGCCGGCGGCACGGCCATGCGTGATCTCGGCGAGGCGGGCGCGGAGATGACCCGCCGCAGCGGCCAGTCCGCCGGCCACGTCGCCCGCCAGGCCGCGCGCGGCGTCGCCGAGGACAGTCGTCGCCTGAGCGACGAGATGGCGCACGACATGGAGGAGAGCGCCGAGCGCTATGCCGAGACGCTGCGCGAGATGGCGCAGGACCTCAGCCGGCTGATGATGCTGCCGCGCAGCGCGGGCGGCGGCCTCCAGGACATGCAGGAGGCGATGGGCAACGTCCTGAACGGCGTCATGCGCACCAACATCCGCATGACCCAGGAGATGTTGCGGCGCGCCAGCCCGAACGGCTTCGTCGAACTCCAGGGCGCCTTCGTCCGCGAATATGTCGGCGCGCTGATGGAGGGCGGCACGACCCTGCTGCGGGCGACGCGCCGCACCGCCGAGGAGGCGTTGCGCCCGCTCGAGCAGCGCCGCCGTGCCGAGGGCCGGCAGCACCAGCACGCGCCTTGCGTCGCCGAGGTGATGTCCCGCGAGGTGCGCGTCGTGAACCCGGACGAGACGGTTCAGCAGGCCGCGCGCCTGATGACAGAAGCCGAGGCCGGCGCCTTGCCGGTCGGCGAGAACGACCGTCTCGTCGGCATGGTCACGGACCGCGACCTCGCGATCCGCGTCCTCGCCGAAGGGAAGGACCCGGCCCGGACCAAGGTGCGCGAGGTGATGTCACCCGGTACGCATTACGTGTTCGAGGATGAGGACCTCGACGAGGTGGCCGAGAACATGACGCGCGAGCAGGTGCGGCGCCTGCCGGTGCTGAACCGCCAGAAGCGCCTGGTCGGCATCGTCTCGATCGGCGACGTCGCAAGGCGAGCCGGCGAGCGGGCGGGACGCGCGATGGCCGGCGTGGCTCGCCAGGGCGGCCGGCAAGCCCAATCCGCCGGGATGGGCGCCGGCTAGCGCCCGTTCGGTGGAACCACCCAGCGGTTCCACCGAAAATGCCAGCGATCCGGCCTCGCCGTCCCTCGGAGGGAGGGCGAGGCCGCGCCTCAGCCGGCCTCGATCACGCGGACCTTCTTGCCGTCCACGCCGAGGGCGATCCGGCCTGCCTTCAGTGCCAGCGCGGCGTCGCCGAACACGCTCCGCCGCCAGCCATGCAGGGCCGGCACGTCCTCGCCGGCCGCCAACCGCTCCAACTCGTCCGTGCTTGCGAGCAGCCGCGGCGCCACGTGATGCGCCTCCGACTGCGCGGCGAGCAGCACCTTGAGCAGCGCCACCAGCGCCGGTGAGGGCGCCGGGCCGCGGTCGCGCGGCAACTCGGGCAGCGCGTCGTCGGGCAGCTTCCGCGCCTCCTCCAGCGCCGCCAGCAGCGAGGCGCCGGACTTGCCCTTGGCGAAGCCATCCGTGATGCCGCGCGCCCGGGACAGTTCGGCCGGCGTCGTCGGCGCGGTCGCCGCCACTTCGAGCAGCGTCTCGTCCTTCGCCAGGCGCTGGCGGGGGATGTTCACCCGCTGCGCCTCGCGCTCGCGCCACGCGGCGGCGGCGCGCAGCAGGGCGAGGAAGCGCCGGTTGTGCGTCCGCGGCTTCAGCCGCTCCCACTGCGTCTCGGGATCGGCGCGATAGGTGGCGGGATCGGCGAGTGCTGCCATCTCCTCCTCCACCCAGCCGGTCCGCCCCTCGCGCTCCAGGCGCGCGACCAGGCCGCGGTAGATGGCGCGCAGATGGGTCACGTCGGCCGCTGCGTAGCTGATCTGCGCCGGGCTCAGGGGGCGGGCCGCCCAGTCCGAGAAGCGATGCGCCTTGTCGATGGAAGCGCCGGCCAGTGCCCGGGCCAGGGCGTCGTAGCTCACCTGGTCGCCGAAGCCTGCCACCATGGCAGCCACCTGGGTGTCGTAGAGGGGCGTCGGGACGGCGCCGAACTTCAGCAGGAAGATTTCCACATCCTGCCGCGCCGCGTGGAACACCTTCACCACCTTCGAGTCGGCGAGGAGGGCGCCGAGCGGGGCGAGGTCGAGCCCCGGCGCCATGGTGTCCACCACCGCGACCTCATGGTCCCCTGCCAGCTGCACCAGGCAGAGCTCGGGCCAGTAGGTCCTCTCCCGCATGAATTCCGTGTCGACCGTGACGAAGGCCTCGCCCTGCAGCCTCTCGCACAGGGCGGCCAGCGCGGCGGTGTCGGTGATCGGGACGGGCACCTCGGTCGAGGGCTGGCGGCGGCTCATGGGTCCGGTTTAGCCCTCCCCCCCGGGGGCGAAAAGCCGCCTTGCCCCCGAACCCGCCCGCCCCCCTGTCTCGGGACCATCTGCGTTCGGCTTTGTCCAAGGCCCACGATTCACGCTTCGACCGCGCCCGCCTCCGGCGTCCACGGTCGGCGCGATCGCGGTCGGGCGCTTGACTTCCCGGCCCGGGGGTGGCGGTTTCCGCCCTCTTCCAGTCGCTCCGGGACGTTCCATGCACGCCTACCGCACCCACACCTGCGGCGCGCTCCGCGCCGCCGACGCCGGCAGCACGGCCCGGCTTTCGGGCTGGGTGCACCGCAAGCGCGACCATGGCGGGCTGCTCTTCATCGACCTGCGCGACCATTACGGCCTGACCCAGTGCGTGATCCCGACCGGCTCCCCGGTCTTCGCCGCCGCCGAGGCGCTGCGCCCCGAAAGCGTCATCACCGTCACCGGCGAGGTGGTGAAGCGCGACGCCGCGACGGTGAACCCGAAGCTCGCCACCGGCGAGATCGAGCTGCGCGTCCGCGACCTGGTCCTGCAATCGGCTGCCGAGGTGCTGCCCTTCCAGGTCGCCACCGACGACGACGCGCCGGAGGAGATGCGGCTGCGCTACCGCTTCCTCGACCTGCGGCGCGAGCGGCTGCAGCGGAACATGATCCTGCGCGCCCAGATCATCCACGACATCCGGGAGCGGATGATCGCCGCCGGCTTCACCGAGTTCCAGACGCCGATCCTGACCTCGAGCAGCCCGGAGGGCGCGCGCGACTTCCTCGTCCCCGCACGCCTCCATCCGGGCAAGTTCTACGCGCTGCCGCAGGCGCCGCAGCAGTTCAAGCAGCTGACCATGGTCGCCGGCTTCGACCGCTACTTCCAGATTGCGCCCTGCTTCCGCGACGAGGCCGGCCGCGCCGACCGCACGCTGATGTTCTACCAGCTCGACGTCGAGATGAGCTTCGTCACGCAGGAAGACGTGTTCCAGACGATGGAGCCGGTCATGCGGGGCACCTTCGAGCGCTTCGCCGAGGGCCGCGCCGTGGATGGCGGCCCCTGGCGGCGCCTGACCTACGCGCAGGCGATGCGCGACTACGGCACCGACAAGCCGGATCTCCGCAACCCGCTGGTGATCCGTGACGTGACGGAGGCCTTCGCCGGCTCCGGCTTCGGGCTGTTCGCGAAGATCGCCGCCGGCGGCGGCGTGGTGCGCGCCATCCCGGCGCCGGGTGCTGCGGGCCGGCCGCGCGGCTTCTTCGACAAGCTGAACGAATGGGCCCGCGCGCAGGGCGCCGGCGGCCTCGGCTACATCGCCTTCGAGGCCGACGGCGCGAAGGGCCCGATCGCCAAGAACCTCGAGCCCGAGCGCCTCGAGGCCATCCGCGCCACCTGCGGCCTGAACCCGGGCGACGCGGTGTTCTTTGCCGCCGGCAAGGAGGAGGAGGCGGGCAAGTTCGCGGGCACCGTCCGCACCCGCATCGGCACCGAGCTCGACCTGATCGAGAAGAACGCCTTCCGCTTCTGCTGGGTGGTGGACTTCCCCTTCTACGAGCGGAACGAGGAAACCGGGCAGATCGAGTTCAGCCACAACCCCTTCAGCATGCCCCAGGGCGAGTTGGAGGCGCTGAACACCAAGGACCCACTCACCATCCCGGCCTTCCAGTACGACGTGGTCTGCAACGGCTACGAGATGGCGTCCGGCGCCATCCGCAACCACAAGGCCGAGATCATGGTCCGCGCCTTCGAGATCGCCGGCTACCCGGCCTCGGCGGTGGAGGAGCGCTTCGGCGGCATGCTCAACGCCTTCCGCTACGGCGCACCGCCCCACGGCGGCATGGCGGCGGGCATCGACCGCATCATCATGCTGCTGGCGGAGGAGCCGAACCTCCGCGAGGTCAACATGTATCCGATGAACCAGCAGGGCGAGGACCTGATGATGGGCGCGCCCTCCACCGTGGAGCCTGCCCGCCTCAAGGAACTGTCCATCCGGATCGAGCTTCCGCCCGCCAAGGGTGCCACCGGCTCGAAACCGTCCTAAATCGGGTGGAACGCCGCCGAGGAGCCGACATGACCGACGCCCCCATCGCCCGCCGGCTGCTTGGCCTCGTCGCCGCCCTCGCGCTCTCCGCGGGCCCGGCCTCGGCCCAGGCACCCGTCCCGGCGGCTGCCGGCGCGCAATACGGCGTCAGCGCGGAGGCGATCACGGCCGGCGTCGCCCGCATGGTGGCGCACCGCGCCGCCTACCGCCTCGATCTCGGCGAGGGGCGCAACTCCGGCATCACCGCCGTGCGTGGCGCGATGGTCTTCGACGTGCAGGACGCCTGCGAGGGCTGGGCGACCCGCCAGCGGATGACCATGACCGTGGTGGACCGCGACGGGCAGGAGATCGAGACCGTCTCCGACTACGCGACCTTCGAGGCGAAGGACAATTCGCGCCTGCGCTTCTCGCTGACCCAATCCACCGGCGGGGCGATCAGCCAGCGTGTGGCCGGCGAGGCGGAGCTGCGCTCCGACGGGTCGGGGAGCGTCCGCTACACCGAGCCCGCCGGCAAGGAGGAGGCGCTGCCCGCTGGCACGATGCTGCCGACGCGCCACACTGTGCTCTCGATCGAGGTCGCTCGCGCCGGCCGGCGCATCCTGGCGGGACCACTCTTCGACGGGACCTCCGACGAAGGCGTGCAGGACACGACGACGGTCATCTCCGGCTGGCAGGCCACGCCGCAGGAGCCGCCCCGCTTCCCGCTGCTCGCCGGCCAGGCCTCGGCGCGCATGCGCATCGCCTTCTTCGAGCGCGGCGCCGCGACCGGCGGCGCCAGCCAGCCCGAATACGAGGTCGGGCTGCGCTATTTCGAGAATGGCGTCGCCGATGACCTCGTGATGGATTTCGGCGAGTTCTCCGTCACCGGTCGCCTGCTGGAGCTGACAGCCGTCCCCGGCGGGTGCTGAGTCCGGCTCCCCTCTCCCGCGAAGCGGGGGGTCGAACGCCAAGGGCGTTCGACGGCCAAGCGCAGCGAGGCGGGTGGGGGTTATCGCCTCGCTCACCCCGCCCCGGTCACTCCGGCCGGACGCCCGCCGCGCTCAGAATCGCCGAGTAGCTCTCGACGCCCTGGCGCACCAGCGCCATGACCTGCTCGGGCGTCTCGTAGCCGGCCCGCGGCACCACGCCCGCCAGCTCGTCGAGCCGTGGGGCGACCTGCTGGATCGCGCCCCGGAAGGCGGCGCCAAGCGCGGCCACGACCGGCGCGGGCGTCGCGGCCGGCGCGAGGATCGGGAAGAACTCCTCGAAGACCGCGCGCGGGATGCCGGCCTCCGGCGCACTCGGCACGTCCGGCAGCGACGGGTGCCGCTGCTCCGCCATCACCGCGAGCGCCCGCAGCGCCCCGCCGCGCACCTGGCCCAGCGAACTCGCCATGGTCGGCGTGCCGAGCTGCGATTCGTTCGCCACCAGCGCCGCGACGGCCGGGCCGCCGCCGCGGTAGTGCACCAGCTCCACCTGCACCTGCGTCACCGCGCGGAACAGCTCCGCCGCGACATGCACGCCGCTCCCGATGCCGGCTGTCGCGAGGTTGTGCCGCCCCGGCGCGGCGCGCAGCGTGGCCAGAAGCTCCTGCGCCGTGCGCGCCGGGAACTGCGGATTGACGACCACGAGATGCGGCGAGAAGCCGGCCACCGCGATGCCGGTGAAATCGTTGACGGAATGATAGGGCACGCGCGCCACGATCGCCGGGACGGTGGACTGACCGCTGTTGATCAGCACCGTGTAGCCGTCGGGTGCCGAGCGCGCGACATGCTCGGCGCCCAGCATGCTGCCCGCGCCGGCGCGGTTCTCGACCACGATGGGCTGGCCGAGCGCCTGGCCCGCCGCCTCGGCGATCAGCCGCCCGACGATGTCGTTGGATCCGCCGGGGGCGAAGGGCACGATCAGGCGGATCGGGCGCGCGGGCCGCCAGGACTGGGCGATGGCGGCGGGCGCGGCGAGCGCGCCGGCGAGGGCAAGCGAAAGGATTCGGCGTTGGATCGCCATGTGGACGGTCTCCCAGGGTCTCGGGGCCTTGGCGGCCCCGTTCTCGTGGCGCGCTTCTGGCCCGAGCGCGGGGCGGGGGCAAGCCGGCCGCCTGGCCGTCAGGCCCGGGCGAACAACTCCGCGATGGCCGCCCGGTCGTTGCTCCGGGTCAGCGCCAGCATCAGCAGCACGCGCGCCTTCTGCGGCGTCAGCGTATCCGCCGTCACGAAGCCCTGCTCGGCATAGCGCAGGGCCGGCACCGCGCGGCCCGACCCGGCGCGGGTGGACATCACGACGACGCAGCCGCCTGCCGCGGCCTGGGCCAGC
>NZ_JAKJIB010000108.1 GCF_021864505.1 Falsiroseomonas oryziterrae
CCGGCCAGCCGCGGAACGGCGCGAGCAGCCCGCGCAGCGCGGTGGTCGAGCGCGCGAGCGCACCCGCCGTGCCGCCGCCGCCGAGGATGCCGAGGCCGAGCAGCGGGCCCGCCGGCAGCCCTTCGGCGAGGGCGGGATCGGGCCAGACCGCGCGCTCGGGATAGGCGAAGATCCGGAACGGCGCGGCGATGCGCCAGACGAGCAGCGTGTTGGCGGTGTGGTGGTCGCGCAGCTCCAGCGCCGACGCCGCCTCCAGCGCCTCGACATGCGCCGGCGGTTCGCGCTGCGCGGCGGCGCGCTCCAGCGAGAAGCTCCGCGCCTCGAGCCGTGCGCCCGACGCCAGCGCCCGCGCGGCGTGGCCGAGCGCCGCGTCGAGCGCGGTGCGGTCCGAGAACACGCCCGCCAGCACGACATGCCCGATGCCGAGCGCCGCCGGGTCGGCGTCGGGCGCGGCCGCCTCGAAGCCCTCCGGCGGGTCCGCGGCGCCAGGGACCAGGATCGTGCCATCCGCGCCGAGCGAGGCGCGCACCTCCTCGAGGATCGCCGTCGAGCGCAGCCCGGCGAAGGGACGTTCGGCCAGCAGCAGCGTGCGCGTCACGGCGACAGCAGCCCGACGCAGCGCGAGCCCGGCGGCAGCCGGTTGCAGAGCGTGACGAAGGTGCGGCGCAGGCTGTGGTCCTCGAGCGGATGCAGCCCGATGGTGCGCACGCCGGCGCCGATCGCATGCACCGCATTGTGCTTGCGGTGCGTCACCAGCGTGTCGCAGCGCGCGATCAGGCCCTTCAGCCGCGCCGGCGTCAGCTCCGCGCGCCAATGCGCGCGATCGAGCAGCAGGGGGGCCGCGATCTCCGCCCGCGGCAGGAAGTCGCGCAGGAAGGCGGCGCAGCCTTCCATGTCGTCCTCCTCCGGCGCGTGCAGGTGGACGGTGCTGACGATGGGCACGACGGCGTGGCCCTCGAACTCGGTGAGCAGCGCGTGCACCAGCGCCGCCTCGTGCCGCAGCGCCTCGCGCATCAGCGGCGACGGGATGATCGAGACGCCGAGCAGCCGGCGATCACGCGGCAGCAACGCCTCGGCCAGCGACGGATCGGCCGGCAGCTCGGCCTCGGGGAAGAAGGTCAGCCGCGGCGTGCGGGCGATGCCGCCCTCGATCGCGCGCTCGATCGAGAGGTAGTCGCGCACGGTGAAGCCCGCCGCCCGCACGAAGACGCCGTTCGCCGCGGCGTCGAGCCAGCCGAGGTCGCGGCCGAGCGAGGCGACGCCGAGATTGTGGAAGTGGATCTCGGCCCCCTGCGCCTCCGCCTGCACGAGCCAGGGCATCCAGGCGCGGAACGCCTCCGAGGTGCCGAACATGCCGCCGCCATAGACGACGCGGCGCGGACGCAGCGCCAGCATCGCCGCGCCGTCCGCGAAGCAGCCCGCCAGGCCCGGCACGCAGCGCATCGTCCAGTCCGGATCGACGCTGAAGGCCCGCGCCTCCTCCGCCGGGAAGGCGTGCATCGCCTCCATCAGGCACAGCTCGTCGCCGAGGTTGCCGTAGCCATAGGCGCCGATGAAGGCGGTGATCCCCATGCCTCAATGCAACAGCAAGGGCAGGATGGCGTCGAGCCGCAGCAGTCCGGCCGGCGTCGCGCCGAGCCGCCCGCCCTGCCAGGCGAGCAGCTCCTCCTCGCGCAGCGAGTCGAGCATCCGCAGGTCCACAGCGTCGCCGAAGGACAGGCCGCTGCGCGCCTCGATGCGCGCCGGGTCCACGCCTTCGGCCAGCCGCAGCCCCATCAGCAGCGCCTCCCGCGCGCGGTCGCGCGGGGTCAGCGCCTCCTCCTCCGTCACCGCATGCCCGTCGCGCTGCACGCGGGCGAGCCATTCCTCCGGCGCGCGGTGGCGGCGCGCGGCGAGGATCTCGCCATCCAGCGTCAGCCGCTGATGCGCGCCCGCGCCGATGCCGACATAGTCGCCGTAGCGCCAGTAGGCGAGGTTGTGGCGGCTTTCCGCGCCTGGTTGCGCGTAGTTCGACACCTCGTAGCGCAGCAGCCCGAAGCGCGCGGCTTCCTCCGCCGTCGCCTCGTAGAGCCGTGCGGCGTCCTCGCCCTCCGGCAGCGCGAAGGCGCCACGCGCGTGCAGCGTCGCGAATTGCGTGCCGGGCTCGATGGTCAGCTGGTAGAGCGAAAGGTGGTCGGCCGCGAGCGCCAGCGCGCGCCGGAGTTCGGCGCGCCAGGACGCCTCCGACTGGCCGGGACGGGCGTAGATCAGGTCGAAGGAGACGCGCGGGAAGGTCTCGCGCGCGAACTCCAGCGCGCGGACCGCCTCCGCCGCGTCGTGCCTGCGGCCGAGGAAGGCCAGCGCCTCCGGCTCCAGCGCCTGCACGCCGAGCGAGACGCGGTTGATGCCGGCCGCGCGGAAGTCGCGCAGCTTCTCGCGCTCGACGCTGGTCGGGTTGGCCTCCAGCGTGACCTCGAGGTCGGGCAGGGGATCGAACAGCCGCCGCGCATCCTCGATCAGCGCCGCCGCGGTCTCCGGCCGCATCAGGGACGGCGTGCCGCCGCCGAAGAAGATCGACGCCAGCGGCCGCCGGCCGGTGCGCGCGGCCTCCCGCCCCAGCTCGGTGCGCAGGGCCGCGGCGAAGGCCGCGTGATCCACGCGGTCGCGGACATGGCTGTTGAAGTCGCAATAAGGGCACTTGGCGGCGCAGAAGGGCCAGTGGATGTAGAGGGCGAGGGGGTCGCGCATCGCTGTCCGCATATGGGGCTGGCAAGCGGCCGGCGGAGCCGGCCGAGGCCGCGAATGCGGCCCGCGGCCCGTGCCGCGAAGCCAAGCCGGCGGAGGCTGGCGCCGGCGTTTGAGGGCACGCGCGCAGCGCGTGCAAGAGCAGAGGGGGAGATAGGGATGTCCGGGGGGTCTGTCGAACGGGTGCGGGCGGCGCTACTGGCCGCGGGCCATGCGGACAGCGTGCAGGCCTTCCCCGAAGGCACGCGGAGCGCCGCCGACGCCGCGGCGGCGGTCGGCTGCGAGGTGGCGCAGATCGCGAAATCCATCGTGTTCCGGGGCGGCGAGAGGGTGGTCCTCGTCATCGCCTCCGGCGCCAACCGGGTGGACACCGCGAAGGTCGCGGCCGCGACGGGCCTGCACATCAAGCGCGCGGATGGCGGCTGGGTGCGCGACGTGACCGGCTTCGCCATCGGTGGCGTCGCGCCGCTCGGCCATCTCTCGCCGCCCGTGGTGCTGGTGGACGAGGACCTCTTCGCCTTCGACCGGGTCTGGGCGGCGGCGGGCTCGCCCATGCATGTCTTCGCCACGACGCCGATTGAGATCCTGCGCATATCCGGTGGGATTCGCGCCGACGTGAAGGAGAACGGCTGATGCTTCCTGTCACAGGGCTCTATGCCGGTCTGCTCGGCCTCTACTTCGTCTGGCTCTCGACGCGGGTGATCAAGGCGCGGCGGCTGCATCGCGTCGCGCTCGGCACCTCGCACCGCCTGGTGGAGCGCGCGGCGCGCGCGCAGGGCAATTTCGCGGAATACGTGCCGCTCGCGCTGCTGCTGATCATGCTGTGCGAGATCAACGGGCTGCCGGACTGGGCGCTGCACGTCTTCGGCACGCTGCTGCTGGCGGGACGCATCCTGCACGCCACCGGCATCGCGCAGGAGCCGGAGAATTTCCGCTGGCGCGTTCTGGGGATGAGCCTGACCTTCACCATGATGGGCGTGGCCGCGGCGGCGCTGCTGGGGCTGGCGATCGCGACGCTGTGATGGCATGTCCGCGGTTGCGGCCGGTCCGGCCGCAAGGACCGGGAGAAACGACAATGACCGACACGGCAATCGGCCGGCGCGGCCTGATGGCGCTGGCGGCGGGCGGGCTCGCCGCGCCGCATGTGGCGAATGCGCAGGCCGCCTGGCCGAACCGCCCCATCACCCTGGTGGTGGGCTTCCCGCCGGGCGGGCAGACCGATTTCGCGGCGCGCGTGGTGCAGAACGGGCTGCAGGCGGCGCTCGGCCAACCCGTCGCGATCGACAACCGCGGCGGCGCCGGCGGCAACCTGGGGACGGAGGCGGTGCTGCGCGCGCGCCCCGACGGCTACACGCTGCTGGCCGGCAACGCCTCGCCCATGGCGATCAACCCGCACACGATGGGCCCGCTCGCCTTCGATCCGCTGCAGATGACGCCGATCGGCATGATGCTGCAGTCCTCGCTGATCCTCTGCGTGCATCCCTCCGTCCCCGCGCGGAACGTGCGCGAGTTCATCGACTGGGTGCGGCCGCAGGGCGGTCGGGTGAACTACGGCTCCGCCAGCGCGGGCAGCCTCAGCCACACCGCGATGGAGCTGCTGCGCATGCGCGCGGCGCCGCTGCAGATGGAGCACGTGCCGTATCGCGGGTCGGGCCCCGCGATGCAGGACTTCATCGCCGGCCGTTTCAGCGCGATGTTCGACGGTGCGTCGGTGGTGGCGCCCTTCCTCCAGTCCGGGCAGCTGCGCGGCATCCTGGCCACCGGCGCCAACCGCAGCCCCGCCTTCCCGGACATCCAGACGAGCGCGGAGCAGGGCCTGCAGGACTTCACCTTCACCGCCTGGATCGGCCTGTACGGCCCGCCCGGCCTGCCGCCGGAGATCGTGGCGCGCGCCAACGCCGCGCTGAACCAGGCCCTGGCCGATCCCGCGACGCGCGAGCGCATGACGAGCCGCGGCGACGAGCCGGGCGGCGGCACGCCGCAGCAGCTCGCCGACATCACCCGCCGCGACCACGCCACCTGGGGCCAGGTGGTGCGGAACGCGAACATCCGCGCGGAGTAGCGCCGAGCCTTCCGGCGTGGGGCGGCGGGCGACGCCGCCGCCCCCCGCCCGAATCGCTACTTGCCGGCCGGCTTGTAGGCCGCCCGCAGCTGCGCCGCCTTGCGGCGCACCGCGGGCACCTCCTCCGGCGTCATCAGGCGCATGAGCCGAAGGTTCTGCACCGAGCCCGAGGCTGCGATCACCGCGCCGACCGCGGGCGCCGTCTGGGCGTCGGGCACGTCGAAGATCAGCATCGCGCCCGGGCCCTCGGCCGCGGTGCTGTAGAGGCTCACCACGCGCCCGCCAGCGGCTTCGAGCAGGGACTGCACCGCCGAGAGACGACTGGTTTCCGGATTTTCCATCAGCCCGTTGATGGCCTGCGGGGTGTAGTTGGCCATGATGCAGAAGAGCATGGCGACGTCTCCTTGCATGGGTGCTTGGACGTTCGCCGCCCGCTGCGGGCGTCGCCCCGGCCAGGGCGGCGCAGGAGCGTAGCCGGTCCCGGTCGCCGGATGCGACGGATCCCTTGGGCTGCGGCCGGCACCGCGGCGCGCGCAAACGGCCGAGTGCGCTGTTTCTGGCCGCGATGTCGCGCCGCGCGGCGTCTTCACGTTCCCCGGCGCGGCGCCGACTCAGCAGACCCTGGCCGCTTCGGCTGCGGCGCGCGGTCCTATTGCGGCTCGATCCGCAGGATGCGCGCGCCCTGCGGATCGTCGGTCAGCAGGTAGAGGAAGCCGTCGGGGCCCTGCCGCACGTCGCGGATGCGTCGGCCGATGCGGATCGCCTCCTCCCCCACCACGCGGCCGGCGGCGTCCAGGCGGATGCGCCGCACGTCCTGGCTGCGCAGCCCGCCGCTGAACAGGTCGCCGCGCCAAGCCGGGAATCGGTCGCCGGTATAGACCGCGAGGCCCGAGGGCGCGGTGGTCGTCATCCAGACCAGCACCGGATCCGCCATGCCGGGCGCGCTGCGCGCGGGCGCGATCTGGTTGCCGGTGCGGTATTCGACGCTGTGCGTCACCGCGGGCCAGCCATAGTTGCGGCCGCGCTCGATGCGGTTCAGCTCGTCGCCCGCCTGGCTGCCATGCTCGTTCGCCCACACCGCGCGGCGGATGGGATCCCAGGCGATGCCCTGGTTGTTGCGGTTGCCCCAGGTGTAGATCTCCGGCCGCACGCCGGGCTGGCCGACGAACGGATTGTCGGCCGGCACCGTGCCGTCCTCGGTCAGCCGGAGGATCTTGCCGATGTGGTTCGCGCGGTCCTGCGCCATCTCGCGGATCGGGCGCCCGTCGAGGCTGTTCGGCGGGTTGCCGCCGTCGCCGATGGTCAGCAGCAGCGTGCCGTCCGGCAGGAGCAGGATGCGGCTGCCGAAATGCGCATTCGCCGCCTTCTCGCGGTCCACCTCGAAGATCACGCGCACGTCGCGCAGCGTCATCGCCTGCAAATCCAGCACCCCGCGCGCGAGCCGCGTGCGGTTGGCCTCCGCGTTGCCGTGTGCGTAGCTCAGGAAGATCGTGCGGTTGCGCGCGAAGTCGGGATGCAGCGCGACGTCGAGCAGCCCGCCCTGCCCCATCGCATGCACCGGCGGGACGCCGGCGACGGGGCGCGGGTCGATCTGTCCGTCGCGCACCACGCGCAGCCGCCCCGGCCGTTCGGTCACCAGCATCGAGCCGTCGGGCAGGAAGGCGAGGCCCCAAGGCCGCTCGAAGCCTTGCGCCACGGTGACAAGGCGCACGCCGGCGACGTCGGGTGGCGGCGCCTGGCTGATCACCGGCTCCGCGAGCGCCCCGGCGACGGGAATGCCCGACAGCATGATCCCGGCGCCGAGCAGCGCCGCCCCGATCCCGCGCATGGTGAAGGTCTCCCGGCTTCCTGTCGGGAAAGAAAGGACGGCCGGCGAGGGGTTCAAGCCTGGGCGGGCGGGCGCGACGCGATCACGCCGCCGCGAAGCGCATTCCCACCCGGCCGAGCACGCCATACTCCGCCGACACCTCGTCCCCGGGCGCCACCTCCATCGGCACGAGGCAGGTGCCGGTGGTCACCACCTGCCCCGCGCCCAGCGTCACGCCATGGCGCGACAGCTCGTTGGCGAGCCAGGCCAACGCGATCCGCGGGTCACCGAGCACGTTGGCCCCCTGCCCCTCGCGCTCCAGCTTGCCGGCGACGCGGCCGGTGACACGGTGCGCGGCGAGGTCCAGGCCGCGCCAGGACGCGGGCGCCTCCGGACCCAGCACGAAGAGATGCGCGCAGGCATTGTCGGCGACGAGCTGCGCGGCGCCGGCGGTCGCGAAATCGGCGAAGCGCGAATCCGGCACCTCGATCGCGGTGTGCAGGGCCGCGACGGCATCCAGCACCTCCGCCTGGGTGTAGGGCTCAGTCCGCGGCGGCAGGTCGCGCGCCATCCGGAAGGCGAACTCGGCCTCGGCGACCCGCATGCGGTTGGCGCCGAAGGGCAGCGTCGCGCCGTCCCGGTGCACCATCTCGGCCAGCAGGCGCCCGGCGAGCGGGCCGTCCACGCCGATATGCCGCTGTCCCGCCGTGCTGGTCGCGGCGATCTTCCAGCCGAAGAGCGGCTGCGCGCTGAGCCGCTCGAGCCGCGCCTGGATCGCGTAGCCCTCGGCGCGGCTGGCCGGGCGCAGCGCGTCCGGCAGGCCGGCGAGCACCGTGCCGGCCCGCCAGTGGCGGACGAGTAGATCGGAGGCGGCGCCCGCCGTCGCGTCATCCATGCTGCGCCCCTCCCGCGGGCCAGTCCCCACTGGGCGTGCCGCTACGGGTCGTCAAGCGCGACGACGGAGACCGCCCCCGCGCCGCCGGCCGTCACGCCGCGACAAGGCCCGCGCGCGCGCGTTCCAGGAAGCTGCGGTTGACCGGGCTGTGCGGGCGAAGCGCCAGGCGCTCCTGCGCCAGGCCCTCGGCCAGCTCCGCCAGGCCGCCGCGGATCGCCGCCTCGGTCAGGGTCCAGTCGATCACGTCGCGCTGCGCATGGCTGCCGCCGAAGACATTCGCGATGTGACGCGCCCCGAGCAGGCGCTCGACCGCCGTGGCGTGGTCACCGCGCCGGAACGCGGCGAAGCCCTCGATGAGGGGCAAGCCCGTCTCGCGCATCCAGCGCGCGGCTTCCGAGCCCATGGCGCCACGCATCGTGGCGAGCAGCCGCTCCACCTCCGCCATGCGGCCGGCGCCGAGATGCGCCATCGCGGCGTGCCAGTCGTTGAAGGCATAGAGCCGACCGTCCGCCTGCGCCTCCCAGGCCGCCGACAGCTCGTTCCAGCGGTCGCCGACATCCACGCCCGACAAGTCGAGCCGCCACAGCAGGGCGGATGCGTCCACCAGGTCCACGGCGATCGCGCTGCGCCCGCCGCGCACCGGCCCGTCATAGAGGGCGAGCGCAGAGGCGGCGTCGCCCAGCTCGATGTGGCACAGCGCGCGATGCCACCAGTTGTGCACGCGGAAGAAGTTCTCCTCGGCCGCCCAGTGCGGCTCGCGCGCCGTCATCCAGGCGAGCCCGTCCGCGGCGCGGCCCTGCATCTCCATCACATGCGCGACGGCGTGGTGGGCCCAGCAGTCGCGCGGATCGGCCTCCACCGCCTCGCGCCCCGCGGCCTCGGCGCGGGCGTGGTCGCCGGTCTCCTCGAGGCCGAAGGCCTGCATGCCGAGCACCAGGGAACGGCTGGGCACGCCGTGCCAATGCGGCAGGGCGCGCGCGATGCGGTCGCGCAACGCGCGGGCATTGGCGCGGTAGAAGTCGATCAGGTGACCGGCCTGCAGCGCGGGCAGGTCGCGCGGGAAGCGCATGGAATGCCGCTCGAGCGCGAGGCCGCCGGCGCTCCAGTTGCCGGCCAGGACATGCGACAGCGCCTCGGCATGGCCGGCCTCGCGCGCGCCGAGGGGCAGCGCGACGGCCTCGGCATGGATGCCACGCGCGGCCTCGGTCGCCTCGGGCTCGGTCGTCAGGGCGAAGAGCCAAGCCTTGAACAGATGGGCCATGGCGAAGCGCGGCGCGATCGCGATCGCCTGGTCCAGCAGGCCGACCGGGTCGCCGCGATAGAGGGCGAAAGCCTCGGCCGCGGCGTCGAACAGTCGTATGGCCTCGGGCGTGGCGCCGCTCAGCGGCTCCTGCGGGCGGGCGATGTGCATGGCGTGATCCTCTCGTGCGTGTGTCGATGCACGGACTCTGCCGGGATGCCCGCGCACGACCTAGCAGGCACGTGGTCAAGCTGCGGCGCTTTGTCGCTTTGCATCGCGCCATCAACGGGTTACCTCGTCTGCGCAGCGATTGCCGCGGCGTGGCGGGCAGCGCCTGGCGTGCCGGAACCGACCGGAGGTACGGAAATGAGCGGCGTGCGCATGGGCAAGGGGCAGGAGACGCGCACGCGCATCCTCGATGCCGCGCAGGCCTCAGTTCTCGCCAAGGGATTCGGCGCGACCTCGATCGAGGAGCTGATCGCCGAGACGGGGCTGACCAAGAGCGGTTTCTTCTATCACTTCCGCGACAAGACCGAGCTCGCGAAGGCCCTGCTGCGCCGCTACATCGACGAGGACGAGCAGGTCTACGACCGCATCTTCGGCCAGGCGCGGGAGCTGACCGACGACCCGCTGCAGGTGCTGCTGATCGGGCTCAAGCTGCTGGCCGACCTGATGGGCGACCTGCCGAAGGGCCACCCGGGCTGCCTTGTGGCCACGAGCTGCTACTACGAGCGGCTGTTCGATCGCGAGGTGCGCGCCATCAACGCGGAGGCGGCGCTGCTCTGGCGCCGGCGCTTCCGCGGCATGTTCGACGACATCGCCGCCGCCTACCGTCCGCGCGACGAGGTGCCGCTCGACGAGTTGGCGGACATGATCTCCACCGTGCTGGAGGGCGCGATCATCATGTCGAAGGCGCTCGACGATCCGCTGTCGCTGAAGCGGCAGATCCTCGCGCTGCGCGGGCTCGTGAAGGCCTTCTTCGTGCCCTTGCCGCGGGACTGAGCTGCGCGGCGCGCTCCCCCGCTAGCGCGGCGGCAGGCTGGTGCGCAGCTTGGCGAAGGCCGCCGCGCGGTGGCTGATGGCGTGCTTCGCCGCCGGCGCCATCTCGCCGAAGGTCTGGTCGTGCCCGTCGGGGACGAACATCGGGTCGTAGCCGAAGCCGTTGGTCCCGCGCGGCGGCCAGACCCAGCGTCCATGCGCCTCGCCGAGGAAGCCCTCCGTATGGCCGTCGGGCCAGGCGAGCACCAGCGCGCAGGAGAACCAGGCGCGGCGATCCGGCGCGTGCCGCGCGAGCTTCTCCACCTTGCCCATCGCCATCGCGTAGTCGCGGCCGGTGGGCGTCTCCGCCCAATCCGCCGTCCGCACGCCCGGCGCGCCGTCCAGCGCCGCGACCGAGAAGCCGGAATCGTCCGCCAGCGCCGGCAGGCCGGACGCGCGCGACGCGGCCAGCGCCTTGATGCGGGCGTTGCCGAGGAAGCTGTCCTCGGTCTCGTCGGGCTCCGGCAGGCCGAGCGCGCCCGCGCTCACCACCTCGAAGCCCCAGGGCGCGAGCAGGTCCGCCACCTCCCGCACCTTGCCCTTGTTGTGGGTGGCGAGGACGAGCTTCGGACCGGCGAAGATCCGTCGCGCCGTCACTTCCCGATCGCCTCGCGCTGCTTGGCGAAGAGCTCGTTCGTGCCCTTGCGCGCGAGGCCCAGCAGCGCGGTCAGCTCCGCCTCGCTGAACGGCGCGCCTTCCGCCGTCGCCTGCACCTCCACCACGCCGCCCGCGCCGGTCATGACGAAGTTGCCGTCGGTCTCCGCCTTGCTGTCCTCCTCGTAGTCGAGGTCGAGCACCGGCGTGCCGTTCCACACCCCGCAGGAGATCGCGGCCACCTGGTCCTTCAGCGGGTTCTTCTTGAGGATGTTCTTCGCCATCGCATGCTCGAAGGCGAGGTGCAGCGCGACCCAGGCGCCGGTGATGGACGCCGTGCGCGTGCCGCCATCGGCGGTCAGCACGTCGCAATCCAGCGTCACCGTCATCTCGCCCATCGCCTTGAGGTCGGTGACGGCGCGCAGGCTGCGGCCGATCAGCCGCTGGATCTCCTGCGTGCGGCCGGATTGCTTGCCGCGCGCCGCTTCCCGGTCGCCGCGCGTGTGGGTGGCGCGCGGCAGCATGCCGTACTCCGCCGTCACCCAGCCCTGGCCGGAGTTGCGCAGGAAGGGCGGCACCTTGCCCTCGATGCTGGCGGTGCAGAGCACCTCGGTGACGCCGAAGCGCACAAGGCACGATCCCTCGGCGTGGCGTGCGGCGCGGGGCGTCAGCGAGACGGCGCGCAACTCGTCGGCCTTGCGGTTCGACGGGCGGAAGAAGGGAGCCTTGAAGCCGGAGGGGAATTCGATCATGCGCCCCCCCTACCGCCGGCGCGGGGCCCGCGTCCAGCGATCAGGCGAGGCCGAGCAGGATCAGGTCGGTCACGCCGGTGTCCTCCCACGGCGTGGTCCGCAGGTCGGTGACTGGCGCGGCGAGCATGGCGGTCACCTTTGCCCGCGCGGCGGCGATCGCGCGGCGAAGCGGCGGTGCATCGGCCGCTGGCGGGTCGCCGCGCAGCGCGCCGCGCCCGTCCCAATGCA
>NZ_JAKJIB010000109.1 GCF_021864505.1 Falsiroseomonas oryziterrae
CCGCCTCGGGTTCGCCGGCCTCGCGCATCGCATGGGCGAGCGCGAGCCACGCTTCCGGCGCCTCCGGCGCCAACTCGACCGCCCGGCGGAGCGGCGCCAGGGCGGCCCCGTGCTGGCCGAGCGCCGTGAGCGCCTGGCCGAGGTTGCGCAGGGTCACGGGGTCGTCCGGCCGGTGTGCGAGCGCGGCCTGCATGGCGCGGACCGCCTCCGGCAGCCGGCCCGCCTCGGCCAGCGTCGCGCCGTAATTCGCCAGGAAGATCGCGCTGTGAGGCCGTGCCGAGACCGCCTTCCCGCCAAGGTCGAGCGCGCGCGCCAGATCGCCGCGCTGGCGTTCCAGCAGGCCAAGCAGATTGAGCGCGTTGGGATCGCCCGGCCGTTGCGCCAGGACCTTGCGATAAAGCCGCGCCGCGCCGTCCAGGTCGCCGCGGGCGTGTCGCCCGGCGGCCTCACGCAGGATCCCGTCCACCGCGGCCTGTGCCATGCCATCCCGTCCCGACTCCGCCCCGTGGCGAAGCCCTGTCCGCTATACAGCCCCGGTCCGCCGGCGTGGACCCTGGGTCGCGCACCCCGGGGCGCGCACCCCCCTCCTGTCGCGGCGCGGCCTCGCCGCCCGGATCGTGGCGGGCCTCACGCGATCCTGTCAGCCGCGACACTGCGGCAAGGCGGCAACGGCGGGGCGAAACGACATCTTTGCAAGCCGACCGAGGAACCGCGCCCGGCGCCGCACGCTGCTGCGATCATGAGTGCGCAGATCCGTCCCGGGAGCGCATCGCTCCCGCTCGGGGCGACCTCCCTCTCCGAAGCAGCGCCCGATCCCGGGGCGGGCGCCTTCGACCGATGGTTGAGGACCGAGCTCGGCCGACTCTACGACGCGACCGTCGCCGAGCCGGTGCCCGAGGAGCTGCGCCGCCTTCTCGATCAGCCGCCGTCGAAGCCTGACGCGGAAGCGCTCAGAACAGCCCCTCGATCCGACCGTCCGCGTCGAGGGTGATCGTCTCCGCCGCCGGCCGCCGCGGCAGGCCCGGCATGGTCATGATCTCCCCGCAGATCGCCACCACGAAGCCGGCGCCGGCCGACAGCCGGACGTCGCGCAGCGGCAGCACATGGCCGGTGGGGGCGCCGAGCGCGGTGGGATCCGCGCTGAAGGAATACTGCGTCTTGGCGACGCAGACGGGCAGGTGGCCGAAGCCCTCCTGCTCCCAGCGCGCCAGCTTCTGCGCGGCTGCCGCGGGGATGGAGACATCGGCCGCCCGATAGATCTCGCGCGCGATGGTCCGCAACTTCTCGGCCAGCGGCATCGCGTCCGGGTAGAGCGGGGCGAAGCGCGCCGCGCCGCGGTCGAGCCGCGCCTTCACCGCCCGCGCCAGCTCCACCGCCCCGGCCGCGCCGTCGCCCCAATGCGTGCAGAGGATCGCCTCGGTGTCGAGCCGCGCCATCGCCGCCTGCACCGCTGCGATCTCGGCCGGCGTGTCGGAGGTGAACTTGTTCAGCGCGACCACCACCGGCAGGCCGAACTTGTGCATGTTCTCGACGTGCCGCGCGAGATTGACCACGCCGCGCTCCACCGCCGCGACGTCCTCGCGCCCCAGATCGGCCTTGGCGACGCCGCCATGCATCTTGAGCGCGCGCACGGTCGCGACGATCACGCAGGCGCCGGGCTCGAGGCCGGCGAGGCGGCACTTGATGTCGAGGAACTTCTCCGCGCCGAGATCGGCGCCGAAGCCGGCCTCGGTGACCACCACATCCGCCAGCCCGAGGCCGAGGCGCGTCGCAACGACGCTGTTGCAGCCATGCGCGATGTTGGCGAAGGGGCCGCCATGCACCAGCGCGGGCGAGCCCTCGATGGTCTGCACGAGGTTCGGCGACAGCGCGTCGCGCAGCAGCACGGCCATCGCGCCATCCGCCTTGAGGTCCTTCGCCGTCACTGCGCGGCCGTCGCGCGTGCGGCCGACGATCATGCGGCCGAGCCGCGCCTGCAGGTCGTGCAGGTCGCGCGCGAGGCAGAACACCGCCATCACCTCCGACGCCACGGTGATGTCGAAGCCGTCCTCCCGCACCACGCCCTGCGATGCGCCGCCCAGTCCGACGACGCAGTCGCGCAGGTTGCGGTCGTTCATGTCCATTGCGCGCCGCCAGCTGACGCGGCGCGGATCCAGCCCGAGCTCGTTGCCCCAGTAGAGGTGGTTGTCGAGCACCGCGGAGAGCAGGTTGTTCGCGCTGGTGATGGCGTGGAAGTCGCCGGTGAAGTGGAGGTTGATGTCCTCCATCGGCAGCACCTGCGCGTAGCCGCCGCCGGTCGCGCCGCCCTTCACGCCGAAGCAGGGGCCGAGCGAGGGCTCGCGCAGCGCGATCATCGCCTTCGTGCCGATCGCGTTCAGCGCGTCGCCGAGGCCGATCGTCGTCGTGGTCTTGCCTTCGCCGGCCGGAGTCGGGTTGATGCCGGTGACCAGCACAAGCTTGCCAGGGCCACGCGACGAGGCCTTCGCCACGAACTCCGGCGCGACCTTCGCCTTGTACTTGCCGTAGGGCTCGAGGGCCGCGTCGGGGATGCCGGCCTTCGCTGCGATCTCGGCAATGGGCCGGAGCGTCGCGGCCCGCGCGATCTCGAGGTCGGTCGGCATGCGCAGCGTCTCCCGGTCGTTCGCCCCGTGCCGGCGGCGCTTATCCGGCTGGACCCAAAAGGTAAAGCGGTGGACACGCGGCGGGAGACCCACCACCTGCGCGCGAAACCTGCCGGGACCCCGCCATGCGTTCGATCCTTCGCGCCGCCGCGGCGCTGCTGCCTTGCCTCCTCGCAGCGCCCGCCGTCGCCCAGACCGGTCTCGCCCCGCAGGCCGCGCCAGCCATCGGCGCACTCGGCGCCGACAATTGGCGCGTCGCGATCGGCGTCGGCGCGCTGCTGACGCCCGACTATCTCGGCTCCAATGACTGGACGGTCCGCCCGCTCGCCGCCTTCGACATCCGCACGCCGCAGGACGGCATCTTCATCTCGTTCCGCGACGGCGCCGGCGCCACGCTGCTGCGCAACGGCCCCGTCAGCGCCGGCGTCTTGGTCCGGCCCCGCTTCGGCCGTGACCAGGACGACAACGACGCCTTGCGCGGCATGGGCGACGTGGATCTGGCCGGTGAGGCGGGGGCCTTCGTGAGCTACTCGGACGGCACCTATCTGGCCCGCGCCGAGCTGCGCCAGGGCTTCGGCGGGCACTCCGGCGTGCTGGCCGATGCACGCCTCGACCGGATCTTCCGCGCCCGCCCGGACCTGATCCTCTCGGCCGGCCCGCGCCTGTCCTGGGGCAGCCGCGACTTTGCCGAGACCTATTTCGGCGTCGACGAGCGCCAGTCCCAGCGCAGCGGCTACGAGGTCTTCAGGCCCCGGGACTACTGGTTCGCCGGCGTCGCCGCGGGCGTGACCTGGGTGATCTCGGACCGCTGGGCGGTCATCGGCTTCGGCGAGGTCGGCCGCATCTTCGGTGACGCCGCCGACAGCCCGCTCGTGGATCGCGGCACGCCGACCCAGGCCGTGGCCGGGCTGACCCTCACCTACCGTTTCTGGCCCTGAGTCGCCGCGCGCCCCAGGCGAGGCGGCGCGACCCGCTCAGCCCGACGGCCGCCAGGCCACCTCGGCGTCAAGGCAGTAGCCGCACCGCTGCACCGTCTTCAGCAGCCCGGCGCGCTCCCCGAAGGCGCGCCGCAGTTCCGTGATGCACTGCGTGACGTTGTCGTCCCCGACATCCGACCCTGGCCAGACCGCATCGAGCAGCTCCGTCCGCGACACCGCGCTGCCGGCCCGGCGCAGCAGCAGCATCAGGACCAGCTCGGTCTTCGGCCTGGGCATCAGGGCCAGGCCGTCCGGCCGCGTGAGCAGGGCGCGCCCTTCGTCGTAGGCGAAGCCATCGAAGAGCCAGACCCCGAGCGAGCGCGTCAGCGCCTGGGGCCCCACTCGGGCGGGGGATGGCACGGCAACCAGGCTGGCCATGGCGGCCACTCCGACTCCTGGACCGGAGAGGGTGGCGGCGCCGGCCCGAAGGCCGCATCCTCCGATCGGAGGAAACACCAGGAGATGATCATGCGCCTGCACCGCCGTACCGCGCTGGCCGCGCTGGCCGCGCCGCTGCTGCCCCTGCCGGCCGCCGGCCAGGGCACCGACTGGCCGAACCGGCCGGTCACGATCCTCGTCCCCTTCGTCGCCGGCGGCCCGTCGGACATCGTCGCGCGCGCCATCGCCAACCGGATGAGCCAGTCCATCGGCCAGCCCGTGGTGGCGGAGAACCGCCCCGGCGCGAACGGGGAAGTCGCGGCCCGCCAGGTCGTCCGCGCGGCGCCCGACGGCTACACGCTCTTCGTGGGCTCGATCGGCGTCTTCGCCATCAACACCGCGCTGCGGCCGAATCTCGGCTACGACCCGATCCGCGAGCTCACGCCGATCACCCTCGCGGTCACCACGCCGAACGTGCTGGTGGTGAATCCGGAGCGCGTGCCGGTCCGCACCCTGGCCGAGCTGGTGGAGTGGCTGCGCCGCAACCGGGGCCGGACCAGCTACTCGACCTCCGGCGTCGGCTCCTCGGACCACCTGACGATGGAGCTGTTCAAGCAGCGCACGGGGACGGATCCGGAGCATGTGCCCTACCAGGGCGGAGCTGCGGCTGCGACCGACCTCATCGCCGGCAACGTCCAGCTCTCTTTCCAGAACCTCGGCACGGTCGCCGGCCACATCCAGGGCGGACGGCTGCGCGCCATCGCGGTCACCAGCGCCGAGCGCAACCGCCTGCTGCCTGAAGTGCCGACGGCGATCGAGCAAGGGCTGGCCGACTTCGTCGTCACCTCCTGGCAGGCCGTCATGGCCCCCGCCGGCATGACGCCGCCGCTGCTGGCGCGGGTGCACGGCGCGGTCGTCGAGGCGCTGCGCAACGCGGAGAACGTCCAGCGCCTGAATGCCATCGGCTTCGACGTGGTCGCCAACGCGCCGGACGAGTACCGCCGCTTCCAGGAGGCCGAGATCGCACGCTGGCGGCAGGTGGTGCAGACCGCCAACATCCGCGCGGAATAGCCCTCCCAGACTGGCATCCTATCGCAGCAAGGCGTTGCGCATATGCAACGCCTTGCTGCGATGCGAAACGAATCTGACATGCATCAAGGTTCGGTGCTGGGCTGAGACCGAAGGTCCCCGCCGGCGGACGCGCACGGAGGCGCGCCGCGGGACTGGAAGGCTCGAAGCTCATGAAGACACGGATGCTTGCCGCGGCGATGGCGCTGGCGGTGACGGCCGGCCCGGCCTTGGCGCAGGATGTGCGTGGCCTGAGGGCGGGCGACTTCCTGATCGGCCTGAGCGGGATCGGCGTGCTGCCCACCAATGGCGGCAACACCTCGATCGGCGGGACGCCGAACGCCAATGACGCGTTCACCGCGCAGCTCGACTTCACCTACTTCTTCAACCCGAACGTCTCGCTGAACCTGATCGCGGCGACCACCAAGCACGACGTGGAGGTCCGCAACGTGCCGGGCGCCGGCACGATCGACCTCGGCAGCACCTGGGTCCTGCCGCCGACGCTCACGCTGCAGTACCACCCGCTGCCGACTTCGCGCTTCAGCCCCTATGTCGGCGCCGGCCTGAACTACACCATCTTCTACAGCGAAGGCGGCAGCCGCAGTCCGGGGATCACCAGCGTGGACATCAAGGACAGCTGGGGCTTCGCGCTGAATGCCGGCGTGAACTACGAGATCTCGCGCAACTGGCTGGCGAATTTCGACGTGAAGTACCTGTTCCTGAGCCCGGATGTGCGGGTGAACGGGGGCGCCGTGAGCGGCACGGCCGACCTCAACCCCTGGGTCATCGGCGTCGGCGTCCGCTACCGCTTCTGATCCGGACGGGCGCCGGCCGCGCAACGGCCGGCGCCTTTCGCTTGACGCGGGAAGGGCGATCGGCGATCCGCACGCCATCGTGCGCATCCCCGGCTGGAGACCCTTGGCGGCGGCAGGGCGCGCAGCCGTCCTTGCGGCTGCGCTGGTCGCGGCGGCCTGCACGCCCGTCGTCCTGCCCGCCGGCCCGCCCATCGGCACGCCCGATATCCGCGAGGACGCGATCCGCGCCGCCGACGGCGCCACCCTGCCGCTGCGCCGCTTCCCGCCCGAGGGCACGCCGCGCGCCGTCGTGCTGGCGCTGCACGGATTCAACGACCATTCGGGCAACTTCCTGACCGACAGCCTGCCCGCGCTGAACGCGGGCGGGTTGCTGGTCTACGCCTATGACCAGCGCGGCTTCGGCCGGGCCCCGAACCGCGGCTACTGGGCCGGCGCCGACACGCTCGCTGCCGACGCCAAGGCCGCCGCGCAGCTGCTGCGCCGGCGCCACCCGGGCCTGCCGATCTACCTGATGGGCGAGAGCATGGGGGCGGCGGTGGCCATACTGGCCGGCGCCTCCGACGCGCCGCCGCCGGTGGACGGCTACGTCCTGCTCACACCCGCCCTCTGGTCCCGTGACTTCATGAACGGCGTCATGCGCGGCGGGCTCTGGCTCATCTCGCGCACCATGCCCGTGATGGGCTTCCAGGGCGGCGTCGGCGGCGTGGTGGCGAGCGACAATACGGAGGCACTGCGCCGCCTCGGCCGCGATCCGCTCACCATCCGCACCACGCGCGTGGACAGCGCCGTCGGGCTGGTGGACCTGATGGATGCCGCCGTCGCCGCGCTGCCACGCTGCTGCCGGAGCATGGACGGGCGGCCCGTGCCGGCGCTGATGCTGGTCGGCGCGCGCGACATGATCGTGCCGGGCCATGCCTCCCGCGCCGCGCTCGCCCGCGTGCCGCCGGAGGCGCGGCCTCGGCTGGCCGTCTATCCGCGTGGCTTCCACCTGCTGCTAGTGGACAGCAACCGCGACGTCGTGGTGCGCGACATCCTGGCCTTCCTGGCCGCGCCGTCGGGCCCGCTGCCCTCCGGCGCCGACGGCAACGCGGCCGCCTGGCTCGCGGACCGGCTCAGTCCAGACCCTTGAACACCGCGTAGAGCTCGTTCTTCGCCTCGAAGCCGACGCCCGGCACGTCGGGCATCCGCACGCGGCTGTCCACCACCGGCACATCGTCGGCGAAGCCGCCGAAGGGCGCGAAGACCTCCGGGTAGCTCTCGTTGCCACCGAGCCCGAGCCCGACGGCGATGTTCAGCGCGAACTGGTGCCCGCCATGCGGCACGCAGCGCCGCGGCGACCAGCCATGCTCGACCAGCATCTGCAGCGTGCGGAGATACTCCACCAGGCCATAGGACAGCGCCGGGTCGAACTGCAGCACGTCGCGATCGGGCCGCAGCCCGCCATGCCGGATCAGGTTCCGCGCATCCAGCATGGAGAACAGGTTCTCGCCCGTCGCGATCGGCGGCGCGTAGTGCTCGGCGAGCGTCGCGTGGGTCGCGTAGTCCAGCGGGTCCAGCGGCTCCTCGTACCAGCGCAGGCCGAAGGGCTTGAGCGCGGCGGCGTAGGTCAGCGCGGCGTGCAGGCCGAAGCGCCCGTTCACATCCACGCAGAGCCGCGACCCGTCGCCGCCGAGCAGCTTCAGCACCGCCTCGATCCGTGCGAGATCCTCGGCCAGCGCGTCCTTCAATCCCGTGCCCGGCGCGCCGCCGATCTTCATCTTCACCACGCTGTAGCCCATGCCGAGGTAGCGCTTCATCTCCTCGACGAGCTGATCGACGCCCTTGCCCGGGTAGTAGTAGCCGCCAGCGGCATAGACCCAGGCCGCCTCGTCGGCCTGCCCGCCATTGTAGCGGTCCGCGAGGAGCCGCCAGAGCGGCACGCCCTCGAGCTTCGCCGCCGCGTCCCACAGCGCCATGTCGAGCACGCCGACCGCGACGCTGCGCTCGCCGTGTCCGCCAGGCTTCTCGTTCTTCATCATCACCGCCCAGGCGCCGGCGGGGTCGAGCCGACCTTGCGCGTCGGTCACCTGCGCCTCCGTCGCCTCGGTCAGGCGCGGGACGAAGCGTTCCGCCAGCAGACCGGGCTGGGCGTAGCGGCCGTTGGAGTTGAAGCCGTAGCCGGTGGCGCGGCGCCCGTTCCCCTCCACCGTCACCGCGACGATGGACGCGGTCATCTTCGAGAAATCGATATAGGCGTTGGCGATGGCGCTGCTGATCGGCGCCACGCCCTGCTTCACGCTGACGATGCGCATGCGGGGTCTCCTCGGCCCCCTTGTCCCCCCGCCCCGCCACCCGCACAAGGGGCGGCAGGGAGACGGACGATGAGCGACATCCTGCACGAGACGCGCGGCCCCGTGGCCTGGACGGTGCTGAACCGCCCGCAGGCCCGCAACGCGCTGACCTTCGCCATGTACGAAGGCCTGACGGAGCAGGCGAAACGCGTCGCCGCCGATCCCGCCATCCGCGCCTGGGTCATCACCGGTGCGGGCGGGAAAGCCTTCGCCGCCGGCACCGACATCGGCCAGTTCACGAGCTTCCGCACCGGCCAGGACGGCCTGGATTACGAGGCGAAGCTCGAGGTCGCACCGGCCGCGATCGAGGACTGCCCGAAGCCCGCCATCGCCGCGGTGGCGGGCTTCTGCACCGGCGGTGGCCTCGCGATCGCGGGCGCCTGCGACCTGCGCATCGCGACCGAAGATGCGCGCTTCGGCATGCCCATCGCGCGCACCCTCGGCAATTGCCTGTCGATGCAGAACTACGCGCGGCTCGTCTCGCTGCTCGGCCCCGCGCGGGTGAAGGAAGTGATCTTCACCGCGCGGATGGTGACGGGGGCGGAGGCGCTGGCGGCCGGCCTGGTGTCGGAGCTGCTGCCCGATGCCGCGGCGCTCGAGGCCCGCGCGATGGAGCTGGCCGAGACGGTGGCCGGCATGGCGCCGCTGACACTGACGGCGACGAAGGCCGCGCTGGCGCGGCTGCGTCGCGCGACCGCTGCCAATAGCGATGGCGACGACCTCGTCGCCATGTGCTTCGGCAGCGAGGATTTCCGGGAGGGCGTGAGCGCCTTCCTGACGAAGCGCCCGCCTGTCTGGAAGGGGCGCTGACGCGCCCTATCCGTTCCGGCGCAGAACCTCGCGGTTCACCACGACGTCGGGGTCGAGCCGCCCCTCGAAATGCGCCAGTACCGCCGCGGCGCTGTCCATCGCCATGCGCCGCAGCCCTTCCTGCGTGCTCGCCGCGACATGCGGCGTCAGGATCAGGTTCGGCGCCGAGAGCAGCGGGATCGGCGCCTCCACCGGCTCCTCCTCGAACACGTCCAGGCCCGCCGCACCCAGCCGCCCCGCGCGCAGCGCCGCCTCCAGCGCGACCTGGTCCACCAGCGTGCCGCGCGCCGTGTTGACCAGGACGGCGCCCGGCTTCATCGCGGCCAGAAAGCGCGCATCCACCATCCCGCGCGTCTCGGCATTGGACGGGCAATGCAGCGTCACGATGTGGGCCTCCGCCACCGCCGCGGGCAGATCGTCCACCGGCTCGTAGCCCGCACCCCGGATCGTGCCCTTCGGCATGTAGGGATCGCGCACCAGCACCCGCATGCCGAAGGCCGCGCAGAGCCGCGCGACGCGCGTCCCGATCCGCCCGAAGCCGACGACCAGCACGGTCTTGCCCGCCAGATCGAAGGCCGGCAGCCCCGCCTGCGCCCCCCAGACCGGCCGGCGCATGTTCGCGTCATAGGCCGTGAGCTTGCGCATGCAGGCGAGCATGAGCATCAGCGCATGCTCCGCCACCGACACCGCATTCGCCTCGGGCGTGATCGCCAGCGGGATGCCGCGCGCCGTGAGCGCGGGCACGTCGATGATGTCGTAGCCGACGCCGTGCCGCACCAGGATGCCGAGGCGCGGACACATCCCGAGGAACGCCTGGTCCACGCGGATGGTGCGCAGGATCAGCGCATCGGCGTCCGGAAGCCTGGCGGCGAGGGTCGCCGGCGCGCGGTCCGGCAGCACCTCCAGGGTGAAGCCCGGCGCCGCGCGCAGCAGCGCGAGCGCATCCTCGTGGATCGGCTGCGGGCAGATCACATGCGGCATGGCGAAGCCTTCAGAGCTGATGATGCGCGGCGGGGCCGAGCACGGCCTCGCGGAAGCGGGCCGTCAGATACGCGCCCTCGCGCGGCGGCAGCACCAGCGGATGGTTGCCCGCGGCCACCTTCACCACCGCGAAGAGCGGCGCGGCGGACGCATGGATGTCCTGGCGGAGCGCCGCGACGCCGGCCGCCTCCGTCACTTGCCGCGCATCGGCGATCCCGGCGCCGCGCGCGATCGCGGCCAGGTCCACGCCATGCCGCGTCGCCGTCTCCTGACCGCCGGTCTCGCTGTAATGCTCGTTGTCGAGCACGACGACGGCGAGGTTCGCCGGCTTCTGCACGGCGATGGTGCAGAGCGCGCCGAGGCCCATCAGCATCTCGCCATCGCCGGTGATCACCAGCACGCGCCGCGCCGGCTGCGCCAGCACCAGCCCCAGGCCGAGCATCGCCGCCCCGCCCATCCCGCCCCAGAGCGGGAAATTCTGCGCGACGTCGCCCGCCGCCGTGATGTCCCAGGCCGAGGCGCCGAGCCCCGCCACCACCAGCAGCTCGCCGCGGTCCCGCAGCAGCTCGCGCACCACGTCGCGCCGATCGAGTGTCGCCATGGCGCTCAGTCCTTGCCGAAGGTCTTGGCGCCGATCAGCCGCTGCCCGAGCAGCGCCGCGGTCGGCCGAAAGGTGTTGAAGGCGAGCCGCAGCACCGCATCCACCACCGGCGCCACCTCCTCCGGCGTGTCGGCGCGGCGCACCAGCGTGCCCATCGCCTCCAGCGCCGGCTGGGTCGCGTTGCCCATCGGGACCTGCGCCGGGTTGAACTCGCCGAAATCGCCCCGCATCGTCACCAGCATCGGCAGCGGCGCGCGGTGCAGCACCGGCAGCGACAGCATGTTGATGCAGTTGCCGACGCCGGAGGACTGCATGAGCAGCACGCCCTTCGCGCCGCCGAGCCAGCTGCCGAGCAGCATGGCCACCCCTTCTTCCTCGGTGGTCAGGGTGACGACCCGCATGGCCGGATCGGCGATGCAGCGCCGGATCAGACGGGCATGGCCGGCATCCGGCACCAGGGCGACCTGGGTGATGGCATGCACCTTCAGGGTTTCGTAGATTCGGTCGGGCCAGTCGGGATCCATGGGCGCATCCTCTTGGCCTCGGCCCGGGCTGGCAAGCCGGGGCCGGTCGCGCCATGTGGAGGGCGGAGGTCCAGCATGGCTTTCGCGCATAGCATCGGCGGCACGCGCCACGTCTTCGACGATCTGCGCACGCTGATGGCGCGCGCCACGCCCTTCCGCTCGGGCGACGCGCTGGCCGGCGTCGCCGCCGCCAGCGCGGCGGAGCGCGTGGCGCCGCAGCGCGCGCTG
>NZ_JAKJIB010000011.1 GCF_021864505.1 Falsiroseomonas oryziterrae
GACAGCAGCCCGGGCCCCCGGCGCGCCGGGGTGATCGGCAACGCCGCGACCGCGCGACCGCGGGCCGAGAGGCTGCCGACCGGCGCCTCGGGCGCGATCGCGACAGCGGGCCGGCCGACCTGCAGCAGCGCCTCCGGCAGCACGGAGGGGACGAACATGCCGGCGCCGGCGCGTCCCTCGGCATAGCCCTCGGCGACGAGCCGCTCATAGGCCAGGACCGCCGTCTGCCGCGACACACCCACCTCGGCCGACAACGCGCGGGTGGATGGAAGCTGCGCGCCAGGCTTGAAGCGGCCGTCCAGCACGCAGCCCCGGAAATGCGCGGCAAGCTGTTCCTGCAGCGGCACGCCGCTGGCGAGGTCCGGAGCGAAGCTGCCCCAGAGCGGCGGGGCTTGGCGTCGGGGCATGGCGAACTGGACCGATCGATTCCGAGAAACCGGTCATAGGGCATCGGTCCGGACAGGCGTAGGCGAAAGCATACCCCGCCACGCCGAGGATGTGCCCGATGTATGTTCACCCCGCCTTCCGAACCGATACTGCGGATGCGCTCAGCATGCTCGGCGCACGCGGCTTCGGGCTTCTGGTCGTCGCCGACAGCGCCGGCCTCCCGCACGCCGTGCATGTCCCGTTCGTAGCCGAGCGCCACGGAGAGGACGGGCTGCGCATCGAGCTGCACGTGGCCCGTGCCAATCCGATCCACGCAATGGCCGGCGAAGCGGGGCGCCCGGCCCTGCTCGCGGTGCAGGGCCCCGATGCTTACGTCTCGCCTGACTGGTACGGCGTGCCGAACCAGGTGCCGACCTGGACCTACACGGCCGTCCACCTCTCCGGCCAGGCGCGAACGCTGGCTCCCGCGGCCGTGTACGACCACCTCGAGCGCCTGTCGGCCGCCTTTGAGGCGCGCCTAGCGCCGAAGCCGCCCTGGCGGATGGAGAAGATGGAGCCGCATCGCCTGCAGGCGATGATGCACGCCATCGTCGGCATCGAGCTTCTGGTGCCCGCCAGCGGCATCCAGGCCCAGCGGAAGCTGATCCAGCACAAGGGTGAGACCGAGCGGCGCGGGGCGATCGTCGGCCTCTCGGCCCGGCCGGAGCCGGGCTCCCGCGCAGTCGCCTGGCTGATCGCCGAGACCCTCACAGGGACGCAGGTCGCGGACGGCGCTTGACCTTCCCTCAGGCCGGGCGACCCGCGGGGTCGCGCCAGACACAAGCCAGACCCGAGCACGGACCACGCACATGCTGAGACATCCCTCGATCACACCGGTTGCCGGTGCGCTGTCACCCGCGGCACCCGCGGTGGAGGCGTGACATGCGACCGACCTCGCGCACCTCCGACCTGCTGCTGACCGCCTTCGCACCGGCGATCTGGGGCAGCACCTACATCGTCACGACCGAGGCGCTGGCCGGCTGGCACCCGCTGACCGTCGCGCTGCTGCGCGCGCTGCCAGCGGGGCTGCTGCTGCTCGTGCTGGTGCGGCGGTTGCCGGAAGGGCTCTGGTGGGGGCGCAGCGCGATGCTCGGCGCGCTAAACTTCTCGGTGTTCTGGGTTCTGCTCTTCGTCTCTGCCTACCGGCTGCCGGGCGGTGTCGCGGCCACTGTGGGCGCCGTCCAGCCGTTGATCGTGCTTCTGCTGTCGCGCGCCGTGCTCGGCACGCGCATCCGCGCGCTGGGCGTTCTGGCGGCCCTCTGCGGGATCGCCGGCGTGGCGATGCTCGTGCTGGCGCCGGGGGCCTCGATCGATCCGCTCGGTGTCGCAGCGGGGCTCGGTGGCGCGGTCTCGATGGCCGTCGGCATGGTGCTGACGCGGCGCTGGCAGCCGCCGGTGCCGGCACTGACCTTCACGGCGTGGCAGCTCGTCGCGGGCGGGGTGCTGCTGCTGCCGGTCGTGCTCTGGCTTCAGCCGGCTGTGCCCGCGGTGAGCATGGCCAACCTGCTCGGACTCGCCTGGCTCGGGCTCGTCGGCGCCGCCCTGACCTGCATCCTCTGGTTCCGCGGCATCGCGCGCCTCGGCCCGACGGTCACGGCACCGCTCGCCCTGCTGAGCCCGATCGCGGCGGTGCTGCTCGGCTGGGCGGGGCTCGGGCAGACGCTGACGCCGATGCAGATGGCCGGCATGGTCGTGGTGATCGCAAGCATCGCGCTCAGCCAGCTCGCCCAGGGAGCCGCCGCGCCGAGGCCTTCGCGAACCGCCGCCGCGAGCCGCGGCTGATGGCGCTGGTGCGCGCGCTCAGGCGGGCCGCGCGCCCTCGATCAGCGCGCGCTGCGCGGCAATCCCCTCGCCGATCACGTCGAGGCAGGCGCGCACGCGTGCGGTGCGCCGCAGATCCTCGTGCGTCACGACCCAGAGTTCCCGCGACAGCGCCGGCACGGGCTCCGTCAGCGCCCGTAGCAGGCCGGCTTCCGGGTCACCATGGTAGCAAGGCAGCGCTGCCAGCCCGATCCCCTCGCGCGCGGCGACCATCTGGTGCACCAGGCTGTTCGAGCGATAGACGACCTGTTCGGACGACGCCGTCGCCTCGACCCACTCCGCGGCGCCAACGCCCACCGTGTCCACGCCCCAGCCGATGAAGGGGAAGCGCGCCAGGTCGGCGACGTCGCGCGGCGCGCCGTGCTCCGCGAACAGCTTCGGTGACCCGTAGACCGTCCAGGCGACGTCGCAGAGCCGGCGCCCGAACAGGTCGCCCTCGCGCGGGCGGGCGGCCCGCAGCGCCACATCCGCCTCGCGCCGCGACAGGTTGAGCAGCCGACTCTCGGCCAGCAGCTCGACCAGCACGCCGGGATAGAGCGCGCGGAAGCGCGCCATCAGCGGTGTAATCAGGCGGAAGGCGAAGGTCTCCGACATGGTCAGCCGGACGCGGCCGGTCAGGCGATGGTCGCGGCCGGCGATGTCGCGATCCAGCGCCGCTGTTTCCGTCTCCATCCGCTCCGCCGCTGCCGCCACGCGTTCGCCCGCGGCGGTCGCCGCGTAGGCGCCGCCGGGAAGGCGCTCGAACAGCCGCGCGCCGAGCCGTTCCTCAAACGCGTTCAGCCGGCGGAAGGCGGTGCTGTGGTTGACCCCGAGCGCGCGCGCGGCACCCGAAAGACCACCAGCGCGGGCGACGGCGAGCACGAGCCTCAGGTCGTTCCAATCCTCCATGCGCGCCACCGTCTTTGCATTTCCGCAAGCGTAGCTGGCGAGATCGCTGCGTGCCTTGCGCAGATGCGGGGAATACATCGTTCCACACGCCGACACCAGCGCCCCGATCCCGGCGGCGACCGCAGCGGCGGAATGCGAAAGGAACCTCCCATGTCCACCCTCTCACGGATCGCACTGCGCGCGATGGCGGTGCTGCTCGGCGCGACGCTCACCGCGCCCGCCCTCGCCACGGATGACGTGACCTGGCCGCGCACCATCGGCAGCGGCGAGAATGTCGAGATCGACTACGGCCCCGGCCCGCGCGGCAACGTCGTCGGCGGCGGCGCGGTGCACGTCACCGGTTCCGGCGAGAACGTCGAGGTCCACCACCTCGACCCGTCCTTCGTCCAGCAGCCCCCCGCCGGTCAGGTGCCCGTCACCGTCGGCAGCGGCGAGAACGTGAGCACCGTCTGGGTGCCGGCGGACAACGCCACCACCCAACTCGGGCTGCTGATCCAGCCCGGTGCCGCGCGCGGCTGAGCCTGCGGCGCGGCGACCGGCCACCCGCGGTCACCGCGCCCCGGCGCCCTCTCCTCCAGCTTCCAAGGACACCGTCCATGGCCCGGCTCGAACTGGTGAGCTTCGTTCTCTGCCCCTACGCCCAGCGCGCCGCGATCGTGCTGGCCGAGAAGGGCGCGCCCTTCACCCGCACCGACATCGACCTCGCGCTCAAACCCGACTGGTTCCTGGCAATCTCGCCCACCGGAAGGGTGCCGCTGCTGCGCGTCGATGATGAGGTGCTCTTCGAATCCGCGGCAATCGCGGAATATCTCGACGAGACCATCGCCCCGCGCCTGCTGCCCGCCGATGCGCTGCAGCGCGCCCGTCAGCGCGCCTTCGTGGAGTTCGCCTCCGGCACGCTGGCCGACATCGCCGCCCTCTACATGGCACCCGACCAGGATGGCTACGCCGCGAAGCGCCGGGCGCTGCGCACCCGCTTCGCGCGGCTGGAGGAAGAGCTTGATCCACAGGGCCCGTATTTCGCGGGGCCTGGCTTCGGCCTGGTGGATGCGGCCTTCGCGCCGGCCTTCCGCTACTTCGACGTTATCGACCCGGCCACCTGCGAGGACAGCTTCGACCGCCTGCCGCGCATAGCGCGCTGGCGTGCGGCGCTCGGCGCGCGGCCGAGCGTCATCCGCGCGGTGGTGCCCGACTTCACCGCCCGCCTCGCTGCCTTCCTCGGCAGCCGCCCCTCGCATCTCGCCGCGCTGATCGCTGCCGTCACGGCCTGCGCCGCGGCCCGGCTGGACGCCTGATACTACCACCAATCCGACAAACCGAAGGAAAGACCCATGTCCACCCAAGCCGGGCTCTTCACGCCGCTCCGCCTCGGCGCGCTCGACCTGCCGCACCGCATCGTCATGGCGCCGATGACGCGCAACCGCTCGCCCGGCAACCTGGCGAACGCGCTCAACGCGACCTACTACGCGCAGCGCGCCGCGGCGGCGCTGATCATCACCGAAGGCACTGCGCCCGACGCGATGGGGCGCGGCTACATCGACATCCCCGGCCTCTACGACGGCGCGCAGGTCCGCGCCTGGCGGCAGGTGACGGAGGCAGTACACGCGCGCGGCGGGCTGATCGCTGTGCAGCTGATGCATGTCGGGCGCATCTCGCATCCGGACTTCCTCGATGGCGCGACGCCGGTTGCACCCTCTGCCGTCGCAGCGGCCGGCGCGATCCACACCTGGACGGGCCCGAAGCCGCACCCCGTGCCGCGCGCGCTCGACGCCGCCGAGATCCCAGCCGTGATCGCCAGCCACGCGCGCGCCGCGCGCCTGGCACGCGAGGCCGGCTTCGACGCGGTGGAGATCCACGGCGCGAATGGCTACCTGGCCAACCAGTTCCTTGCCCCCAATGCGAATCTGCGACGCGACGCCTGGGGTGGCAGCGTCGAGAAGCGCGCGCGCTTCCTGCTGGAGGCAACCGATGCCGCCATCGCCGAGATCGGCGCCGGGCGCGTCGGCGTGCGCCTCAGCCCCGGCAATGGCTTCAACGACATCGCCGATCCGGAAGCGGAGGCGACCTATGCGCATGTGCTCGCCGAGCTGGACCGGCGCGATCTCGCCTGGCTGCACGTGATGGATACGCGGCCGGGCTTCGACGTGCCGGCGCTGATCGCGCGGCACTATCGCGGCGCGGTGATGCTGAACGGCGGCTACGACCGCGCCCGCGCGGAGGCCGATATCGCCACCGGCCGTGCGGCGCTGGTCTCCTTCGGCACGCCGTTCATCTCCAATCCCGACCTGCCCGAGCGGCTGCGCAACGGCGCGGCGCTCGCGACCGCCGACCGCGCGACCTTCTATGGCGGCAATGCGCGCGGCTATATCGACTACCCTGCATTGGAACCTGCGAGGGCCGCGTAATGGCGGCTGCTCCGAGGCGGCGGAGATCCCTTCCAGGCATGCATCTCTTCCTTGCTGGAGTGGGATAAGACGTCCGCTGCGGCCACCAGGCCGGCGTCGCGGGACCGGCGCGGCCGCAGGCGCCGCCTTGCCGGACCTCGTCGCGGCGACGTCGGATTGCAGGCGCCGGCTACGCCGGAAGCGGGCGCAGAGAGGCGAGGTGCGGCCGTGCGCTCCGCTGCGGGAGGTACCCCGGCGCGTGGGGGGAGCAATCGACCATGCCGATCGCCCCCCCGCTCCTCCGGTCAGGCTGCGCCGCGCACGAAAGCCAGGAGGTCGCGGTTCAGCACGTCGGCGTTCACCGTAAGCATGCCGTGCGAGAAGCCAGGATAGGTCTTCAGCGTGCCGTTCTTCAGCAGCCGGACCGCGATCCTGGCCGAGCTGTCGATCGGCACGATCTGATCGTCCTCGCCGTGCATCACCAGCGTCGGCACGGTGATCGCCTTCAGGTCCTCGGTCTGGTCGGTCTCGGAGAACGCCTTGATACCGTCGTAGTGGGCTTTCGCGCTGCCGCTCATGCCCTGACGCCACCAGTTCTGGATCACGCCTTCATGCGCCGTGGCGCCAGGGCGGTTGAAGCCATAGAACGGTCCCGCCGGCACATCGCGGAAGAACTGCGCACGATTGGCCGCCAGCGCATTGCGGAAACCGTCGAACACTTCGATCGGCAGCCCGCCCGGATAGGCTTCGGTCCTGAGCATGATCGGCGGGATGGCTGCCACCAGAACGGCCTTGGCGACGCGACCCGTGGGCTGGCCGTGCTTCGCCACGTACCGCGCGAGTTCGCCGCCGCCTGTGGAATGGCCGATGTGGACCGCGTTGCGGAGATCCAGGTGCTCGGCCACGGCGAAGGCATCCGCGGCATAGTGGTCCATGTCATGGCCGTCGGAGACGTGCGCCGAGCGTCCATGGCCGCGCCGGTCATGCGCCACGACCCGATAGCCTTGCTGCAGGAAGAACAGCAGCTGCGCGTCCCAGTCGTCGGATGACAGCGGCCAGCCGTGATGGAACACGATGGGCTGCGCGTCCCGCGGGCCCCAATCCTTGTAGAAGATCTCGACGCCGTCGCGGGTCGTCACGGTGGGCATGATGGGTGGTCCTTCCAGGTTGGTGTTGATCTGTGCTCCGGCCGCGCGCGACAGGCCGGCGAGGGCGATCATTGCGGCCGCTCCCAGTTCAATTGCCTGGCGCCGTGTCCGATCGAGTGCCACGTCCATATCCAAGATTCCCTGGTCTGTTCCGCTCTTCGCGGGCCGTCCTCACCATGTCTTGGGGCGACGGGGCGCGTCGTTGCGCGCCGGCCAACTTCTTCCAAAGAAATCGAGCCGACCGCTTTCGCCCTTGCTGCGCATGGCGATCGGATCGCGATCCGCGGAGAGGGCTTGGGGAAGGCGCGCGATGGCGCGCGCCTTCCTCTTCGTGGTGGGAGGATCAGCCGCGGTGTCGCGCGCTGGACGTGCTGTTCGAACTGCTGGCCTCTGGCGGGCAACTGCTGACCAAGGAGGCGCTACTTGCCAACGTATGGCCCGGCGTCATCGTCGAGGAGAACAACCTCCAGGTTCAGATCTCGGCCTTGCGTCCGCCGCACCCAGGGCAACCTGCGCCACGTAGAGGCTCGCGATGAGGCAAGCCGATGCCGCGAAGCCGCGCAGCCGCCGCACCAGCAGCGCCCCACCGAGCAGCCCGGCCACCGGCAGGGCCAGCGTCACGCCGAGCGCGGCATGGACGCCCCAGAGCTCACCATCGCGAAACAATGCCTAGCCCGCGGTGAGGAACTGCGCCAGCAGCCCGAGGGGCAGCGCACGGGCCGCCAGCACGAAGGGAGCAGGCGGGAGCAGGACGCCGGAAATGGACCGCACCGCTCAGGCCTCCGCCGCAAGCGGCAGCAGGCGCGCGCGGGCCGCGACGGACTGCGCCGTCGCCGCCATCCAGCGCCGCAGCCGCGCGGCATAGGCCTCGCCCGCCGCGTCGAGCTCCGCGGGGGAAAGCCGGTTCGCCCGGAAGAGCAAATGGGGCCGGGTCCAGGCCATACCGCCTATCTGATCGCATCGGTGGACCTGCCGGTGATGGGATCGGTGATCGAGGCGAGCGCGGAGCGCCCCTATCTCTGCCTGCGTCTCGACCTCGACATGACGGCGCTCGGGGAACTCGCGATCCGCTATCCCGCAACCGGCCCCGAGCCGGAGGGCCTTCCTGTCGGAATTGCGCTGAACCGGACAACGCCCGCGCTGCTCGACGCCGCGACCCGGCTCGTGGGCCTGCTGGACACGCCGGACGACATCGAGGCGGTTGCGCCACTGACAATCCGCGAGATCCTCTACCGCCTCCTGACCGGGGACAGCGCCGCCACGGTCCGGCAAATGGCGCGCGCCGACAGCCGCCTCAATCAGGTCGCCCGTGCCATCGTCTGGATCAGAACGCATTTCCGGGAGGCCTGTCCGATCGAGACATTGGCCGAGATGGCGGGCATGAGCCGCTCCGCCTTCCACGCACATTTCAAGGCGATCACGTCGATGAGTCCGCTTGAGTTCCGCACGCATCTGCGCATGCATGAGGCGCAGCGGCTCATGGTCGGCGATGCCATGGACGCCGCCAGCGCGGGCTTCAGCGTCGGATACGGCAGCCCATCGCAATTCAGTCGCGACTACACCCGCATCTTTGGGATGCCCCCGGCCAAACACGCTGGCCGACTGCGCGGCATCGTTGAAACCCAGTCCGAAACGCAGGAGTTGGCGTCTGTCCAGAAACATCTTCGATGTGAGCCGGCGGGGCTGGATGGTCGGGCTGATTCGTAATTCGACCGGGTCGCGCAACTCTGGACGGACGAACCGATGTTGGACCCCAGCGAGCGGTGGCACATCGGCGGAGGTGGCGGAGGTGATCCTGGTCGCCGTCAGCAATGGCACCGCCCGTTTGCGCTGTGTCGCGACCGAGGGCATCCGCGCCTGGGTCGCGGCGCACCGCGAAACCTCCGAGGAAGCGTACATCGCCGTCATGCGACGCGAGGTGGGGCTTGGCTGAGACGCAAGCGCCGGTGGTGACGCGACTGCCGTGGCAGGAGGTCTTGCGGTACCTCGATCCGGCACGGCGGCTCGATCCTTTCGATCCGCGGGTCGCCGGCACGCCGGCGCTCGGGCTCGACCTGCCCGGCAGCGACCTCGACATTCTCTGTCATGCGCCGGATCCCGATGCGTTCCTCGCCGTGCTCTGGCCGCTGTGCTCAGGCTGGCCGGGGTTCGCGGTGTGGCAATGGCGCGGCGCGTACCGCCCGCTGGTGGCACGCTTCCAGGCCGGCGGCTGGGAGGTCGAGATCTTCGCAGCCGGTGAACCGGTCGAACAGCAGATGGCATGGCGGCATGCCCGCATCGAGGCCAGGCTGCTGCGGATTGGCGGCACGGCGTTTCGAGACCGCGTGATGGATCGGCGGCGGCAGGGCCTGAAGACAGAACCTGCCTTCGCGGCGGTACTGGGGCTTGAGGGGGACCCGTATCGCGCGCTGCTCGCATGCGAGGGTTGCGACGACGACGCACTGCGACGGCTGGTCGAAAGCCGGGCGCTGGCGCCAAACCAACGATGACGCGCCCGATGCGAGTCACGCCGGCGGTTGGACGGCATGGTAGGCGGAGTGCTCGGAAAACACCGTGGCTCGCAACCGAGCGATGGAGATCTGCGTTTCATCCTGCGCGGCGCGCCATGCACCCAGCGTCTGCGCAGCCCCATGGCTGCGGCGCTTGAGCGCCCACCGCTCACAGAGGGTGGAGTTCTCGGTTCCCACCGCTGCTCCAGTCGGCCTTTCCCAGAACGCTCTCCATTGCCGTTCGGACCGCGCGGAAGCGCCTGTCTGGCCGAGGTTCGCGTACCAACCTTGATGGTGCAGGGACGGAACGACGGGCCAAGAACCCTTTCCGAACGCCAAAGACTCTCCGGACCTTGAGAGTTGGACGAGCTTACCCTCAAGTTTATGCGCTGTTCGACTTGGGTGTGGGACTATACAGCCATGAACGGCGCCGGGTTTGCCGGAGGCTGTTTGGTGTGGGTTACGCTGCCAGGGGAGTGGCCTCCTGTGCGGCATAGTAGCGCGCTTCCGCCTCGGCGGGCGGGATGTTCCCGATTGGCTCGAGGAGGGCGGCGGTTGTTGAACCAGTCTGACCCTGCCCCTTAATTGCCCTCTTTCATGAGCAGAGCCTGTTCTCCGTTTGCCCCGATGCGGGGCGGGTTGCAAAGGCTGCTGGGGTGAGCCCGTTCAGGCTCGTGTGCGGGCGGGCCGTGTTGTAGTCGCTCCTCCGTGCTTCGATGATGCGGCGCGCCGCAGGCAGGCTGCCGAACAGGTGCTCGTTCAGGCACTCGTCGCGGAACCGGCCGTTGAAGCTCTCGACAAACCCGTTCTGCTGCGGCTTGCCCGGCGCGATGTAGTGCCAGGCGACGCCACGCTCCTGCTGCCAGCGCAGCATCGCGTGCGAGGTCAGCTCGGTACCGTTGTCGCTCACGATCAGCGCCGGACGGCCGCGCAGCGCCAGGATCCGGTCGAGCTCACGCCCGACCCGCAGCCCAGACAGCGAGGTGTCCGCGGCCAGCACCAGACACTCGCGAGTGAAGTCGTCCACCACGGCGAGGACGCGGAACCGCCGCCCGCAGGCCAGCGCGTCAGAGACGAAGTCCAGCGACCAGCGTTGGTTCACCCCCTGCGACAGCGCCATCGGCGCCCGCGTGCCCAGCGCGCGCTTGCGCCCGCCCCGTCGGCGCACCCCAAGACGTTCCGCCCGGTACAGGCGAAACAGCTTCTTGTGGTTCAGCCGGTGCCCCTCCCGCGCCAGCAAGATGTGCAGGCGCCGGTAGCCAAACCGTCGGCGCTCATTCGCCAGCGCCCGCAGCCGAACGCGGACCGCGCCGACGTCAGGGCGCCGAGAGACGTAGCGGTACGTCTTCGGGGCCATGCCGACGATCTGGCAGGCGCGCCGCTGCGAGTAGTCCTTCTCATCGATCGCCCGGGTCACGGCGTTTCTCCGCGAGCTGGGCGTCAGAAATTTTTTTGCCAGCATCTCCCGCAGTGTCGAGACATCGAGCATGGACTCCGCCAGCAGCTTCTTCAGCCGCGCGTTCTCATCCTCGAGGCTCTTCAGCTTGCGGGCGTCCGACACCTCCATGCCCCCGTACTTCGACCGCCAGGCGTAGAACGTCGCCTCGCTGATCCCGTGCTTGCGGCACAGATCCGGCGCCGGCGCACCCGCCTGGTGCTCCTTCAGCACGCCAATGATCTGCTCCTGCGTGAACCTCGATCGCTTCATCATCCGTCTCCCTTCGACGGACTCTAGCTCGGGGCGGGGACATCCAAGGGGGCAGGGTCAAACTGTGTTGGCCGCGGCCGCTAGTCTCAATCGTCCTCGGCGGACGCCTCTTCGGGCGCTCGCGTAGAGCGTAAGGGAACACCCGGGGCGAAGGAGAGCATCTCGAAGGTCAATGCGCCCTCCTCGAAGCGCGCGCTAACCGAGACGCAGCCTCGCGCCGCGTCGAGCTCAGCCCTGACCGAGAGCGGTAGGCCAGAGCCACCGGTCAGAACTTCCGAATGCAGAGTCAGCCTTGCGTCATTTGCGCCCGGCGTCGCAAGGCAGCGGCACTCCACCATCACGAAAGGGTCGCGAAGCAGCGGCGCGAAGGAGGCCGCCAGCCCCCCTCTAAGGTCCGGTGAACAGAGCGGCGAGCGGTCGTGCCAGATCAAGCCGGGGCGGGCCGCATAGGGAACGCTCGGCATCGCGAGCGCGAGCAGCCGCAGCAGCGGCGCGGCTGCAGGTGTGATCGAGATCATGCGCCAAGCATCGGCGTCGGCCCGCGACACCATCTCGCCGCCGCCCCGGCCGGCCGCATGGTGATGTCGCCCCCAGTCGTCGAGAAAGACCTCGATGGTTTCCGCGTTCCGTTCGTCGGGCGCGAATGAGGCGGGAACCTTCCCTCTGGCTTCGACGGACCAAAGCGCCTGGCCTGGCACCATGCCCGTCAGCAACGTGCGTACCGCGGGATCCGCAAGTGCGGCTGCAAGGACGGTGCCCTCGGGCGGGA
This sequence comes from Falsiroseomonas oryziterrae, assembly GCF_021864505.1. Lineage (GTDB taxonomy): Bacteria > Pseudomonadota > Alphaproteobacteria > Acetobacterales > Acetobacteraceae > Falsiroseomonas > Falsiroseomonas oryziterrae. Next base: position 11,634 of record NZ_JAKJIB010000011.1, read on the forward strand.
CGCCTGCCGCGTGCCATCGCAACAAGCCTTCGCCTGGGGCCGCCTCGGTCAGGAAGTTCGCCACACGGAAACGCGCCGTCATCGCACCCGGCGTCGCGGCCCTCTGCGCCTGGATGTGCAAGTGGGGCGTGGGCGACCGGCCGGAGTTCCCCACCAGACCAATCTGGCTGCCCGCGACCACGCGCATGCCGGGCGCGCACGGGATGCTCCATTGCTTAAGGTGCGCCAGCATCGCCCAGCCGCCCTGGTCAAGCCGGATGATAACGTGGTTGCCCCAGTTCTCCTGGAAGTTTGACACGCCCAGTGGGTTGTCAGCGACGTCGTTCCGCACGTGTTCGACCACGCCTGCCGCGGGTGCGTAGACCGCTGCCTCCCAGAGCGATGGCCGTGCGTCCGACGAGCCGTCGGTGGCGGGCCGCTGCAGGTCAAGCGCGTGGCGCCAGCGCCCAGCATGGCTCAGCTTTCCGGAGAACCCCTGCGTCACCTCGGCGGTGCCGGCTAGAGGCACGCCAAGCAGAGGCTCCCGGCTGCCCCAGCGGAGGGCTTCAAGGGCGGCGCCGCGCCAAGCCTCTTCCGGCGGCGACGAGGGAAGTGGGTTGCGCAATAGAACGCCGCGCTGTTCGGCCGACAGCAGCGCACCGATGCCGATCCAAACGGTCAGCCCGAGCGGGATCGGCAGGTAAGCGGCGGGCGATCCGCCGAATAGGTGCTGCAGCCCGATTGCTGCGACGGCAGCGAAGGCGCCCGCGGCTGCGGCAACCGGCAGGGAGCCGCGGGAGGGCAGGTACTGGACCGTCCCGAGCGCCATGCCGGCAAGGAAGAAGTTGTAGGAGGTCGGCAACCAGTAGTGCATGTCGCCGAGCTTCAGGAAGCTCTGCGCCGCCAAGACGCCGGCGATCCAGCCCACCAAGCCGCAGACGAACATGAGACGCGACCACGCGAGGATGACCCCTGCCATCAGCAGTCCGGCCCAGGGCGTGGGTGAGAACACCAGCGCGCCCAGCGAGCGCAGCAGCGCCATGACCCAGTCCGCCGCGGTAACGGGCGCGCTGCCCCAATCCATCGTCAGGATGGCGCGGTACGTCCAATCCGGAAAGACGAGGAAGTAGAAGCTGGCGACCACGCAATACGCCCAGACGAGCGGGGGCAGCGACGTGTTCTCCAGCGCGTGCCGGATTGCTGCCGCGAGAACTGCGGCGAGCCCTGCCGCCGCGGCAACGAGCCCCGCCTGCGCGATCAAGGAGAGGCCCGCAGGGCCCGTCATCCAGCCCGTTGCCACGGCGGCGAGAAAGGCGTTCGCCTTGAGGCAGCCCTCATGTCCGGTGATGTCGTCGTTTCCGCTCAGGCGCCGGACGGCCTCGCCGACCAGGATGCCAAGGACCCCGGACAGCAGCAGCCGCGGCTGAGCGGCTAGCGCCAGCCACATCAGCGCGCCGGCCCAGGCTCCGCGCACAAGCACGATGCCGGCTACGGGATGAAGGAAGAGTTCGGCCGCCAGCGTGGCCCGGCGCGCGAGCGGCGCGGGCAGGGCCGAGGCGTCGGGAAGCCGGCGGCTTAGCCGCACCGGCATCATACGGTGCCGAGGTGCCCTGGCAGGCGCTCAAGCCCGGCGATGTCCTCGAGCGTCTCGGCCTGCCGAATGAGCTCGGCCTTGCCCTGCTCCGTGATCATTGCCATCGCCGGGCGGCCGAAGATGAACTGCATGGACTGGTTCGAGTTGTAGGCTCCCACCGGATACAGCGTCAGCAGGTCGCCTGTCTCTAGCAGGGGCAGTTCGGCCTGCTCGCGGACGACATCGATTGCCATGCAGAGCGGCCCATACAGGCGCACAGGCGTCGGCGCCGTGTTGGTGGCGCGGGCCGGCATAGCCTCGATCCGGAACCACGCCGCCGTATAGAGGAGGTTGATCCCGGCATCGAGCACGTAGCCCGTGCGGGCCTCGTTGCCGCGGAGCGCCTGCTCCTTGTAGGCGAGGCCGGCAAGGTCGCCGCCGGCGCTGAGCGTTGGCCTGCTGCCCTTCACCGCGGCGATGCGCGTGACGAGATAGCCGGCCTCGTCCACCAAGTGGCGTCCATTCTCCATCCGCAACAGCGGGCGGCGCTTCGCGGGCAGGGCTTTCAGCACGGCGGTGATGGCGTCCGCATATGCATCCACCGGCGGCACGGCGCGCTCCGCTGGGCCGGCCATGCCATGCAGCAGGCTCACCGACGGCAGGCCCCCGCCCAGGTTTAGGCAAGGGACGAGATGGCCGTGTCGCTGCTCGATAGCGTCACGCAGCGCCAGCATCTTCCGCGCTGCGACCGCATAGGCCTCAGGCAGCAGGATGTAGGTGCCGATATGGGTGTGCAGTGTGTGCAACCGCAGCTTCCGGTTCCGCACGACGCGCGCGGCAGCGCGCTCCGCCTCGCCGTCGGCGAGCGCGAAGCCGAACTTCGACCACATTGGCCGGATGCCGGTGTCTACCAGCAGGCGGAGCCCCACCTCCACCGGCGCGGGCGCGGCGGCCGCGATGTCCTCGACCAGGCCGAGCTCATCCCAGTTGTCGATCTGCACGAGCGCGCCCTCGGCCATGGCGCGCTCGAGGTCGGCGCGCGGCTTCGCCGGCCCGTTCAGCACGATCTCCCTCGCGGCATAGCCGAGCCGGCGGGCCTTCGCGTACTCGAATCCCGACGCGGCATCGGCGATCCAGCCCTCTGAGCGGAATACCTGGCAGACAGCGTCGAGGTGGTTAGTCTTGAACGACCAGGCAAACTCCGACTTCGCGTAGCGACTGCGGAAGGCCTCGCGCATCGCCTTCGCCTTCTCACGCAGCGTCCGCTCGGAAAAGACGAAGAGCGGCGTGCCGAAGCTACGCGCCAGATCGGCGACCAGGACGCCGTCTATCGCCTCGCGGAAGCTGGCCTCCTTGCCGCGAGAGAACGCGTTGCGTTCGATAGCGGATTCGATCGGCTGGCGCCCGAGTTCGTCCGTGATGGTGGGGGGGAAGTAGGTCAGGGGCATCACGCGGCCTCACTGGTCCCAGCCGCCTCGGCGAACTGCTCGCCGGTGAGGCGCGCGATGTCGGCTATGTCGCCGACTAGGTCTGTGCAGTGGCGGATGAACATCTTGCCCGGCGGGCACTGCTTCAGTTCGACACCGCTGCCGCCGCACAGGCGCTCGAAGAAGGCCGCCGGGAGGTTGCAGTCGATCTTGGCAGGGAAATCGATCCAGGCGGGGAAGCGGGGATTCATCTCCATCAGCACCGGCGGCCGGCCGGGCGCCTTGATGAATTCGAGCTCGAAGGGCCCGTCCCAGCGAAGAGCCCCGATGATCCGACGCGCGAACTCCTCGATCTCCGGGTTGTCCACCACCAGCCCCGCATATCCTTTGCCGAGCTTCGTCCGCAGCATCTTGCGGATGGCGCAGAAGGCGACCAGCCCACCCTTGCCGTCGCCGAGGCCGGTCAGATCGTATTCCTCCCCGAAGACGGCCTCCTGCGCGAGAACGGGGCCGCCCCAGACACGATGGATGTCGGCGAAGGCCGCGTAGAGCTCGGCCGCCGAGTGCACTGCACGTGCGTCGTACAGCCGGCCCTTCACGTAGCAGGGATAGCCGATCTCGAGTGCGCGCGCGGCGAGCGTCGCTGCGTCATGCGCCTGCACGGTGCGAGGCGTCGGCACCTCGATGCGCTGGCAGAACTGCCGAAGATGCGTCTTCGCCATCGCCCGGAGTGAGGTGCGGCTCGGCAACAGCAGCCGCACGCCGAGGTTGGCGAGGTCTTCCTCGATATCGAGATAGTTCACAAGTTCGGAGTCGAGACAGGGGATGATCGCGTTGACCCCCTCCTCCGCGATGACCTGCTTCAGCCGACCCAGCAGCGGCTCTGGCCCGAGGGCGGGATAGGGCATGAGATGCGCTGCATCGAGGCGGTCGAGCCCGCCGCTGTAGATGCCGCTCTCCATGGGGTCGTAGCAGAGCCCGACGACCTTCAGCTGCGGCCAGACGCGGCGCAGGCTCTCCGCCACCGCGCCGCCCGGCTGCGGGCTCTCCCCGCGGTGCATGCCGGACACCGCCAGGACGCGCTGGCCCTCCGGCAGGCGTCTCGCGCTCATGTTGCCTCCTGCGCGATCAGGCCGCGCAGGGTCAGCTCGTTGAGGAACAGCTCGGCGTCGCGGATCGCGCGCGTCCTCTCGATTCCGTAGCGCCGCGCCAGCATTTCTGGCAGGTCGTCGCGTTTGGCGCCGCCCTCAATGGCGCGCAGCACGAAGGCAGCCGTCGGGCTGATCCGGTAGAACATCCCCCAGACCGTATCGAAGACGAAGGTGTCGCCGTAGAACTTCAGGTGCCGGGTGCCGCGGAGCGGGCCGATGGACGCGCTCGCGGTCGGGGAGCGCCTTGCGTTTGGTTGGGTCAACGCCCTGACAATCCTCCAAGCTTCGGCCGGCGTGGTCGGACCCGCCGATTGTTCGCGCTCCGCGGTCCTAAGGGCCGCTTTCCTTAAACCATAGCGCACCATGCGCGCAGGAACATTGCTCCAGATCAATGATCCGTCCCCACGGTCGTTCTACCGTGGAGCGCAACGATATCGAGCGGAACGCACATATGACGCGCGTCGGGTCTCCACGCTTCCTCGTCGCCTCCGGGCTTGTCCTGGCCCTTTCACTCGCTGGCTGTGCCGGAACGGACCGGCAGGACAACATGCCGCCGCCAGGGACCTTGAGGGCGGTACCCCACGCAGGGCTGACGAGCCTCGATCCGATCACCACGACCGCATACATCAATCGGACGCATGGCTATCTCGTCTACGACACGCTCTTCGCGCTGGACCAGAATTTCGAGCCGCAGCCACAGATGGTGGACAGCTTCACCATCTCGCCCGACGGTCGGACCTACACCTTCCGGCTTCGAGACGGGCTACGCTGGCACGATGGCACGCAGGTCACTGCGGAGGATTGCGTTGCGTCCCTCCGCCGATGGGGCCGTCGCGACGGAACCGGCCAGGCACTCTTCTCGACCGTGGAGAGCCTGACCGCCGAGAACCCGCAGACCATCGTCATGCGCCTCCGTCGCCCGTTCCCCGGGGTTCTGGAGGCGCTCGGGAAGATCTCCTCCAACGTGCCGTTCATGATGCCCCGGCGCCTGGCGGAGACCGATGCCAACACCGCGGTCAACGATGCCACAGGATCGGGCCCCTACCGCTTCAGCCGCGACGACTGGCAGCCGGGTCGCCGGGCCGTGTATCTGCGCAATGACGCCTATGTGGCGCGGTCGGAGCCCGCTTCCCTCGCGGCCGGTTCCCGGGCCGGACAAATGCCGCGCATCGAGTGGGTCAGCTACCAGACACCCGAGGACGCGGTGGCGGCGCTCGGCCGCGGCGAGGTGCACTACCTCGAATCGCCGCCTGTCCGGCTGTTGCCGCAGCTGCGTGAGATGCCGGGTGTCAGCGTCGGCTTCACCGACCCGCTCGGGAATGTCGGCATGGCGGTCTTCAACCACGCGGCAGCGCCGTTCAACAACGTCGCCGTACGTCGGGCCGTCATGATGGCCATGAACCAGGAAGACTACATGACGGCCGCGGTGGGCGATCGGACGCTCTGGCGCACGTGCCACTCCGTCTTCCCCTGCGACTCGCCGCTGGCCAACGAGGCCGGGAACCAAGTGATGCGCAGCGCCAACCTGGACGGCGCTCGTGCTGCCCTGCGCAGGGCAGGATATCGCGGGCAACCGGTCGTCATCATGAACCCGACCGACATTGCGGTGCTCGCGGCCTTCACCCGGGTCACGGCGGATCGCCTGCGGGAGATCGGCATGAATGTCCAGGTTGAGGACATGACCTGGGATGCGCTGCTCCAGCGCCGGAACACGCGCAGCGGCCCTGGCTCCTGGAGCATGTTCCACACCTGGTGGGTGGCGGCAGACCTTCTCGATCCCACCAAGATCGCCTTCTCGGGCAATCCTCAGACCGGCTGGATCGGCTGGCCCCGCGACCCGCAGCTGGAACGGCTGCGCGCCTCCTTCGTGGCTCAGCAGGACCCCGCGCGACGCAGGGCCATCGCCGAGCAGGTGCAGCAGCGGGTTCTCTCCAATGCGAACTTCGCAATCCTGGGCCAGTTCTATGAGCCGATCGCATTCCGGGACAACGTGACCGGCCTGCAGTCGCCCATCCAGATGTACTATCGCCTCGGGTTGCGGCAGTGATGTCGCGGCCGCGCGCAGCCTGACAGGCGTCGGTTCCGGCCTCGCCAGGTGACGAGGCCGGAATTCCGCTTGGACTTATGCTGCTTAACGCGGTCGGCTTGGACTCAGCGGAGTTGGTTCAGTAGACTGACCACCTGAGGCGCGCAGGGCATTGCGCTCGCTTGGCCGAGCGCCATCCTGCAGCGCCCTGCCGAACAGGAGCACGGGAGCATGCGTTTTCGGGCACGCTTGCGTCGAGCGGCCTCCTGCGCCGGTGCGTGCTGGCGCTTCGGGGTGAGCGCGCTGCTGCTGCTCGGCACCACCCTGCTGCCCGCCAGGTGGGCCGAAGCCAGGGATGCCACGGTGCGCATCGCTGCCACCGCGCCGCACTCCGGCCGCGATGTCCAGCTCTTCGGCGAGGTGTACCGCCCCGCCGGGGAGGGGCGCTTTCCAGCCGTTGTGCTGAAGCATGGCTGCGGCGGCTGGATGGGCGGCGCGCGCCACGCCCTGCAGCAGCATGCGGCCTTCCTGCGCGACAATGGCTTCGTGGTGCTGAACCTCGACGGCTTCGGTCCGCGCGGCCTGGGCGACGGTTCGGCCTGCGCCAGCGTCGCCACGCTAACCGAGGCGCTGCGCTACCGTACGCAGGACGCCTTCGACGCGCTGCGCTACCTGCGCTCGCTCGACTACGTGGATTCCGAACAGATCTTCCTGATGGGACAGAGCAACGGCGGCAGCGTGGCGATGCTCGCGGCCGCGGCCGGCGCCGCCCGCACGTTCCGCGCGGCCGAGGGCGGCTTCCGGGCCGTGGTGGCCTTCTATCCATGGTGCGGGACCCTCGGCTCGACCCGGCTTTCCCTCGAAGCGCCGCTCCTGGTCCTCACCGGTGCGCGCGACGACTGGACGCCCCCGGATGACTGTCGCCGCTTCACCTCGAGCGGGGCACCGGTCCGGGTGACCGTCTACGGCAATGCGGCGCACTCCTTCGACCTGCTCTCACCCCCGCACCGCTTCCTCGGCAAGCTGGTGGGCTACGACGCGGACGCAACGCAGGACAGCCGCCAGCAGATGCTCGCCTTCTTCCGGGAGCATGGCGCGCGCGCCCGCGTGGCTCGGGCTGGAGCCAGCAATCCCATCACCCGGGTCAGCGACCGCCGCTGAGGCCGTCGCCGCATCACCCTGCGAGGCGAGGCTGCAACGCCAGTCGCGTGCAGGCGTGCGCCTGTTGATGCGTATCAATGCATAGTGTTCCGCCTCCGGCTTTCATATCTTCCGAACGAAATGCACCCGCCGCGCCGCGGTGCAGCTTGTCTGAGGGGGACCATGCGTAGATCGCTTGTTGCCGGTGCGCTTCTTGCCGTCGTCGTCGCCACGCCTGCTGCGGCGCAGGTGCCGCTCGGCAGCGGGTTCAGCGTCAGCGGATACGTCACCGGGACGACCGACTACGTCACCCGCGGCATCAGCCAGACACGCGAGCGACCCGCTTTGCAGGCCGGCGCCGAGCTCGCGCATGAGTCCGGCTTCTATATCGGTACCTTCGTGAGCAACGTCGCCTTCCAGGGCACCGACGCGCGGCAGGAGGTGGATGCGTATCTCGGCTATCGCTGGACACTGAGTGGGTTCCGCTTCGATGTGGTGGGCCAGTGGTACACCTATCCGGGCTATACGGCCGGGCCTGGCCAGTACGGGCTCGATTTCGCGGAGGTCATCCTCTCGGCGGCCTATGATTTCGAGCGTGTGACGCTGAGCGGCCTTGTCGGCTGGTCGCCCGACTACTCCTTCGAATCTGGCAACGCCGTGCGGGTTGAGGCGGGTGTCGCCTGGACGACGCCTCTCTGGGACATCGTTCTGTCGGGCCGCGTCGGCTACCAGTCGATCGACCGGAACAGCAGGATCGGACTGCCGGACTACGTCTACTACGGCGCATCCGTGTCGAAGGCGCTCGGCGGCGGCGTGAGCGTCGCCGCGGGGGTGTACGGAACGGACATCTCGAAAAGCGACTGCTTTGGCGGACGCGACGTCTGCGACACGCGGCTGCTAGCCTCCGTAACCTGGCGCTTCTGAGAAGCCGCCCTGATCTGCCGGTCCTGTCGCGCCTGCTAACCGCAGGTACGGCCATCATCCTCGGGTGACCTCTCAGTGGGGCGACTTTGCACGCGGAGATGCTGCAATGATGTGGATGGTCCCCCGCTTCGAGTGACTCCACCAACAGCGCCGCTGCAGCGGATTTCGCCGAAGATGAAGGGGTGGTAATCTATCGCGCCGCGCAGAAGGACCCGCGCCCGGCCGCGCGATCGTTGCCTGTCACTCGCCCAGGGAGCTCTACAGTTGATCACCACCATCACGACCCATGTCCAGCCGGGCACGCCGGCGGAGGTCGAAAGCCGCCTGAGTCCCGCGCTGACGGCCGCCGAAGCCTTCGGGGCGCACCTCGTTACGCTCGTTTTCGCGATTGACGGCAACGAGGAGTTGGCAGGCGCCGCAGCCAACCAGGCGGACGAACTAGCAAAGCGACGCGGCATTCGCGGCGAGGTACGGCCGCGAAGCTCCTTTGCTTACGGGGCGGGCGAGGTCTTTGCCGACCACGCGCGCGTCAGCGATCTCGCGGTGGTATCGCTTGATCTTGGTCGCGGCCTGGCTGGGCGGATGCTGCTCTCCGCCGTCGCCTTCGGCAGCGGCCGCCCGGTGCTGATGGTGCCGGAGGCGGCAGGCATGACCCGGCTTCCCCGGCGCGTGTTGGTCGGGTGGGATGCTTCGCCGGCGGCGGCGCGTGCCGTAGCTGGCGCCCTGCCCTTCATTCGCCGGGCTGAAGAGACGCTTGTGGTGACCATCAGCGATGACAAGTCCCTTCGGTCGGGTCAGTCGGGCATCGAGTTGACGCATCTTCTCGCGCGGCACGGCGCCAAGGCGTCCTTCATGGCGGTGCGCGCCGATGGCCGCGGCCCGATGGCGGCGCTTTCAGAGTGCGCGCGCGAGCGGGAAGCAGATTTGCTGGTGCTTGGTGTCGTCCAGCACTCGCCGCTGCACGAACTGGTCTTCGGCAGCGCCACCGCCGCGCTGTTCCAGGACACGGCCGGGTTGCCCTGCCTCGTCGCGGCGTAGGTCCACTCACGGTGAAAAGGGCGGTCAGAGGGCCGCCCACTTCGCTGGCCTCGTGTTGCGGTCGCACCGGGGCAGGGATTGCGAGCTTTCGACCCAACCGGGCTGGAACCCGCCCGATCGCTTGGTGCCGCTCAGGTCTGCGGCGGTGGGCGCGAGCCTGAAGGTGCCGGTCTGGACCACCTTCCGCCGCGTCACCTTGCCGATCTGCCTGCCCGCCATCCTGGAGATCTGGATCTTCCTGTTCGTCAGCGCGATGACGACGGTGGGCGCGGTGATCTTCCTCGACGGGCCTGACACGAAGCCGGCCTCGGTAGCCGTCGTCCACGTGGACGAGGCGGGGCAGGCCAGCGCCGCTGCCGCCATGGCCTGCGTCCTGCTGGCCGCGACAACCGCGGCGAAGCTCGCGCGGCTCGCGGTCGACGCCCTGGCGGGTCGCGCGACCTAGGCCTGGCGACGGCGCCGAGAACGGTCAGTCGAAGAAGACGGGGTTCGACCAGGCGCGACGGCCAGCGGAATCCGCGACCACGACGCGCCCGAAGCCGCCCGGGCGCAGCGCGGCAAGCGGCAGCTTGGCCTCGCGCTGACCGGGCGCTACCGACTGTACAGCGCGCGAGCCGCGTCCGAGCACCATGATGCTGGCCGCATCGCTGCACCGCACCGTCACCTGCTCCGCCTCCCAAACGATGTCGATGATCGAGGGGCCTTGGGTGGCGTAGAAGCGCCCGGCCTTGAGGGCGGCGAGCAGCATCTCGGGCTCGTTCGCCTCGGCCTTCACCATGACCCACCCGCCGAAGGCGTCGTCGCAGGCGAAATGCGCGTCGTCCGTCGCGAGCAGCGACACGCGCCGCCCGGCGGCGAGGAGCTGGTCGGCGAGGTAGACACCGTCGCCGCGTTCGGTGCGGAGCTGCGAGGTATGGTTGTACACCTCGACCGCGTGGGCGCCCGGGATCGTCGCGGCGTCCTCCTTGGTCAGCGCGTACCAGCCGGGGTGCGGAATGGCGACGAAGGCGCCGGCGGCCAGTGCTCGGGCGGCAAGCTCGGGACCGGTCTCGTCCGCGGCGGGGGGCGCGAAGCCGGATGGAAGGCCGACGGCGAGGATGTGCCAGGTCTCGCCGAGCTGAGTGCGGGGTGCGTGAAGCTCCGCGCCGAGCAGGGTCGTGAAGCCGGGCGCACGGAAGGGGCGCGTGTCGGCTATCGGGAAGCCATATCTCGGCAGGAAGTGGTCGGTGAGGGCGAGGAAATCGTAACCCGCCTCGCGGTAGGCGGCGCAGACCGCCTCCGGGCTGCGGACGCCATCGGATAGTGTCGAGTGCGTGTGGAGGTTGCCCTTCCAGAACCGGCCCGGTGCGACAAATGCATCGTCCATCGGCATCGGTCTGTCCTCCCACCTCGGTCAGCGCCTCTCCAAAGCCGGTTGCGCCGTGCGGGGCAAGAGACCTTTGGCGGTCAGGCGCGACCCCGGCGGCTTCGACGCTGCACGATCATCGCACCGTCATGCCGCTGCAACGGTAGCCGTCTATCCGCACGGGCATCCGCCGCGCTGACGTCGGCCGCCACGCAAGGAGCCCCCGCCATGACTCGCCGCCGCGACATCCTGCTTGCCGCAACTGCGCTCGCACTCCCGGGTCTTGCCCATGCCCAGGGCGGCTGGCGAGCGCAGTTCAGGGAACTGCGCTACGGCATCATCTCCTCCGAGAACGAGCGCGACGCCATCGCCCGTCTCCAGGGGCTCGCCGCCTACACCGAGCGCAAGCTCGGCGTGCCGATGCGCGTGACACGCGGGACGGACTACGCGGCGGTGGTCGAGGCCCTGCGCTCCAGTCAGCTCGAATTCGCCCATCTCGGGCCCGCGGCCTATGCGCTGGCGCGGCGTTCCATGGGCGAGCGCGTCGTGCCGCTGCTGCGCCATCGCGGGCATGACGGGGCGGAGGGCTATTTCTCGGTCATCTTCGTCCGCGCCGACAGCCAGTTCCGGACGCTGGCGGACCTGCGCGGCCGTTCCTTCGCCTTCGCCGATCCGAACTCCGCCTCTGGTTTCGCGGCGCCGAGCTACTTCCTGCGCAAGGAAGGCGTAGAGCCGGCCCGCTCTTTCGGCCGCACCGGCTTCTCGGGCAACCACGAGCAGTCGGTGATCGCCGTCCTGAATGGCACCTTCGATGCCGCGGCCACCTTCTGGAACAACGAGCAGAGCGGCAACATCCAGCGCATGGTCGAGAAGGGCATGATCCAGCCCGGAACGACGCGGATCATCTGGCGCAGCCCGCTCATTCCGAACTCGCCGACCGTCACCCGCGCCGAGGTGCCGGAGGACCTTCGCCGCGACTTCATCGCGATGATGCAGGCGATGCCGCAGGAGGCGCCCGAGGTGCTGCGCCAGCTGAGCGCCAACACCGCCGGTTTCGCGCTGGCCCGGCATGAGGACTATGCCGACGTCATCGCCATGGTCGAGGAGAACCAGGCCCAGCGGCGTGAGCGCCGTTCTTGAGCCTGACCGTCGAGGCGGTCTCGGCCCGCTGGCGGGAGGAGACCTCCGCCCGGCGCCGCCGGGGCCTGATGTGGCTTGCGCTGTTCGCGGCCGCGACACTGGTGGCCGGCAGGGTCGGGGAGGTTGACCTTGCCCGCCTCGTGGAGGGCCTGCCGCGCGCGGGAGACTACGTCGCCCGCACCATCCCCGTCCTGCGATGGGACAGCCTCGGCCCCGATCTCGCCGACTGGATGTGGGGCCTCGATCTGTGGGTGGAGTTCCTACTGGACACCGTGCTGATCGCCTACACGGGGACGGTGCTGGGCGGTGCGGCTGCGCTTCTGCTGTCCTTCCCCGCCGCGAGCACTTTCGCGCCACCCTGGGCGGTGACGCTTTCGCGCCGCCTGCTGGAGTTTGCGCGCACCGTTCCGACGCTCGTCTTCGCGTTGATCTTCGTCTACGCCTTCGGTCTCGGCCCCTTCGCCGGCGTACTGGCGATCGCGCTGCACAGCATGGGTGCGCTGGGGAAGCTGTTCGCAGAGGTGCACGAGAACGCCGATCCCCGTACGCCGGAGGCGATCCGCGCGGCGGGCGGCAACTGGACCCAGGCGATGCGCTTCGGCGTGCTGCCGCAGTCGCTGCCCGGGCTTCTGTCCTTCGGGTTGCTGCGCCTCGAGATCAACGTGCGCGAGGCGAGCGTATTGGGGCTCGTCGGCGCCGGCGGCATCGGCGAGGAACTCTACCTTGCCGTGCGCCAGTTCGAGTATCCGGACATCTCGGCGATCATCGTGCTGATCCTGCTGACGGTGACGCTGATCGATCAGCTTTGCGCCAAACTGCGCCACCGCATCCTCGGGGCGGAGGCATTGCGCGCCGCATGAGGGTCTCCCGCACGCAACTGCTGTTCGTCGGCGGCTTCGTGCTGTTGGTCCTCGGTCTCTGGCGCGTGGACGCCTCCCCGCAGCGCATCTGGGAGGGTCTGGGCAAGCTCGGCTGGCTGGTCGCGCTGATGTGGCCGCCAAGCCCTGGCCAGTATCTCACCGACCTGCTCGAAGCCCTGGCCGAGACGGTGGCCATGGCGTTCCTGGGGACGCTGCTGGCGGCCTTGATCGCACTGCCGATCTGCTTTCTCGGCGCCGGAAATGTCGTGGGCAACACGCTGCTGCGCTTCACCGTGCGGCGCAGCTATGACGGGCTCCGCGGCGTGGACAGCCTGATCTGGGCCCTGATCTTCGTCTCCGCTGTCGGCATGGGGCCCTTCGCCGGCATCCTGGCGCTGGCCGTCCCGGATATTGGTCTCCTGGCGAAGGTCTTCTCGGAGGCCATCGAGTCCGCGGATCGGCGCCAAGTGGACGGCGTGCGTGCCTCCGGCGGATCGCGGCTGCAGGCGATCCGCTACGGACTGGTTCCGCAGGCTGGCCCGGTCATGCTCTCCCAGGTGCTCTACACCTTCGAGAGCAACACGCGCTCCGCCACGATTCTCGGCGTCGTCGGGGCAGGGGGGATAGGCCTCGCCCTCGGCGATCGCATCCGGCTGAACGACTGGGACGAGGCCGCCTTCATCATCCTGCTGATCCTGGTCACCGTCGCCGCGATAGACTGGGCTAGTCGTCGAATCCGGTTGAGGCTGATCAGGGCATGAGCGAGCCGATCTTCCAGGACCCGGGGACCGCGACGAAGCGCCTCGGGCGAGAGCCCGCGATCCACCCCACCGCAAGCGTGCGCGACTGCACCTTCGGTGTCTACACGGAGGTGGGCGCGCGCACGACGATCGCCGAGGTCTCGTTCGGCGACTACTCCTACGTGGTCCATGACGCGCAGATCACCTACGCGACCATCGGGAAGTTCTGCTCGATCGCCAGTCACACACGGATCAATCCAGGGAACCATCCGCTGGAGCGGGTGGCGCTGAACCACTTCACCTATCGCGCCAGCGCCTATGGCCTCGGCCCGGATGAGGCGGGTTTCTTCGACTGGCGCCGCAGCCACGCCGTCACGCTTGGCCACGATGTCTGGCTCGGTCACGGGGTGATCGTGCTTCCAGGCGTCAGCATCGGCACGGGTGCCGCGATCGGCGCGGGTGCCGTGGTGACGAAGGACATCCCGCCCTTCGCGGTCGCGGTCGGCAACCCAGCTCGTGTGATCCGCTTCCGCTTTCCGGAGGAGATCCGCGCCGCTCTGCTGCGCATTGCCTGGTGGGACTGGCCGCGCGAGCGCCTGGCGGCGGCGCTGGAAGAGATTCGAACACTGTCTGCCGAGGAGTTCTGTCGCCGGCATTCGGCGCCCTTGCCGTGACCGGCCCGTTCGCCAACAGGCTCCATCCGGTCCGGCTGCGGCACGAGGTTAGCCGGCCACGGGCTTCGCCGCATCTCGCAGCACGGCCTTCGCCTTGCGCGCCGGTTTCCTGCCAGAACGGGGCTTGCGTGGGTCGGCCTTGGCCGGTGCCGGCTTCGGCGCGCCGTCGGCGGCCATACGGCGGTCCTGCCACTCGGCGAGAAGCCGCTCCAGCAGCGCTGTCTTCTTGATGCCCAGGTCCTTGGCGGCCTGCTTGAACCGCTGCTTGAAGCTGTCCGTCACCTTGAACCGCAGCTCCTGCGACCGTGCAGCCTTCTTCGGCGCGTTATCCGTCGGTGGCTTGTCTGCTACGCTGTTGCCGGACTTCGCGGCGTCGGCGTGCATGGCAGCGGCTTTGCGTCTGGTCGATTTGCGCATCGGGGAGGCATTCTCTGGCAGGCGAACTCCGCCACACTCGGCGAAAGCGTGAATGCCGCAATCTCAGAACGATGAAATTTTTCTGACGGTGCGCTCGGCGTCACACGCTTCGACGGTGTTGCCGGCCGCCTGGGCGCAGCCCTGTGTGTGATCGGCGAGCGTTTGGGATTGCTGTGCGACGCGCGGTGCTGCGGCCTGGCGTGGAAGCTCATCGCGCATCGCCGGGGCGACAGCCGACGAACGCCAATCGTCGCTTGCGCGCCGTGCGCGTCCGGGCTTGAAGCCGATCGGACGGCCCTATGCGCATGACCCTGATCGCCCTGCCGGCCGCGCTGCTCGCCCTTGTCGGGGCGACTGCTGCGCAGCCGGGCGACGCTCACCGCACCCGCGAGCCCCGGATCGTGCTGCCGCACGATTGGGAGCAGCGCTTCATCCGCTACGCGACGGTGGACGACGCGGATCGCCGGATCGTCCGACATGTCCATGTCGACCCCGACGCGCATGCGCGGCTCCGCCCCGGGATGCCGGCGCCGGACGGCACGCTGCTGATCATGGCCGATGCGCGCGCCCGGCTGGACACGACGGGGCAGCCGCTGCGTGATGCGGGCGGTCGCTTCCTGCCTGAGCCCGGCTGGATCGCGCTCTTCGCCAAGCGGAAGGACGCGCGCCGTGACCGCGCGACCGAGCCCGGCTTGCGCAACGGCGATTGGGATTACGCGGCGTTCGACGGCGCCGGCCGGCCGCGGGACGTCTCCCTCGCCGCGTGCTTCGCCTGTCACCAGCAGGCGCGCGCGGCGCAGGACTACACCTTCACACTCTGGGACTACGCCGCGACGCGCGGCGGCGGTCGATGAACAGGAGTTGGCCCATGGTCCGGTTGCCAGCCTTCCTGGTCGCAGCCGCGTTGGCGGTGATGCTGGCCGCGGCGCCCGCGCGCGCGGTGCTGCCGGAGCCGGAAGGCGATCCGGACATCGCAGCGGCCGCCGGCATGATCGAAGCCGGCCGCCACCGGCTTGCGCTGGAGTTGCTGCAGGCGGTGCTGGCGCGGCTGCCGGGCGATCCCGATGTGCTCACCTATATCGCCTTCGCGCATCGCCGCCAGAACGACCTCGCAGCCGCCGAGGCGGCCTATCGCGCGGCGCTTGCCAGCGATCCGAACCATCCGGGTGCGCTGGCCTATCAAGGCTCGCTGTTCCTGCAGCAGGGGCGGCGAGCCGAGGCGGAGGCCAACCTCGCCCGGCTGACCGCCAGTTGTGGCGGCTGTGCGGAGCGGGAGACGCTCGCGCGGGAACTCGCCGCCCGATAGGCCCGCTGCGAGCGCCGCGGAGTCAGCGCGCGGCGGTCGGTAGGCAAGTCGCGCCGCCGCGATGCGAAAGGCATGCGGTGATGACGCGCCTGGCCGACGGGATGCTTGGCGCCGGCACACGACGTAACCGATCTTTCACCAAACCGCCGCTCGGGTGTCGCGGGCAGGCGCTATCCGGCACCTCCCAGCAACCGCCAGGACGCAGTCATCACCATGCCGGACGACATCCGCCACCTGCCCTACGACCTTGAGGCGGGCGACGAGATCCCGTCGAACACCTCGCCGAACCCAACCTTCGCCGAGATCGCCGAGACGCGCCTCGGCCGCCGGGGCATGCTGATGGGCGGGCTTGCCACCGCGATCACCGGCTTCATCGGCACGACCGGCGCCCGACCGGCCGCCGCCGCGCGCGGCCCGATGATCGGCTTTCGCTCCGTGCCGATCAGCCCGAACGACACCGTCGTGGTGCCGGAGGGCTACTCGGTCCAGGTGCTGATTCCGCACGGCACGCCGCTGGACGGCCGCCCGGCCGCGCGCAACCTGCCCGAGATGACGGCCGCCGAGCAGGAACAGGCGATCGGCGCGCATCACGACGGGATGCACTTCTTCCCGATCGAGGGCCGCGAGCCTGACCAGGGCAGCAGCACCGACGGGCTTCTGGTGGTCAACCACGAGTACATCGAGCCGCGATTCCTGCATGCGCGTGCCGCCGGACAGTCCATCGGCAATGGCCGCATGCCGGTCGTGGACAATGCGCGCGACCCCGACGAGGTGCGCAAGGAGATCTTCGCCCACGGCGTGTCCGTCGTGCGCATCGCCCGGCAGGCGAACGGCCAGTGGACGGTCGTCGCCGATCCGCGCAACCGCCGCATCCATGGCGCGACGCCGATGGCGATTTCCGGCCCCGTGCGCGGGCATGCGCTGGTCCGCACGAAGTACAGCCCGGACGGAACGCGCGTGCGCGGCACGCTGAACAACTGCGCGCATGGCGTGACGCCCTGGAACACTTACCTGACGGCCGAGGAGAACTGGGCCGGCTATTTCCGCAACCTCGACCGCGCCGAAGGCCAGCCGCGCCTGCCGCGGGAGCACGCGCGCTACGGCGTGCCCAATGCCCAGGCGCGCTACAACTGGGACCAGGCCGCGGGCGGCGCCGACGAATTCGCGCGCTTCAACGTCTCCTCGACCGGCCCGGATGCGACGCAGGACTACCGCAACGAGGTCAACGCCTTCGGCTGGATCGTCGAGATCGACCCGTTCGACGCGAACGCAGTGCCGGTGAAGCGCACCGCGCTCGGTCGCTTCGCGCATGAAGGCGTGGTTTTCGGCCCGGCCCGCGAAGGCCGCCCCGTGGTCGCCTACTCCGGCGACGACAGCGTCTTCGAGTACATCTACAAGTTCGTCTCCGCCCGCCCCTTCAACCGTGCCACCGCCAGCGGCGCACTGCTCGACGAAGGCACGCTCTACGTCGCGAAGTTCAACGCCGACGGGACTGGCGAATGGCTGCCGCTGGTGCATGGCCAGGGCCCGCTGACGGCTGCCAACGGCTTCGCCGACCAGGGCGAGGTGCTGGTCAACACGCGGCTTGCAGCCGACGCGGTGGGCGCGACGAAGATGGACCGGCCCGAATGGGGTGCCGTGGATCCGCGCGACGGGCAGGTCTACTTCACGCTGACCAACAATAGCCGCCGCACCGAAGCGCAGGTGGATCCCGCGAATCCGCGCGCGCGCAACCAGTTCGGCCAGATCATCCGCTGGCGCGAGGCGGGCGACGACCACGCCGCGACGCGCTTCACCTGGGACCTGTTCCTGATCGCAGGCCCGGAAGGCGACAGCCGCATCGCCGGCAACGCGCCGGTCAATGCAGACAACATGCTGGCCTGCCCGGACGGGCTCTGGTTCGACGCCGACGGACGGATGTGGATCCAGACCGACATCGGCGAGAGCGAGCAGCTGCGCGGCGCCCTCGCGCCCTTCGGCAACAACGCGATGCTGGTGGCGAACCCGGCGACCGGCGAGATGCGCCGCTTCCTCACCGGCCCGATCGGTCAGGAGGTCACCGGCGTCATCACCACGCCGGATCGTCGGACCATGTTCGTGAACCTCCAGCATCCGGGCGCGACCACCCCCGCGGCCGAGTGGGCGGCAGGCCGGCCGAACAGCCGCTTCCCGAACGGCGACGGCGTGCCGCTCTCGGCGACGCTGGTGATCACCAAGAACGACGGCGGCATCATCGGCACCTGACGCGCCGCAACGAAGCGACAGGCGGGCGGCAGGCTTCGGCCTGCCGCTCTTCGCAGTCCTGCCGAACCATTCGCCGGGCTGGCGCCAGCAGCGCTGCCTGGCCTGCTACGGCCCGTCTGACAAGGTCCGCGAGAGCATCGAGCGCGCCATCGGACGGCTGAAGCATTCGGGCCGGATCCACACGCGAAAAGACGACGATCGCTGCCCACCTCGCCTGCTGCAGCGCACCGGCGATGAGCGCACGCGCGAAGCTCGGTCGCGTGGTCATCCGCCTCCCGGCGATGGCTTCGTGTCGGGCGCGACGCCGTCTCGTGCCTCGGAGGCGCGCTGCATCGTCCTGCGCTGCGCGGCCATGCGGACCGCCGCGTTGGACGCTCCGAACCCCGCATAGCCGCCGAGCCGTTCGACCAGCTCGAAGAAGAAGCGCTCCCGGAAGGCCTGGCTGTAGGCGTGCCGGAACACGCCGCCGGCGGAGTCGCGGTCATACAGCAGGTGGCGCCGCTGCAGCGCCTCGAGTTCGGCATCATCGAGCCCGAACCGCGCGGCAACATCCTCGTAGTAGTTCTCAGGGATATCGAGCAGCGGAGCCTGGCGGGTGGCGGCGGCATCCACCGCGGCGGAGCAGTCCGCGGTGCCGAAGGCGACGTGGTGCACGCCCGCCCCTGCGAGCGCCGAGACGAAGCGCCCCGTGCCGGTCCGCGTGCTCTCCGACACGTTGAGGGGCAGCCGCACGCTGCCGTCCTCGGCGACGAAGGCGCGGGAGCGGACCAGGCCGTAGGGATCCGGCAGTTCCCACGGCGCGTCCGGGCGCAGGCCGAGCAGGGCGCGGTAGAACAGGACGAAGCTGTCCATCATGCCCGGCACCACTGCCTGCGCCGCGTGGTCGATGCCGAGCAGGCCCCCGGTCTCGCCGGCCGCAAGGTGGAAGTCGTCCTCCCAGATCGGACGGGCACCGAGAGCGGGATCCTCGACCAGGTAGACCAGCGTGCCATCCGGCGCCCGCACGCCCGGGATCCGGCGCTCGCCGGCGCCGGTCCGCTCGCGCCAGACCGGGTACTGCAGCGCCTCGGCCCGCGCGACCAGGCGGGCCGGGTCATCCACCCGGACGGCCATGGCGCAGACCGAGGGACCCAGCTGCTCGAAGCGCTCGGCGGCGGCGCTGTCCGGCTCCGCGTTCAGCACGAGATTGGCGCCGCCGCTGCGCCACAGCTCAACATCCTTCGATCGGTGCCTCCCGGCGCGGCGGAAGCCGAGGGTGCCGAGCATCGCGCCGAGTTCCTCGCGCGCGGCGTGGTCCACCGCGAACTCCACGAACTCGATGCCCGAGAGCCTCGGCAATGCGGGCAGCCGCGCCGTGCCGGCACGATCCTGGAGCCAGGTCAGGCTGCGGCGCGCGTCGCGTGCGATGCGGCGCGACGGCGCCGCTCGGAAATCGTCGTTGAAGATCTCGAGCGAGAGCGGGCCGCGATAGCCGGCGCGCAGCACCTCGGCGAGGAAGGGTGCGACGGGAAGCTCCCCCTGCCCAGGGAAGACCCGGTGGTGCCGGCTCCAGGACAGCACGTCCATGGAGAGCCTCGGCGCGTCCGCCAGCTGGAGGAAGAAGATCCTGGCACCCGGAACATCCCCCGCGAGCCCCGACAGGTCGTCGCCAAGCGCGAGCGTGTGGAAGCTGTCGAGGCAGAGGCCGAGCGCCGGATGGTCCGCGCGGCGTACGATCTCCCAGGCCTGGCGCCAGCGCCTGACGTGCCGGCCCCAGGCGAGCGCCTCGTAGCAGACGCGCAGTCCGCGCGCCGCGGCGCGCTCCGCCATCTCGCGCAGGTCGGACGCCACGCGCGCGGGATCGTCGACCGCCGCGGGCTGGACGTTGGAGCAGACGAGGATCAGCCCGGTGCCCAGCGCCTGCATGGTGTCGAACTTGCGCTCCGCGCGGTCCATGTTTCGGCTGCGCTGCGGCTCCGGCATCGCCTCGAAGTCGCGGAAGGGCTGGAAGAGGGTGATCGCCAGTCCCAGCTCCTCGCACATGCGGCGCACATCGGACGGGGTGCCGTCGAAGGTGAGCAGGTCGTTCTCGAAGATCTCCACCCCGTCGAAGCCCGCGGCCGCGGCGGCTTCGAGCTTGTCGGGCAGCGTGCCCGAGAGGCACACGGTCGCGATGGAGGTCGGCAGGCGCTCGGCTGCGGTCACGGCTCTCTCCCTCGGGTGGTGTGTCCCTGCAGGCGCCTCGACGGTCCGGGCGCCATGGAATTGGCGCGGCGCGGCTGGTCCGCTATGCGCCTCGCGCGTCGGCGCCCCGGGGCGCCGACGCGCCGAGGAGGATGTCCGTGATCACCTGGGACCAGCGACCTGCCGTCCTCGCCGGCCTGATCGGCAGCGGGATCCAGGCTTCCCGTACGCCGGCGCTGCATGAGCGCGAGGGCGCCGAGCAGGGACTGCGGCTGATCTACCGCCTGGTCGACCTCGACACGCTCGGGCTCGGTGCCGATGCGTTGCCGGAGCTTCTGACGGCTGCCGAGCGCATGGGCTTCGGCGGGCTCAACATCACCTATCCCTGCAAGCAGGCCGTGGTGCCGCTGCTGCACGAACTGTCCGCCGATGCGCAGGCGCTTGGCGCGGTCAATACGGTCGTGCTGCGAGAGGGCCGGCGGGTCGGCCACAACACCGACTGCTCGGGCTTCGCCGAGGCGTTCCGGCGCGGCCTGCCGGACGTGCCGCGCGCCCGCGTCGTGCAGCTCGGCGCGGGCGGTGCGGGTGCGGCTGTCGCGCATGCGCTGCTCGGCGAGGGCGTGGGTCGTCTCGCGATTGTCGACACCGAGCTGCCGCGGGCGGTGGCGCTCGCCGAGGGGTTGGTCGCGCGCTTCGGCGCCGGGCGCGCCGCGCCCTGCCTCGATCTGGCGCAGGAGCTCGCCGCGTCGGACGGGCTGGTGAACTGCACGCCGGTCGGCATGGCCAAGCTGCCCGGCACGCCATTGCCGCCAGGCCTTCTCCGGGCGGAGCTGTGGGTGGCGGAGATCGTGTACTTCCCGCTGGAGACTGAGTTGCTGCGCGCCGCCCGCATGCTCGGCTGCCGCACGATGGATGGCGGGGGCATGGCGGTGTTCCAGGCCGTCGGTGCCTTCCGCCTGTTCACCGGACTCGAGCCGGATGCCGCGCGCATGCTGCGCCATTTCGCGGCGATGTCCGCAGCTGCGGCCTGAGCCCAACCCGGTCACGGGCCGCCGCGCGCCAGGGCGTGGTCGACACCGCCCAGGATGTGCCTCGCCAGCACGTCCCGCGCGGTCGCCGCGTCCCGCCGCAAGGCGCAGTCGCGCAGCGCCGCGTGCTCCCGCACCGCGATCTCGCCGCGGAAACCGAGCGCGCGGTTCTGATAGCGCTGGTAGCGGTCGAACACCGCCGCATGGGTCGCCATGAGCGTGCGCGAGCCGCAGGCGGAGATCAGCGTCTGGTGGAACTGGGAATCGAAGCGCCGCCAGGGATCGAGGGCCGCGGCCTCGCCCGCGATCAGCCGTTCCTCCATCTGCGCGAGCTTGTGGTGGGCGGCGACGACGGCCGCCTCCCACTCGACATCGCCCGCGTGGAAGGCCTGCCCGAGCGCATGGCTCTCTAGCAGCAGCCGGAGCTTCGCCAGTTCGCGCAGTTCGGCGGCGGAAAAGGGCGCGACCTCGAAGCCGCGCTGCCCTTCGGCCAGCACCAGCCTCTCCGCGACGAGGCGGTTGAGCGTCTCGCGCAGCGTGCCGATCCCTACGCCATAGGCGTCGCGCAGGGCTTCGAGCTTCAGCTTCTGTCCCGGCGCCAGGGCGTTGCCGAGGATGTCGGCGCGGATCAGGCGATAGGCGCGCGCGGCGGCGGTCTCCGCAGCCGGGTCTGTCAGGGCCGGCCGGGCGCCGGCGATCACGACGCGG
>NZ_JAKJIB010000110.1 GCF_021864505.1 Falsiroseomonas oryziterrae
GGGCTGGCTGGTCAGCGCCGGCCTGCGCGAGCCGAAGGCGCTCGCCGCGGCGCCCGGCCTGCTGCCCTGCCGCTACGACGCGGAGGCGGCCGGGAGCGCCGAGGCCTGGGTCGCCGCCACCCTCGCGCGCTTCGGGCGGCTCGACGCCGTCGTGAATGCCGCCGGCATCCTGGTGCCGGCGCCCCTGCTGGCGGAGGACGAGGAGCCGTCGGACCGCATGTGGCGCGTCAACGTGAAGGGGCCGCAGCGCGTGATCCGCGCGGCCTGGCCGCATCTTGTCGCGAGCGGACAGGGGCGGGTCATCAACGTCGCCTCGCTGTCCGGGAAGCGGGTCGCCAACGGCAACACCGGCTACGCGATGAGCAAGTTCGCCCTGGTCGCCATGACGCAGGAGGTCCGCCGCCTCGGCTGGGAGCACGGCATCCGCGCCAGTGCGCTCTGCCCCGGCTTCGTCGCGACCGACATGACCGCGGGCGCCGCCTTCCCGCGCGAGGCCATGACGCGGCCGGAGGACCTGGCGGAGCTGGTGGAGATCCTGCTCCGCCTGCCGAACACTGCTGCGGTCGGCGAACTCCGCGTCAACTGCCGCTTCGAGGCGCTGCTCTGACCGTCGCCGCGGGCGTCGTCGCCCGTGGCCTCACGCGGCGCTCAGCACCTCGCAGCCATGTTCGCGCGCCGCCTGCAGCACCGCATCGGCCAGGCTGTCGCCATAGCTCCGGTAGCAGGCGAGCTCGAAGACCGGCTCATCCGCCGGGAGACGCCAGATCTGCAGCGGCATGTAGCCACCATTGGTGAGTGCCGCGGCGCCGGCCGGGAAGGCGGCCTCGTCGAGATCGACCGGCACGATCTTCGCCAGCGCGTCGCGCGCGTACGGGCCGGAGAGGCGCAGGATGCTGCGGCTGCCCGTCATTTCGGTGACGGAGGCGGCGCTGCCCAGGACGCCTGCGAGGTCCTGAGCGAAGCAGTGGCGCGCGGCGCCCGCCAGACCGCGACGGAGGGCGAGCCACTGGCCCGGCCCGGACCAGACGAGTCCCGCGCTGCCGGACATCGCGCAGGCCGGGCGCGCGGGCGGGGCGACACCGATGGCGGCCATCATGCGCTCAGCGAGCACTGGCTCCGTTCCGGCGCGCACGGAAATGGCGGCCAGTGCAATGTCGGTGATGGGCGTCACAACGACGCCCGGCGCACCGTCGGCCCTACCGTGCCGTCCCGGGCGAAGCAGAGCGAGGTCAGCCACGGGTGCGCACTCCTTCGGGATCTACGAAGCAGGGAGCGCAGACCTCCGCCTCGGTGTCGCCGCCGCGCACGGGGTCGAGCACGCGCACGCGCTCCCCGACGCGCTCGGCCCCGCGCGAGAGCAGGCCCAATGCGATCGGGTGGCCGAGCGTCGGCGAGACGCACGCCGAGGTGACGTAGCCCTGGTCGTTCGCCGTCACCGGCTCCGCCCCCGGCATGAACAGGTGCGCGCCGGCCCTGAGCGGCGTGCGGGCATCCACTGGTTTCAGCCCGACGAGGACCGGCCGTGCCGGATCCGTCAGCGCCGGCCGCTCGGCGAGGCGGCGGCCGATGCAGTCCTTCTTCGTGGACACCATGCGGCCGAGGCCGAGGTCGCGGGCCGTCGTCTGCCCGTTCAGCTCGCCGCCGGCCGGGTGCCCCTTCTCGATCCGCAGCACCGCCAGCGCCTCGGTGCCGTAGGGCGTCGCGCCGAGCTCCACGGCGCGGCGCATGACCGCTTCGCCGAGGTCGGGCGGGACGCCGAGCTCATAGGCCAGCTCGCCCGAGAAGGAGAGGCGGTAGAGCCGCGCCGGCACGCCGTCCACGCCGACCGCGCGCCAGGCCATGTGCGGCAGCGCGGCGTTGGAGAGGTCGGGGCCGGGATCCACGAGGCCTGCCACCACCTCCCGCGCACGGGGGCCGGCGATCGAGACCTGCGCCCATGCATCCGTCACCGAGATCATGGAGACGTCGAGGTCGGGCCGCAGCACCTGGTGGCAGAACTCCATGTGCTGCAGCACCTTGCCGGCATTCGCCGTCGTCGTGGTGACGAAGAACCGGTCCTCCGCGATGCGGGCGACGGTGCCGTCGTCCATGACGAAGCCGTCCTCGCGCAGCATCACCCCGTAGCGCACGCGTCCGACGGCGAGCGTGGAGATCGTGTTCGCGTAGACGAGGTCGAGCAGCGCCGCGGCGCCGGGCCCGGTCACCTCGATCTTGCCGAGGGTGGAGACGTCGCAGATGCCCGCCGCGTTGCGCACGGCCGCGACCTCGCGCGCCACGCTCTGCTGCCACTCGGTCTCGCCGGGGCGGGCGTACCATTGGGCGCGGAGCCAGGGGCCGACCTCCACGAAGGTGGCGCCGTTCGCCGCCGCCCAGGCGTGGGTCGGCGTGCGCCGCGTCGGCCGGAACGCCTTGCCGCGGTGGTGCCCCGCGATCGTGCCGATCGCGACCGGCGTCCAGGGTGGGCGGAAGACCGTGGTGCCGGTGCCCGGGATGCTGCGCCCGGCGATCTCCGCGAGGATGGCGAGGCCGGTGACGTTCGCCGTCTTGCCCTGGTCGGTCGCCATGCCGAGCGTGGTGTAGCGCTTCACATGCTCCACGCTGCGGAAGCCCTCGCGATGCGCCAGCGCGACGTCCTTCGCCGTGACGTCGTGCTGGAAGTCCACGAAGGCCTTCCCGCGCGAGGCAGGCACGTGGAACAGCGCCACGCGCGCATCCGGCGTGTCCTCGGCCCGCGGAACCTGCGGCTCCGTCGCGGCGAAGCCGCAGTCGCGCGCGGCTGCCGCACCTTCCCGCGCGCCGTCGGCGAGCACCGCCGCGGTGGTGAAGCGTCCCGCGGCGGCGCCGGCCACCGACATGCCGGGCGGCGTCGTGCCGGGCAGGAAGGCCGCGAGCGCGTCGTCCCAACGCGGCTTCCCGCCGCGATGACAGGACAGGTGGATGGCGGGGGTCCAGCCGCCGCCCATGGCAAGCAGGTCGGCCCCCCGGCCTTCCGTGCAGCCGCGGTCGTCGCCGATCTCCACCGCCGCGATCCGGTGCCAGCCCGCCGTGCCGGTGATGCGCCCACCCGCGACCAGCCGCGCCCCGAGCCGCGCTGCGAGGCGGGCCTGCTGCGCCGGTATCTCGGAGCGTGCGTCCACCACCGCCTCGACGGAGGCGCCGGCGCGCGCGAGGTCAGCGACGGTGCGCCAGCCATCGTCGCCGGCGGTGAAGACCACGGCGGACTGCCCCGGCCGCACGGCGTAGCGGTTCAGGTAGGCGCGCACGGCGCCGCCCAGCATCACGCCCGGCCGGTCGTTGCCGCCGAAGACCACCGGCCGCTCGATGGCGCCGGCCGCGAGAACGATGCGCCGCGCGACGATCTTCCAGTAGCGCTGCCGCGGCAGGTGCGCGGGCGGGACGGGCAGGTGGTCGGCGACGCGCTCCACCGCCCCGACCACGCCGTGGTCGAGCACCGCGAAGGCGCTGGTTCGGCGGAGGAGCCGCACCCGCGGCATGGCGGCGAGCTCGGCTTCGACGGACTGCACCCAGGCGGGGCCCGGCATGCCATCCACCTCCTCGGCCTCCGCCAGCAGGCGTCCGCCGAGTTCGCGATCCTCCTCCGCCAGGATCACGCGGGCGCCGGCCCGGCCGGCAGCGAGGGCGGCCATCAGGCCGGCCGGGCCGCCGCCCACCACCAGCACGTCGCAGAAGGCGTGCATCCGCTCGTAGTGGTCCGGATCCGCTCCCTCCGGCGCGCGGCCCAGGCCGGCGGCGCGGCGGATCAGCGGCTCGTACAGCTTCTCCCAGAAGGAGGGCGGCCACATGAAGGTCTTGTAGTAGAAGCCGGCCGCGAGGATCGGCGCGAAGACCCCGTTCACCGCGCCGAGGTCGAGGCCGAGCGAGGGCCACCGGTTCTGGCTCCGCGCCTCGAGACCCTCGAAGAGTTCCGCCATGGTCGCGCGCGTGTTCGGCTCGCGCCGCGCCCCGGAGCGCAGCTCGACCAGCGCGTTCGGCTCCTCGGTGCCGGCGGAGAGGATGCCGCGCGGGCGGTGATACTTGAAGGAGCGTCCGACGAGGTGGATGCCGTTGGCGAGCAGCGCGGAGGCCAGCGTGTCGCCCGCGAGGCCCGAGAGGCGCCGCCCGTCGAAGGTGAAGGACAGCCCCCTGCCCCGGTCCACCAGCCCGCCCGCCGGTAGGCGGCAGGGCTGCGCCGGGGCGGGGCGAGACAGGGCGAGGTCTGCGGGGGTGCGGGGATCGAGCGGCGCGTTCATGCGGCGCGCTCCTTTGCGGGGGTCACCGACAGCACGGCGTGCGTGCGCGTGTCGCGCTCCACGACCAGCCAGGCGCGGCAGCCGAAGACGTGGTGCCAGAGCTCGCGATGCGCGCCGGCGGGGTTGTCGCGCAGGTGGACGTAGTCGTGCCAGGCGGCGTCGTCGGCCTCCGGAGCGGGGCGCGCGAGGCCGGCGGCGCCGAGCACCGTGAACTCCTCGTTGCCGCGGTCGCCGCAGAAGGGACAGGGGATGCGCATGGCGGTCGGCCCTTCAGTGCAGGTTCGGCTGGGCGCCCGCGCCCTTCTCGTCCACGACGCGCCCGGTGGCGAAGCGATCCAGGCGGAAGCCGGCATTGAGCGCATGCGGTGCGCCCGTTGCGATGGTGTGGGCGAAGCACCAGCCGCTGGCCGGCGTCGCCTTGAAGCCGCCGTAGCACCAGCCGCAATTGAGGAAGAGCCCGTCCACCGGCGTGCGGTCGATGATCGGCGAGCCGTCCATGGACATGTCCATGATGCCACCCCATTGCCGCAGGTAGCGCAGGCGCGAGAAGGCGGGGAACAGCGCGACGGCGCTTTCCATCACGTCCTCCACCACCGGCAGGCTGCCGCGCTGGGCGTAGCTGTTGTAGCCGTCGATGTCGCCGCCGAAGACGAGCCCGCCCTTGTCCGACTGGCTGACGTAGAAATGGCCGGCGCCGAAGGTGACGACGGTGTGGATCAGCGGCTTCACCGCCTCGCTCACGAAGGCCTGCAGCACGTGGCTCTCGATCGGCAGGCGCAGACCCGCCATCGCCGCGACGCGCGAGGAATTGCCAGCCGCCGCTAGGCCGACGCGCTTCGCGCGGATCGTGCCGCGCGTCGTCTCCACCCCCGTGACGCGGCCGCCCTCCACCAAGATGCCCGTGACCTCGGTGTTCTGCAGGATGTCCACGCCCCGGCGATCGGCGGCGCGCGCATAGCCCCAGGCGACGGCATCGTGCCGCACGGTGCCACCCCGCCGCTGCAGCAGGCCCCCCTTCACCGGGAAGCGGGCATTGTCCATGTCGAGGCCGGGGACCATGGCCCGCACCTGCGCCGCGTCCAGCAGCTCGGCGTCCACGCCCGCGAGCTGCATGGCGTTGCCGCGCCGCGCATAGGCGTCGCGCTGCGCATCCGAATGGCAGAGGTTCAGCACGCCCCGCTGCGACACCATGGCGTTGTAGTTGATGTCCTGCTCCAGCCCTTCCCACAGCTGCAGCGACTTCTCGTAGAAGGGCGTGTTCGCCGGGAGCAGGTAGTTGGAGCGGATGATTGTGGTGTTCCGCCCGACATTGCCGCTGCCGATGTAGCCCTTCTCGACCACCGCGACGTCGGTGATCCCGTGCTCCTTCGCCAGGTAGTAGGCGGTGGCGAGGCCGTGGCCGCCGCCGCCCACGATGACCGTGTCGTAGGCCGGCTTCGGCTCCGGGTCGCGCCAGGCGGGCGTCCAGGACCGGTTCCCGCTCAGGGCGTTCCGAAGCAGGCTGAAGACCGAGTAGTGCATGGCGGCTCGGACGGGGCTTGTTGACAGGCGCCGATCCTCGCAGGACCAGATTCGGCGCCATGACCGCGAGCGACGCAAACTTGCCGACCCGCGACCACCGCTCCGGCCCGCCCGACCCCCGGGCCGAGCAGGGCAGGGCCGCGCTGGTGCTGCGCGACCGCGGCCGGGCGGGGCCGCGACGGATCGGCTTCCTTCTGCTGCCCGGCTTCGCGCTGATGGCCTATGGCTGCGCGATGGAGCCCTACCGCGCCGCGAACGAGCTGGCCGGGCAGGAGCTCTACCGGTGGCGCCATGCCTCGCCGGACGGCCAGCCCGTGCTCGCCTCCAATCGCGTCGCGATCCTACCGGACCAGGGGCTGGAGCGGCCGATGGAGGTGGACGACCTCTTCGTCTGCGCCGGGGGCAACCCGGCGGTCTTCGACGACCCGGCGCTGCTGTCCTGGCTGCGCGCGCAGGCGGCGCGCGGCGTCAGGATCGGCGGCGTGTCGGGCGGGCCCTTCGTGCTGGCGCGGGCCGGGCTGCTGGCCGGCCACCGCTGCACCGCGCACTGGGAGTACATCCCGGCCATGGCCGAGCACTTCCCCGACCTCGCGCTGACCCGCAACATCTACGAGATCGACCGCCATCGCTGTACGAGCTCGGGCGGCACGGCGGCGCTCGACATGATGCTGGCCCTCATCGCCGCGGAGTATGGCCGCCCGCTGGCCAGCGCCGTCTCCGAATGGTTCCTGCACACGCGTGTCCGGGACAGCGGCGAGAGCCAGCGCATGAGCCTGCGAGAGCGCTACGCCGTCGGCCATCCGACGCTGCTGGCGGTGCTGGCGCGGATGGAGGCGACGCTCGAGGAACCGCTGGCTCGCGAGGCGCTCGCGGCGGAAGGCGGCGTCTCGGTCCGGCAGCTCGAGCGGCTGTTCCGTGCGCATCTCGGGCGCACGATCGGGTCGCATTACCTCGCGCTGCGGCTGGACCGCGCGCGTGCGTTGCTGCGCCAGACCACGCTCCCGGTGCTGCAGGTGGCGATGGCCTCCGGCTTCGCCTCGGCGGCGCATTTCTCGCGCGCCTACCGCGCGCGCTTCGGCCAGCCGCCGAGTTCGGAGCGCGGCCGCGTCGCGGCGTGAGCGCTGTCGCTGCCGGGCAAGAAATGTTCGCTCCCGGGCAACGGTGCCGGAACGCCGCCGGCGAGTATTCCGCCGCAGGGAGCGCCTCCGACAGGAGGCGGGCGCGCCGCCTGGCGCGGCCGAGGAAGAGGAGGTGTTCGGGATGAGCCTCGCACGCATGACCAGGCGCGCCCTGGTGGCCGTGGCATTGGGCTTCGGACTCGTCGCGCCGGCCGGCGCCCAGCAGGCGCCCGCGGCGCCGGCAGGCGCGCAGGCCCAGGCCTCCGACACGCTGCAGCGCATCCTGCGCGAGGGCCGGCTGCGCGTCGGCGTGCGCGCCGACTACCGGCCCTGGGGCTTCCGCAATCCGCAGGGGCAGTTCGAGGGCATGGAGATCGAGATGGCGCGCGACGTCGCGCGCTCGCTCGGCGTGCAGCCCGAATTCGTGCCCGTGGTGGCGGCGAACCGCATGCAGTTCCTCGCCCAGGGCCAGATCGACCTGATGATCGCGACGATGTCCGACACGGCGGAGCGGCGCGGCATCGTCGGTATCGTGCACCCGAACTACTATTCCTCGGGCTTCAACGTGATCATGCCGCGCAACGTCAACGTGCGCGAATGGGAGCAGCTGCGCGGTCGGCAGCTCTGCGCCATCCAGGGGGCCTGGTACAACCGCCCGGCGACCGAGCGCTTCGGCGTCGAGATCGTGGCCTTCACCGGCATCGCGGAGGTCGAGACGGCGCTGACGCAGCGGCGCTGCCTGGGCTGGATCTACGACGACAACCTGATCGCGGTGATGCTGGCCGATCCCTCCGGCCGGTGGCGCGACTGGCACCAGCCGCTCCCGAGCCAGAGCGACACGCCCTGGGGGCTCGCGGTGCGCCTGGCCGACCTGAACGGGCCCTGGGGCCGCTTCATGTCGGGCATGGTGAGCAGCTGGCACCGCAGCGGCCAGCTGCTGACCTGGGAGAGGGAGGCGGGCATCGCCGAAAGCCCCTTCCTCCGCCGGATGCACGAGGCGATGCGCGACCACATCCGCCAGTGACCGCACCGCAGCGGGCGGCGTCGCC
The DNA here is from genome assembly GCF_021864505.1 of Falsiroseomonas oryziterrae. Lineage (GTDB taxonomy): Bacteria > Pseudomonadota > Alphaproteobacteria > Acetobacterales > Acetobacteraceae > Falsiroseomonas > Falsiroseomonas oryziterrae. The sequence goes on from NZ_JAKJIB010000110.1 coordinate 7,939, forward strand.
CGGAGCCGCCCCGCTGCGGGGGATGCGCGCATGGAGCTGATCGCCGAGTTCTTCCGCGACCTCCGCGCCACGACGGGCCTCAACTTCACGATCTTCTACGATCCCTTCGACGCGGCGCGCTTCTGGCGCGCCTTCCTGCTGACCTGCGAGCTCGCGGCGCTGTCGGTCCTGCTCTCGGTCGCCATCGGGATCGTCGGCGCCTTCGCGCAGGGCTCGCGCATCCGGCCGCTGGCCTGGCTGGTCAACGGCTACGTCGCCTTCTTCCGCAACACGCCGCCGCTCGTGCAGATGTACTTCTTCTTCTTCGCCCTCGGCGCCATCACGCCCACCGTGCCGGACGACATCGGGATGGAAGTCCCGCTGGTCTCCAACTTCGCATGGGCGCTCGTCGCGCTCTCTCTCTTCGCGGGCGCCTTCAACGTGGAGATCTTCCGCAGCGGGATCGAGGCGGTGCCGCGCTCCACCATCGAGGCGACGGAAGCGCTGGGCTACTCGCGCCTCGGCGCCTATCGCCACGTCGTGCTGCCGCTGGCCTTCCGCGTCTGCCTGCCGGCGCTGAACAACAACCTGGTCAACCTGGTGAAGACGACGACGCTGGCCTATGCGATCGGCGTGCCGGAGATGCTCTACGTCGCCAACCAGATCTGGTCCGACGCGCTGAACGTCACCGAGATGATGAACGTGCTGCTGCTGCTCTACATCGCGCTGGTGAGCCTGCTGGTCTGGCTCATGCATTGCTGGGAGAGGGCCATGCGCATGCCAGGCTACGGCGCATGAGGCCGCGCCCGCTCCCGTCCGGCACCGACCTCCCGGTGCTGCTGCCGGCCGCCGACCGCCTGGCGCGCCGTGCCGCCGAGGAGCGCCGGCTGGCGCTGCCGCGCGTGACGCTCGATGCGCGCTGGGGAGCGGCGATCCTCGTGACGGTTCTTCTCTCCGCCGCGGCGGCGCAGGCGCAGTCCGCGCCCGGGCAGGAGAGCGTGCTGGCGACGATCTGGAAATGGACGCCGCTGGTGGGACAGGGGTTCCTGCTCAACATCGCGATCAGCGTGGTCGCCATGACCTGCGGCACGCTGCTCGGCGTCCTGCTCGGCCTGGCGCAGATCTCCCTGCTGGCGCCGGTGCGGGCGGGATCCTGGTTCCTGACGCAGTTCTTCCGCAACGCGCCCTGGCTGGTGCTGTTGTTCTACTGCATCTTCATGCTGCCCTACCGCGTGACGATCGCGGGCGAGGTGATCGAGATCCCGAACTGGCTGCGCGCGACCCTCGGGCTCACCCTGCCGGTGATGGCCAATGTCAGCGAGATCGTGCGTGGCGCCGTGCAATCCCTGGCGAAGGGCCAGTGGGAAGCGGCCGAGAGCCTCGCCTTCAGCCGCGGCCAGACGCTCCGCATGGTGATCCTGCCGCAATGCCTGAAGCGGATGCTGCCGCCCTGGATGAACCTCTACGCGATCCTGATCATGTCCACGCCGCTCGCTTCCATCGTCGGCGTCGAGGAGGCGATGACGCTCGCGCGCGGAGCGCTGAACGCGGAGCGCCGCGGCGACCTGCTGATCCCGGTCTACGGGCTGCTGCTGCTCGCGTTCTTCGTCTATTGCTACCCGATCGCGCGCGCGACGCGCTGGCTCGAGCGGCGCGCGCAGGTGAGGATCTGACGGCCATGCGCGACCCGGCACGCGGCGAGGCGCCTCTCGTCTCCATCCGCGACGCCCACAAGCGCTTCGGCGATGTCGAGGTGCTGAAGGGCGTCTCCCTCGAGGTCGCGAAGGGCGAGGCGATCTGCATCATCGGCCCCTCGGGCTCAGGCAAGTCCACGCTGCTGCGCTGCATCAACGCGCTGGTCCCGCTGGATGCAGGGACCATCACCGTCAGCGGCATCGAGGTGACCGACCCGAAGCTCGACAAGATCGTGCTGCGGCGGCGCGTGGGCATGGTCTTCCAGCAGTACAACCTCTTCCCGCACCGGACGGCGCTGCAGAACGTGATGATGGCGCCGGTCCACGTGCTGCGGCAGGACCGGCGCGAGGTGGAGCAGCGCGCGCGGGAGCTGCTCCGCAAGGTGCGGCTTGAGGGCAAGGAGGGCGCCTATCCGGGCGAGCTCTCCGGCGGGCAGCAGCAGCGCGTGGCGATCGCCCGCAGCCTCTGCATGCAGCCGGAGGTCATGCTGTTCGACGAGGTGACGGCGGCGCTGGATCCCGAGACGGTGAAGGAGGTGCTCGTCACCATCCGCGAGCTCGCCGAGGAGGGGATGACCTGCCTCCTGGTGACGCACGAGATGGGCTTCGCGCGCGAGGTCGCGGACCACGTCTACTTCACCGACCGCGGCGTGATCGTCGAGCACGCGCCGCCTGCCGAGCTCTTCTCCGCACCCCGCGACCCGCGCACGCGGGAGTTCCTCGGGCGGATCCTCTAGAGCAATATCCAATCTGACTGAATCAGTCAGATTGGATTTCTTGCTCTAGGAATCTTGAACCTAGAGCAGCGCCCGGTCAGCTGCCGGGCCGGCGTCGCTGCCGCACACCTTCAGTCGGCGGGCAGCGGCGGGAGCCCGTCGCTGACCGGCGCGGGATGCGGCGGCTTCGGCGCGGCGGCAAGCAGCGCTCGGGTGTAGTCGTTGCGGGGCCGGTCCAGGACGGCGTCGCGCTCGCCTTCCTCCACGATGCAGCCCTGCTGCATGACCACGATCCGGTCCGCGATCTCCTCGACGACCCCAAGGTCGTGGGTCACGAAGAGGCATGCGAAGCGGCGCCGACTCTGCAGTTCGGCCAGCAGCGCGAGCACCTGCTTCCGCACCGTCGCGTCCAGCGCGCTGACGGCCTCGTCCGCCACCACGAACTCGGGGTCGCGGACCAATGCGCGCGCGATCGCCACGCGCTGGCGCTGGCCGCCGGACAGCGCATGCGGGAAGCGATCGCCGAAGCCGCCGAGCCCGACCTCCTTCAGCATCGCCTCGGCGCGCGCCAGGCGTTCGCGATACGGCAGGCCGGCGGGAAGGCGCAGCGGCTCCGCCACGATCTCGCGCACCCGCATGCGCGGATCGAGCGAGGAATAGGGATCCTGGAAGACGATCTGGCAGGCAAGCCGCAGGGGCAGCAGCGCCGCCCCGCCGGCCTGCGTCATGGCCTGGCCGCGGAACAGCAGTTCGCCGCCGTTGATCGGCGCGAGGCGCAGCAGCGCGCGTCCGAGCGTCGTCTTGCCGGAACCGGAGCCGCCGACCAGCGCGACGACCTCGCCCGGGCGGATCGCGAGCGAGACGCCGCGCACCGCCTCCACCGGCCGGCCGCGGCGCAGCCAGCCGCCCCGACCCGGGAAGACGACGGAGAGGTCGCGCGCCTCGATCAGCGGCGGTTCCGGCG
>NZ_JAKJIB010000111.1 GCF_021864505.1 Falsiroseomonas oryziterrae
GGCCGCGGAGGGCGCCGGCTCGGTCGGCGCGCTGGGCACGGCGGCGCCGGGCTGCAGCAGAGCGCAGCCGGCCAGTGGCGCGGCGAGGGCGAGGAGGAGCGGCAGCACGAGGCCGCGTGGCGCGGAGCGGGTCGTCATGCGTCTCCCCTAGCGTGCCGATGACGCTGCTGTGAACTCCGCGCGCGGCTGCGTCCGAGGAGGCAATGAGTCGTCAAGCGACATCCACCGCGGTGTGCGCGACGCAGTCTCCGCGCTCCACGCGGGCGGGATGCCGCTGGCAGACCACCACGCCGTCGGCGGCGAAGCGGCAATCGACGGGCGTGCGCGCGGGATCGTCCACGAAGTGGACTCGGCCGCAGAGGTCGCCCGCCTTCACGCTGTCGCCAAGCTCCACCGCAGGCTCGAAGACGCCGGCCGTCGGGGCGTGCACGAAATGCGCGCGCGTGGGTACCTCCATCATGCGTGTTGGGCGCGGTTCGACCACGCCCTCGACGATGCCCATGTGGCGCAACAGGCGCTCGAGACCCTCCTCCACGATGGCGAGGCCGCGGCGCGACAGCGATCCGCCGCCGCCGAACTCCCCGCCGAGCGCGGGCACGCCGCGCTTCATCGCCGCGTGCGGCGAGTAGCGCGCATCCGACCCCGCGCGCCAGACCAGGGAGACGGGGGCGGCGAAGGCGCGCAGCGCGGCGAGCCCGCGCGCGTGGACCTCGGGGTTGTTGCCGGCATGCGTCGAGGCGAACTGAACATAGGCGAGTGAGCCGCCGCCCGAATGCAGGTCGTGGAACAGGTCGGCTATCGGGAAGAGCACGCTGTCCACGTAATGCGCGATGGCGGGCGTCGGCGTCGCGTCCGGATTGCCGGGAAAGGATCGGTTCAGGTTGCCCTCGTCGAGCGGCGAGGTGCGCGTGCCCGCCATGGCCGCGGGCAGGTTCAGCGCGGGGATCATGATGACGCGGCCACGGATGCGTTCGGGCTTCAGCTCCCGGATCAGGTTGCACAGCGCGACCTGGCCTTCGTACTCGTCGCCGTGGTTTCCGGCCGTGAAGAGCGCCGTCGGCCCCTCGCCGTTCTTCACGACGGCGGCGGGGATGGCGATGGTGCCGTAGGCCGATCGCGTGACGGAATGCGGCAGGTGCAGCCAGTCCACCTGCTTGCCGTCGCGCGCATAGTCGATCGGCGTCCAGATATGAGTCGGCCGGTCCGTCATGGCAGTCCCTCCCCGGCGGGCAAGCTTGCGCGGCTCCGGCGGGGACGTCGAGATCCCCCATTGCGCTGCCGGCCCGCTGCATGGTCAGCTTCCTGCGGGGACCCGTCCGGGGAGGACGCATGCGCCTGTTCGCCGCGACCATCGCGACCGAGACCAACACCTTCTCGCCGCTGCCGACGAGCCTCGCGGCTTATCGCGACGGCGTGTTCCTCGCGCCGGGCGAGCACCCGGACGCGACGCCGCTGATGTGCACCGCGCCGCTCTGGGTCGCCCGGCGCCGGGCCGCGGCGGAAGGGTTCACGCTGATCGAGGGATCCTGCTTCGCGGCAAGCCCGGCCGGCACGACGAACCGCGCGGACTACGAGTGGATGCGCGACAAGGTGCTGGCCGAGTGCCGCGCGGCGATGCCGCTGGACGGCGTGCTGCTCGGCCTGCACGGCGCGATGGTCGCGCATGGCTATGACGACGTCGAGGGCGACATCATCGAGAAGGTGCGGGAGATCGTCGGGCCGGACTGCGTCATCGGCGTCGAGCTCGACCCGCACTGCCACCTGACGCTGAAGCGCGTGCGGCTGTCGGACGTGGTCATCCTCTACAAGGAATTCCCGCACACCGACGTGGTGGAACGCGCCGAGGAGGTACTGGACCTCGTGCTGCGCACCATCCGCAAGCAGGTGAAGCCGGTGATGTCGATGTACGATTGCCGGCAGATCGGCAGCTACCCGACCACCTTGCCGCTGATGCGGGCCTTCGTGGACAAGGTGAAGGGGCTGGAGGGCAAGGACGGCATCCTCTCCATCTCGATCGGCCACTGCTTCCCCTATGCAGATGTCGCGGAGCTGTCGGGGCGCATCCTGGTCATTGCTGACGGCGACAAGGCGAAGGCCGACGCGATGGCGACGCGGATCGGACAGGAGTTCGTCTCGATGCGCGGCCGCACGGCGCCGGACTACATGGAGGTCGCGGAGGGCTTCGCGGCGGCGCGGGCGCATAACGGCGCGCCGGTCGTGGTCGCGGACCCGGCGGACAATGCCGGCGGCGGTGCGCCCTCCGACAACACAACCATGCTGCGCACCCTGATGGCGATGAACGCCGACAGTGCCTGCATCGGGCCGATCTGGGATCCGATCGCCGTGCGGCTCTGCTTCGACGCCGGCGAAGGCGCGGTCTTCCCGCTGCGCTTCGGCGGCAAGACCGGCCCCGCTTCCGGCCCACCGGTGGATGCGATGGTGACCGTCACGGCGCTGAAGCGCGATTGCTGGCAGAGCTTCGGGCCGACGCAGGTGCCGGTCGGCGACTGCGCCGCGGTGAAGGTCGGCGGGGTGGAGGTGGTGCTGATCAGCAATCGCACCCAGGCGCTCGGGCTCGAGCTGTTCCGCAACCTCGGGATCGAGCCGACGCAGCGCAAGATCGTCGCGGTGAAGTCCACCAACCACTTCATGGCAGCCTTCGGGCCGATCGCGGACCGGGTGATCTACGTCGATTCCGATGGACCGCTGAGCCGTGACTACCGGAAGATCCCCTACACGAAGATCCAGCGGCCGATCTGGCCGCTCGACGCGGTGGCGGAGCCTGCATTGATCTATTGACGCAAGGCGACGGGAGAGGAGGCACAAGAATGACGACGCGACGCGAGGTATTGGCAGGGGGTGCGGCGCTGCTGGCCGCGCCGCGGCTGGCGAATGCGCAGGCCCGTCCGGGGCAGCCGCGCGTCGTGCGGGCGGTCATGCACGGCGACGTGCCGACCTTCGACCCGATCTGGACCACGGCCAACATGGCCGCCTACCACGGCGCGATGGTCTACGACACGCTGTTCGGCACAGATGCCAACGGCGTGCCGCAGCCGCAGATGGTGAACCGGCACAACGTGTCGGACGATCGCCTCACCTGGACCTTCGAACTGCGCGACGGGCTGCGCTGGCATGACGGCACGCCGGTGACGGCGGCGGATTGCGTCGCCTCCATTCGTCGCTGGGCCGCGCGCGACGGCGCAGGGCAGCACATGTTCCAGCGCGTGCGCGACCTGTCGGCGCGCGACGACAAGACGGTCGTGATGACGCTGTCCGAACCCTATGGCCTGGTGCTGGAGGCGCTGTCCAAGACGTCCACGCCGATCTGCTTCATGATGCGCCGTCGTGAAGCCGAGACCGACCCGATGCAGCGCATCAGCGAGGTGGTGGGATCCGGCCCCTTCACGCTGAACCAGACCGAGACGCGGATGGGCAGCCGCTACGTCTACGACCGCAACCCGAACTACGTACCGCGCAGCGAGCCGGCCTCCGGCATCGCCGGCGGGAAGCGCGTGCTCATCGACCGCGCCATGTTCGTCAACATGCCGGATGTGCAGACCGGCGTGGCGGCCCTGCAGGCAGGCGAGGTCGAGTTTGTCGAGACGCCGCCGATCGACGTGCTGCCGAGCCTCGAAGGCGACCGCAACATCCGCATCGAGATCCTGAACCGCCTGGGGCAGGTCGGCTGGATCCGCCTGAACTTCCTCCATCCGCCCTTCAACAACCCGAAGGTCCGGCAGGCGGTGCTCTGGGCGGTGAACCAGGAGAACCACATGCGGGCCACCTTCGTGGACCGCCGCTTCTACCGGACCTGCGGCAGCCTCTTCACCTGCGGCACGCCGATGGAGAACGACGCCAACACGGAGTGGTTCACGCGCGGCCCGAACGTGCAGCGCGCGCGGCAACTGCTGCAGGAAGGGGGCTATGACGGCCGTCCTGTCGTGCTGCTGCAGGCGACCAACATCCTCTACATGACGAACGCCGCGCAGCTGCTGGCGCAGGAGCTGCGCGCGATCGGCATGAACATCCAGGTCGCGCCGATGGACTGGTCCGGCGTGGTGCAGCGCCGCGCGGTGCAGGCGCCACCCGAGCAGGGCGGGTGGAACATCTTCATCACCGCCGCCGGCGGCCCGGCCGTGGGCAACCCGATCGCGCTCGCAGGCCACGCCGCGACCGGCACGCGCGGCTGGTTCGGCTGGCCCGAAGATGCGCGGCACGAGGAGCTGCGCAACCAGTGGGCCGCGGCGCCGACGCCGGAAGCCCGGCTCGCGGTGGCGCGGCAGATGCAGGAGAATGCCTGGAACTTCGTGCCGCACCTGTATTTCGGCCAGTGGACACAGCCGGTCGCCTATCGCGGCACGCGCAACTGGCTGCCGGTGCCCGAGGTGATCCCGTTCTGGAACGTCGAGCGGGTCTGACACCACTTTGGGCGCCTACATCGCGCGGCGGCTGATCGCGACCATCCCGGTGATGCTGGTGGTCGCGGTCTGCGTCTTCCTGCTGCTGCACCTGACGCCGGGCGATCCGGCGGCGGTGCTGGCAGGGGACAACGCCACCTCGGACCAGGTGGCGCAGATCCGCGCACAGCTCGGGCTGGACGAGCCGCTCTGGCGACAGTTCGGCATGTGGCTCTGGCGGCTGATGCAGGGCGACCTCGGCGAGTCGCTCTTCTGGGGCAAGCCGGTGCTGGACCTGGTGCTGGAGCGCGCCGAGCCGACGATCTCGCTTGCACTGACCACCATCACCTTCGCGGTCATCATCGCGGTCTCGCTCGGCGTGCTGGCCGCCTGGCAGGCGGGCACGCTGGTGGACCGGCTGATCATGGGCTTCGCCGTGCTCGGCTTCTCGGTGCCGGTCTTCGTGGTCGGCTACGTCCTGATCTTCGTCTTCGCGATCAACCTGCGCTGGGTGCCGGTGCAGGGCTACACGCCGCTGGCCGAGGGCGTGGGGCCGTGGCTCGAGCGGCTGGTGCTGCCCTCCATCGCGCTCGGCCTCGCCTATGTCGCGCTGATCGCGCGGATCACGCGGGCCTCCATGCTGGAGGTGCTGGCGGAGGACTATGTCCGCACGGCACAGGCCAAGGGAGTCGCGACGCGGCCGATGCTGACGCGGCATGCGCTGAAGAACGCCGCGGTGCCGATCGTGACCGTGGTCGGCATCGGGGTCGCGCTGCTGATCGGCGGCGTCGTCATCACCGAGACGGTGTTCAACATCCCCGGCGTCGGCCGCCTCGTCGTGGATGCGATCCAGCGGCGCGACTATCCGATCATCCAGGGCTGCATCCTGATCTTCTCGGCGGTCTACGTGCTGGTGAACCTGCTGGTGGATATCTCCTACACCTTCTTCGACCCGCGGATCCGCTACTGAGATGAGCGAGGCGGCGATCGCGGCCGAGGAGGCGAGGCCGGGGCGGCTGAAGGCCTTCGGGACCTTCGCACGACGCAACCCCACCATCGTGATCGGCGCGGTGCTGCTGGCCTTCATGGTGACGCTTGCCCTGCTCGCGCCGCTGATCACCAATCCGCCGATGCAGGCCTCGCCGGCCGACCGGCTGAAGCCGCCCGATTTCTCGAACTTCTTCGATCCGGAGAAGCGCGACCGCTTCGGCACCGACAACCTCGGCCGCGACATCTTCGCGCGCACGCTGCACGGGGCGCGGGTGTCGCTGATGGTCGGCCTGAGCGTGGCGATCCTCGCCACCGTCATCGGCCTCGCGATCGGGCTGGTCGCCGGCTACTACCGGCGCGTGGATGCCGTGGTGATGCGGCTGATGGACGGCCTGATGTCGATCCCGTCCATCCTACTGGCGATCGCGCTCGTCGCACTGACCCGCGGCGGGCTGCTGCTGCTGATCATCGCCATCACCATCCCCGAGGTGCCGCGCGTCGTGCGGCTGGTCCGCGCCGTCGTGCTGGCGGTGCGGGAACGCCCCTTCGTGGACGCGGCGATCTCGGTCGGCTCGCGCTCACGCAAGATCATCATCCGCCATGTGCTGCCGATGACGGTGGCGCCGCTGATCGTCCAGGCAACCTACATCTGCGCCAGTGCCATCCTGATCGAGGCCGGGCTGTCATTCCTCGGCGCCGGCGTCCCGCCGGAGATCGCGACCTGGGGGAACATGATCGCGCAGTCGCGGCTGTTCTTCGCCCGCGCGCCCTGGCTGATCTTCTTCCCCGGCGCGGCGCTCGCACTGGTCGTGCTGGCGGTCAATCTGCTGGGCGACGGGCTGCGCGACCGGCTCGACCCGCGGCTGGCGAGGCGGATGTGAACCTCGTCGAGCCAGAGATGCAGGTTGCGACGGCGGTGAAGCCGATCCTCGAGGTGGAGGACCTGCGGACGCATTTCTTCACCCGCGACGGCGTCACCCGCGCCGTGGACGGCGTGAGCTTCACGGTCGCGCCCGGCGAGACGCTCGGCATCGTCGGCGAGTCGGGCTGTGGCAAGTCGGTGACGGCACTCTCGATCCTGCGGCTGCTGCCCGCACGGCTGGGGCGGATCGTCGGAGGGTCGGTGCGGTTCGAGGGCCAGGAGTTGCTGTCGCTGCCCGAGGGCCGGATGCGCGACATCCGCGGCAACCGGGTCGCGATGATCTTCCAGGAACCGATGACCAGCCTCAATCCGGTGCTGACCATCGGCGACCAGATCGCGGAAGCGGTGATGATCCACCAGGGCGCATCGAGATCGGATGCCCTCAGGCGTGCCGCGGAGATGCTGCGCCTGGTGCGCATTCCGGATGCGGAGAAGCGGGTCGGCGACTATCCGCACCAGTTCTCCGGCGGGATGCGGCAGCGCGTCATGATCGCGATGGCGCTGTCCTGCTCGCCCCGGCTGCTGATCGCGGACGAGCCGACCACGGCGCTCGACGTCACGGTCCAGGCGCAGATCCTGAAGCTGATGCTGGAGTTGAAGCAGGCGACCGGCTCGGCTGTGATGCTCATCACCCACGACCTCGGCGTGATCGCGGAGACCTGCCAGCGGGTGATCGTGATGTATGCCGGGCGCGTGGTGGAGCAGGCGGAGGTGCTGGAACTGTTTGATGCGCCGCTGCATCCCTACACGCGCGGCCTGATGGCCTCCATCCCGCGGATCGGGCTCGGCCGCCGCAAGCGGCTGGCGGAGATCCCGGGCATCGTGCCGGACCTGCGGAAGCCGATCGTCGGCTGCGCCTTCGCGCCACGCTGCCCGATCGCCTCCGCGCGCTGCCGGGCGGAGCCGCCGCCGCTGGCCGAGCATCGCCCCGGCCACCTCGCCGCCTGCTGGCACGCCGGAGAGATGCCGTGAGCGCGCCGGTCCTGGAGGTGACCGACCTCGTCAAGCACTTCCCGGTGCAGCGCGGCCTGCTGCGGCGGACCGTCGCGCATGTGAAGGCGGTGGACGGCGTCAGCTTCACGGTGGCGCCGGGCGAGACGCTTTGCCTCGTGGGCGAATCGGGCTGCGGCAAGTCCACCGTCGCGCGGCTGATCACGCGGCTGGTGGAGCCGACGGGCGGCAGCATCCGGCTCGGCGGCACGGACATCACGAAGCTCGACGACGCCGCGATGGTGGCGCATCGGCGGCGAGTGCAGATGGTGTTCCAGGACCCTTATGCCTCGCTGAACCCCAAGCTGCGGGCCGGCGACATCGTGGCCGAGCCGCTTGAGAACTACGAGGCGATGGGCCGCGCGGAGCGGGAGGAGGCGGTCGCCGCGGTTCTGAAGAAGGTCGGTCTGCGCGCCGAGATGATGCGGCGCTTCCCCTTCGAGTTCTCGGGCGGGCAGCGCCAGCGCCTCGGCATCGCGCGGGCATTGGCCTTGAGGCCCGACCTGATCGTGGCGGACGAGCCGGTCAGCGCGCTCGACGTCTCCGTGCAGGCGCAGGTGCTGAACCTGCTCGTGGACCTGCAGGAGGAGTTCGGGCTTTCCTACCTCTTCGTCTCGCACGACCTGGGCGTGGTCGAGCATATCGGCCACCGCATCGCGGTGATGTATCTCGGCCGCATCGTCGAGATCGGGTCGAAGGACGACATCGTCTCCGAACCGCTGCATCCCTACACCAAGGCGCTGATATCGGCAGCGCCGATCCCGGACCCACGCGCGCGGCGGGAGAAGCTGGTGATCGAGGGCGATGTCCCCTCTCCGCTCGATCCGCCGCCGGGTTGCCACTTCCACACGCGCTGCCCCTTTGCCGTGGCCCGGTGCCGCAGCGAGGCGCCGGCGCTGCGCGAGGTGCGGCCGGGCTGGAACGTCGCCTGCCACCTGGTCGAGACGTAGGCCCTACCCGAGCTTCACCGCGCCGAAGCGGCCCGCGCGGTAGTCGCGGATCGCGTCCATGATCTCCTCCGCCGTGTTCATCACGAAGGGACCATGCGCGACGACGGGCTCGTTGCAAGGCGGCGCGTGACCGAACAATACGACGCTGTCCTCATCGGCCTGGATCTCCACCTCGTCGCCGTCGTCGGCGAGCGTGACGAGGTGGAAGGCCGGGACAGGCGTGCCGGAGACCTGCACGGCGCCGCGCACGACATACAAGAACACCGCATCGCCACGCGGCACGGGCGCTGCCACACCGCCATCGGCGGCGAGGCGGAGCACCGACATGAAGACGCCGGTGAGCGACTGCACAGGACCGGTGCGGCCGAGCGTCGTGCCGGAAATCAGCTCGACCGTCACCCGGCCCTCGTCCAGGGCGAGCTTCGGGATCTGCTCCGCCTGCAGCCCCTGATAGGCGGGCGTGCTCATCTTCAGCCGCCCCGGCAGGTTCACCCAGAGCTGAAGGATCTCGAGCTTCCCGCCGTCGCGCTTGAAGGAGGCCGGCGAGACCTCGGCATGCACAAGGCCGCGCCCGGCCGTCATCCATTGCACGCCGCCGGCGCGGATCACGCTCTCATGCCCGCCGCTGTCGAGATGGGCGAGTTCGCCTTCGAGGATGAAGGTCACAGTCTCGAAGCCGCGGTGCGGGTGCGGGCCGAAGGGCAGGCCGCCGTTGCCAGGCGGATAGGTCTGCGGCCCGTGGTGGTTCAGGAACAGGAAGGGGTCCACCTGCTCGAGGCCCGGGCCGGGAAGCGGGCGATGCGTGACGAGGTCGCCGATGTCGTCGCGCAAGGCGGGATGCACGCCGGTGACGCTGCGGGTGGCCATGTCAGGCCGCCTCGCTCGCGGCCTCGCGGCCGCGGATGAAATCCGCCGCCCGCTCGGCGATCATCATCGTGGTCGCGTAGGTGTTGGCCGAGGGCATGGACGGCATGATGGAGGCGTCGGCGATGCGCAGGCCCTCCATGCCGTGGACCAGCAGCCGGTCGGAGACCACGGCCGTCGGATCGGTCGCGGGGCCCATCCGCGCCGTGCCGATCAGATGATAGGTCGTGCTGCCGTTGCGCTTGGCGAAGTCCAGCAGCTCGTCGTCGGACTGCACCTGCCGCCCCGGCAGCGTCTCGGATTCGACGAATCGTGCAAGCTCCGGCGTCCCCAGCATCCGGCGCAGCAGGCGCATTCCGCCGAGATGCACGCGGATGTCCATCGGGTCGGAGAGGTAGTTCGGATTGATCTCCGGATCCTCGAAGACGTCGTCGCTTCGCGCGCGCACCCAGCCGGTCGATTCCGGGCGGTGCTGCCAGGCGCCGGCCGTCACGCCCGGATAGTTGTCGAGGATGTAGACCTTGCCTTCGGCGTAGCTGCCGGGCGTGAAGACGCATTGCAGGTCGGGCTGGTCGAGCCCTTCGAAGCTCTTCCAGAAGACATGCACATGCGACGGCGTGGTAGCGAGGATGGAGGGGCGCTTGAGCGCCCAGCGCGCGATCTGCGCGCCGAGCCGCAGGCCGCGCGACAATTCGTTCAGCGTCTCGACGCCGGGCTTGGCGCGCATCACGAAGCGGCTGGCGTAATGGTCACGGAAGTTGGAGCCGACGCCGCGGATCTCGTGCACCACCGGCACGCCGAGGCGGCCGAGCAGGTCGGCCGGGCCGATGCCCGAGACCTGCAGCAGCCGCGCGGTGTTCACCGTGCCCGCGGTCAGGATCACCTCGCGCCGCGCGCGCACCTCCTGCGGCGGCGAATTGCGCGCGGCGAGGTAGCTGATGCCGACGGCGCGCCTGCCCTCGAACAGGATGCGGCTCGCCCGCGCGTCGGTCCGGACCTCGAGGTTCTTCCGCTGCATCGCGGGCCGCAGGAAGGCGACGGCCGCGGAGACGCGCCGGCCGTTCCGGATGGTGCGCTGGTAGTAGCCGACGCCCGCCTGGTCGCCGCAATTGTAGTCGCGCGCACGGGGGATGCCGAGGCCGATGCAGCCCTGGATGAAGGCTTCCGACAGCGGGTTGATCCAGTCCATGTCGGTGACCGGGACGGCACCTTCGTTGCGGCCGCGGGTCGCGTCGGAAACGCCGATCCGGTTCTCGGATCGCCGATAATAGGGAAGGCAATCGGCATAACCCCAGCCGCGATTGCCGCGCTGGGCCCAGCTGTCGAGATCGGCCGGCTGCCCGCGGTTGTAGATCATGCCGTTCACCGAGGAGCCGCCGCCGAGCGTGCGGCCCTGGGTGGTCGCGATCCGGCGGCCGCCCGTCATGGGCGTGGGCTCGGTCTTGAACTGCCAGGTGACGGAGGGGTCGGCGAGTGTCTTGATGAAGCCGGCCGGGACATGGATCCACGGGTTGCGATCGGGCGGACCGGCCTCGAGCACGCAGACCGTGACCGAAGGATCCTCGGTCAGGCGGTTCGCGAGGACGCAGCCCGCGGCGCCAGCGCCGACGATGACGTAGTCGAAGCTGTCAGGTTCGCTCATGCGGGCAGCATAGGCGGCGCCGCGGGATCGCGGCAGCCCGGTTGACCGCATGGGCTACCGCGTGGAGCGTGCCGCCATGGGGGAGCTTCTGATCCTGCTCGGACTCGGCGTGCCGCTCGGCCTGCTGGTCGGCTGGGCGCTCGGCATCGCGGGCTGGCGCGAAGCCGGGCGGCTGCGGCGCGAGTTGTTCGAGTTGCGTGAGGCGTTGCGCGCGCAGGGCATCGCGGTGCCGGGTGCGCCGCGCCCGGCCCCGCCGCCGGCGGCCGCACCCGCCCAAGCCGTCGCCCCGAGCG
>NZ_JAKJIB010000112.1 GCF_021864505.1 Falsiroseomonas oryziterrae
AGGCCCGCGGCCCCAGCGCGCCGGCGGCGCCCGGCGCCGACAGCAGAAGGACCGGCCGTCCGCCGTGGCGCAGCGCGAAGGCCGCCTCCGCGGCCGAGCGGACAAGGAGCGCCGGTGCAACGACCGCAGCCTCCGCCCGTTGACCGTCTGCGCCGCCCATGCAAAGCCTCATGACGGTCGGCGAAACGCACGGCAACCCCTTGTCGGGAGCCACGATTCGCCGGGGACAACCGGGCTGGGGACGGGCGTGTCGGGCGCAGGAAGCACGAACCGCGGCGAGGCCGGCGGAACCACCGACACCGCCCAGGCGCTCGCGCGGCTGGAGGCGGCGGTGGAACGGCTGGCGGCGGCCGCCGCCCGGCCACGGACGGCGGGCGGAGAGGGCGTGTCGCGCGCCCAGGTGCAGGCCATCGCCGATCGCCTCGACGAGACCATCGCGCGGCTGCGCGTGGCGCTCGGCGAGGACAGCTGAACACGGAGCATCGTTCGCATGGGCCAAGTGACCGTTCGCGTCGGAGGCTACTCGCACCCGGTCTCCTGCGAGGACGGGCAGGAGGCGCATCTCGTCGCGCTCGCCGCCGAGGTGGACAAGCGCGTCGGCTCCATCAAGGCGATGGGCGGCCAGTTCCCGGAGAACCGGCTGCTGCTGCTGGCCTCGCTGCTGCTGGCGGACGAGGTGCACGACCTGAAGGTGGCGCTGTCCCAGGCGAAGAGCGGCGCGCCGGCCTCCACCCTGGCGGATGATCCGCGGCTGGCCGAGCGGATCGCGCGCATCGCCGACCGCATCGAGGGCATTGCCGCGAACCTCGACCGCGCCTAACTGATCCGGGCGAGGCTGCCCGGTGCGTGAGGCATCTCAACCCCCGGGGCCAATGAGCATCCTCCGGGAGCTGGCTCTGTCCGGATCGTGGTCCGGATACCCGGCGCCCACCTGCAACAGCAGGTCTCAGGAGGGTTGTCCCGCCCACGGCCACGGCGGCTTCGCGCTTTGCTCTTGCCTCAGGCGCCGGCGAATTTGTTGTGCCTCAGTCGCCGGCGCGCCCTCCGGGCGCTTGGCTTTTCGCGCCGCAGACACGGTGCGCCGGGCGACGCTGATGGTCGCGGCGCGGCGGCCGCGGTGCGGCCGCATCCTTCAGGGGCGCGTCTGACAATCGTGGGTCGGCCATAGATGGAAGCCTTCTGCCCCGTCCTGCTCGCCGAGCTGAAGGCCGAGGCGCGCAAGGTTGCGCTGGCGCGGCGGGAGGCGATGGATCCGGCGGTGGGGGCGGCGCTGACCGACATCGTGCTGGGCGAGATGCCGCCGCCCCCTGGCGCCGCCGTCGCCGGCTTCTGGCCGATGGGGCGCGAGATCGACATCCGGCCGCTCCTGCATGTGCTGCACGACCGCGGCCACGCCATCGGGCTGCCGGTCACGCCGAAGCGCGGGCTGCCGCTGGCGTTCCGCCGCTGGCGCCCCGGCGACGAACTGGCGCGCGGACCGATGGGCACGCGCCAGCCGGTGCCGGAGGCGGAGGCGCTGACGCCGGACTGGCTGCTCGTGCCGCTGCTCGCCTTCGACCGGGCGGGGCGGCGGCTCGGCTATGGCGGGGGCTATTACGACCGGACGCTCGCCGCGCTGCCCGGCGCGACCGCGGTCGGCGTCGGCTATGCGTGCCAGGAGCTTGACGCGGTGCCCGCCGGGCCCGAGGACGCGCGGCTGACCGCCATCGCCACCGAGGCGCGGCTCATTCGACCCGAAGGCTGACCGCTTTGCGCATCCTGTTCCTGGGCGACGTCGTCGGCCGCAGCGGCCGCGACGCCGTCACCGAGGCCCTGCCCGGGCTCCGGCGCGACCTCGCGCTCGACTGCGTGATCGTCAACGCGGAGAATGCGAGCCACGGCTTCGGCCTGGCGCCCGAGATGGCCCGCGCGCTCTTCGCGGCCGGGGCGGACGCGATCACCCTCGGCAACCACGCCTGGGACCGCAAGGAGATCATCCCCTACATCGAGGGCGAGCCGCGGCTGCTGCGGCCGCTGAACTACCCGCCCGGCACGCCGGGGCGGGGCGTCGCCGTGATCGAGACGCAGAAGGGCGCGCGCGTCCTGGTGCTGAACGCGATGGGGCGGCTGTTCATGGACGCGCTCGACGATCCGTTCCGCGGCGTGCAGGCGGCGCTGGCCGCGCATCGCATGGGGCAGGGCGGCACCGTCGCCGCGGCGGTGCTCGACTTCCACGCCGAGGCGAGCAGCGAGAAGCTGGCCATGGGCCACAGCTTCGACGGCAAGCTCTCGCTCGTCGTCGGCACCCACACCCACACGCCGAGCGCCGACCACCAGATCCTGCCGGGCGGCACCGCCTACATGACGGATGCCGGCATGTGCGGTGACTACGACAGCGTGATCGGGATGGAGAAGGGCGGCGCCAGCCTGCGCTTCTGGAAGAAGGTGCCGGGCGAGCGGCTCGCGCCGGCGGAAGGCCCGGCGACGATCTGCGGGTTGTTGGTTGAGACCGACGACGCGACCGGCCTCGCGACGCGCGTGGCGCCGCTGCGCATGGGCGGGCGGCTCAGCCAGGCGATGCCGGCCTGAGCATGCCCGACGCGGTGCTGTTCGACTGCGACGGGACGCTGGTGGACAGCGAGACGCTGTCTGCCGAGGTGTTCTGCGAGCTGCTCGGCGGCCTGGGTCATGCGGCGGAGCCGGCCGAGATCCTGCTCGCCTTCCGTGGCCGGCAGCTGGCGAAGTGCCTGGCCGATCTCGAAAGCCGCTTCGGCGCGCTGCCTTCCGATTTCGGCGATCTCTTCCGCGCCCGCACGGCGGAGGTCTATCGCGCGCGGCTGTGCGAGATGGCAGGTGCCGCCGAACTGCTGCGCGCGATGTCGCACCCGGTCTGCGTCGCGTCCAATGCGCCGCGGGCGAAGATCGAGCTCTGCCTGGAAGCGGCGGGCCTCGCCCGCTTCTTCCACGGGCGGATCTTCAGCGCCTACGAGGTCGGCGCCTGGAAACCCGATCCCGGCCTTTTCCTGCATGCCGCGGAAGCGATGGGCGCGGCGCCCGCGCGCTGCCTGGTGGTCGAGGACAGCGAGCCCGGCGTTGCGGCTGCGCTCGCGGCCGGCATGCGCGTCGTCGCGCTGCTGCACGAGGAGGCGCCCGGCTGGGTTCCCGCCGGCGTGCCGACGATCCGCGCGCTGCCGGAGCTTCGCGCGCTGCTCTGACCGGGCGTGCCGCGTCAGGCCATCGCGCGGTCGGCGGCACCGGGCAGGAAGGCGTCGGTGTAGAGCTCCTCCGGCGTCGGCTGGCGCGGGAAGCGCTGCACGCGGGCGAGGATCTCGAGCGACTGCGACATGCGCGCGCGGTCCACGGCGGAGAGCCCGTTGCGGCGCACGTGGTCGGTCATGATCATCTCGGCCACGACCAGGCGCGCGCGCTCCGTCTCCACGGCGAGATCGACCAGCGGCTCGGCCTCCTTCACCGCCATCGTCGCCGCGGCGGGATCGGCGACCATCAGCCGCACCCCGCGCGTGATGGCGCGCACCGTGCCGCGCACGATGTCCGGGTTCGCCTCCGCGAAGCGGCGCGTCGTCATCAGACAGTTGGAGTAGAGCGGGACGCCGAAGTCGCGGTAGCGCATCACCACCTGCCGCTCCCGCGGCATGCCGAGCGCCTGCAGGCTGAGCACGGCGGAGGAGACGAAGCCGGTGATGGCGTCCACCTGGCCGCGGACGAGCATCGGCTCGCGCAGCTCGGGCGAGACGTTGGTCCAGCGCACGCTGCCGGCGTTGAAGCTGGCGAAGTCGGCGAAGACCGGGAACATCTGCCGCCCCGCATCGCCCTCGGGCGCCGCGAGGTGCCGGCCTTCCAGGTCGCGCGGCGTGCGGATCGGCCCGTCGGCGCGCGAGACGGCGACGAGCGGCAGGCCGTCGAAGACCATCAGCACGCAGACCATGCCGGCCTGCGGGTTCTCCGCCGCGAAGCGCGCCATGGCGGAGAAGTCGCCGAAGCCGATCTCGGCGGTGCCGGCGCCGAGATCCACCGGCACGCGGCCGGAGCCGAAGCCGCGCGTGATGCGCGCTTCGATCCCTTCCTCGCGGAAGAAGCCGGCGCGCTGCGCGGCGAGCGCGAAGGCCGAGGAGCCCGAGAGCGTCCAGTCGAGGGTGAAGCGCAGGCTGCGCGGCTGCGCGCGCAGCGTGGCGGGGGCGGCGAGGGTGGCGAGGCCTGCGGTGAGCGCGGCGCGGCGGGGGATCATCGGGCCTTCGGTCATCGCGCCTACTCCGCTGCGTGCGCGAGGGGCGTGCCGCCGAAGCGCTCGACGATCTCGCGCAGCTTCTTGCGCGCCATGTTGTTCGCCTTGTCGCAGGGCATGCCGGCCTCCGGCTTCTCCCACGGCATGATCGGGACGTCGGGGCGCGTGCTCTCCAGGATCCGCTTGTCCTCGAGCGTGACCTTGCGGTCATGCGCAATGGCCGCCGCGGCGGGCACCTGCTCCTCGGTGTCGTTCCTGATGCAGAACTGGGTGAAGATCAGCTTGCGGTCGGCGATCGGCGTGCCCGCGGTGAAGATGATGTGCTCCACGCCGTTCGGGAACTTGATGTGCAGCTTGCGCGTGCAGGGCGCCCACCAGGTGGCGGTGCGGTCGCGCACCGTCTTGTCCTGTTTGATGCCGGTATAGTCCTGCCCGACCTTGCGGTTGGCGACCGGAACGATGGCCTTCGAGACGATGCCGAACTCCGTCTCCTCCACGTCCTCGGCCGGCGGGACGGGGTTGGTGATGTCGCCCTGGGTGTCGCGATGGACGAAGGCGACATGGGCGAGATCGAAGAAATTGTCGGCGAGGCGGAACAGCGACATGTCCCAGACCTCGTGGAAGCAGTCGATGAAGCGGAAGCCCGGGGCGCCGAATTCCGGCAGGTGCGGGATGTCCATCACGGGGTCTTCCACCGCGACCCAGACATAGTCGTAGCGGATGGCGACGTGATAGCGCTTCACGAAGGCCCGCGCCGCGATCTCCGGCGTGAGCCCCGGGCGTTGCGGGATGGAGGTGCAGTGCCCGTCCGCGCCGAATTCCCAGCCATGGTAGGGGCATTGGATCGAGTTGCCCCTGATCTCGCCGAGCGAGAGCTTCGCCGCCCGGTGGCAGCATTCGTCCTTCAGCGCGGAGACGGTGCCGTCGGCCGCCTTCCACAGCACCATGTCCTCGCCGAACAGCGAGAAGGGCTGCGGCCCCTCCTCGAGCTTCGACGCCGGCATCGCGACATACCAGAAGCGGCGGAAGGCGGGTGAGTCGCCGACGAGCATCCGAGCCGTTCCCTGCGCTGGGCTCATCGGGCGCAGCAAGGGACGTGCCAGCCTGCCTCGCTGCCGTGGCGGTGCGCCGCCGGACGAGGCTGCCGTGCTTCGCGGCAGGCGGTGCCGGCTTCGGCGTCAGGCCGCGCGGCGCGTGCGCGCTTCCTCCGCGATCAGCGCGCGGGTCTGCTCGGCCCGCATCGGCCGGCCGAGCAGCCAGCCCTGGCCGTGCTCGCAGCCGAGGGCGCGCAGCTGGCGCGCCTGCGTCTCCGTCTCGATCCCCTCGGCGAGGACGGAGACGCCGAGGCTGCGGCCGAGCGCGAGGATGGCGGCCACCACCGCCGCGACCCGTGGATCGGCCTCCATGTCGCGGACGAAGCCGCGATCGGTCTTGATCACATCGACGGGCAGGTGGCGCAGATAGGCGAGGCTCGACCAGCCGGTGCCGAAATCGTCGAGCGCGATGCGCACCCCGAGCGCCTGCAGCTCCGCCAGGGTGTCCGCGGCCATCTGGCTCTCGTCGATCAGCGCGCTTTCGGTGACCTCGAGTTCGAGGCGGGAGGCGGGAAGCCCTGCCAGGCGCAGGGCCTCGCGCACCTGTGTGACGAGGCCCTCGCCGCGCAGCTGCACCGCCGAGAGGTTCACGGCGACGGTCAGGTCGCCGGGCCAGGAGGCGGCCTCGCGCGCCGCCTCCCGCAGCACCCAGGCGCCGAGCGGGATGATGAGGCCTGTCGCCTCCGCGAGCGGGATGAACTCGCCGGGCGGGATCAGCCCGCGCGTCGGATGGGGCCAGCGCAGCAGCGCCTCGAACCCGGTCAGCGCGCCGTCCGACAGGCGGCGCTGGGGTTGCCAGTGGATCTCGAACCGGCCTTCCGCGACGGCTTCGCGCAGGTCGCGTTCGAGCTGGCGCCGATCGCGCAGCAGCGCGTTCTGCTCCGGCGCGAAGCATTGGATGGCGGGTTGCGGCGCGGCGCGGGCGAGGGCGAGCGCATCCTCGGCGCGCGCCAGAAGGGTGCCAGCGTCCTGCCCGTCGGGCGGCGCAACGGCAAGGCCGATATCCGCGTGCAGGAACGGCGTGACGCCATCGAGCGGCAGCGGCTCGGCGATCGCGGCGGCGAGGCGCTCGGCGAGCCTCGGCACCGCGCCGGGGTCCTGGACGGAGGTCTGCGCCACGGCGAAGCGGTCGCCGGCGAGGCGTGCCACCAGATCCTCGAGCCGGACGGCGTTGCGGAGCCGCGTCGCGACGAGCCGGAGCGCGAGGTCGCCGGCCAGCTGGCCATGCACCTCGTTCACCTCGCGGAAGTGGCGCAGGTCGAGCACCAGCACGCCCACCTGCCAGCCCTGCCGCCGCGCGAGCGAGAGCATCTCCGCCAGGCGCGCGCGGAAGCAGGCATGGCCGGGCAGGCCGGTCAGCGGGTCGCGCTGGGCGCGCCCAGCCTCGTCCCGCATGGCGATCCTTCGCGACAGGCCGAGCGCGAGGAGCCCGGCCAGGCCCGCGGCGAGGAGCATGGCCGCCGCCGGCTCGGCATGGCTCGGGGCAGCCGTCCCGGGGGCATGTTCCAGCGCGATCAGCCCGAAGGCCCCGCCGGCGAGCAGCAGCGCGACGGCGCCCGCCAGCATCGGCAGGGCACGACTTGGCGTCACGGAGCGCACGGGGCCGGCCATGTGGCGCAACTTGCTTCCGTGAAGGTGAACGGGGGGTTCACGGGCCGGCGCGCGGTGTCCGCCGCATCGGCGATTTGCTGGCCCCGGGGTCGGGCCGGTATAGGGGCGCCCGAATCCCAGATATCGCCCGCCGGTCAACCGCGCGGGCCGCGACGAGACGGAGCTTGGCCATGGCCGGCCATTCGCATGCGAAGAACGTGATGCACCGCAAGGCGGTGCAGGGCGCCAAGCGCGCCCGCGCCTACGGCAAGCTGATCCGCGAGGTGACGGTCGCCGCCAAGTCCGGACTGCCCGACCCGGCGCACAACCCGCGCCTGCGCGCCGCGGTCAAGGCGGCGCTGACCGCCAACATGACCCGCGACACCATCGAGCGCGCCATCAAGCGGGTCGCCCAGGGCGCCGCGGGCGAGAACTACGAGGAGGTCCGCTACGAGGGCTACGGGCCGCACGGCATCGCGGTGATCGTCGAGGCGCTGACCGACAACCGCAACCGCACGGGCGGCGACCTGCGCTCCATCTTCGCCAAGAACGGCGGCGCGCTGGGGGAGACCAACTCGGTCGCCTTCCAGTTCGAGCGCAAGGGCGTGCTGCGCTACCCGCTCGCCGCCGCCACCGCCGACGCCATGCTGGAAGCGGCGATCGAGGCCGGCGCCGAGGATGTCGAGAGCACCGAGGACGGCCACGAGGTCTCGACCTCGGTCGAGGATTTCGCGGCCGTGCGCGATGCGCTGGAGGCGAGGTTCGGGACGGCGGAAGCGGCGCGCCTCGAATGGTGGCCGAGCACGAACCTGACGCTCGACGAGGCGCGCGCGCAGGAGGTGATGAAGCTGCTCGACGCGCTCGACGACCATGACGACGTCCAGCAGGTCTATGCAAACCTCGAGGCCGAGGAGAGCGAGATGGAGAAGCTGACCGCCTGACGGGCGCCGGCCTCAGGCGAGGCCGGGCGGCATCTTCGTCCATTCGTAGCCGCGCGCGCCGAGTTCGAAGGCGTAGTCGAACAGCGCGCGCATATAGGCCTGGTCGAAGGGCGTGGTGAATTCCTGCGCGAAGTCGGGCCGGATGAAGGCGAGGTTGTAGTCCACCCCGTCGCGCTGGGTGACGAAGTAGATCCGCAGCGTGTCCTGGTAGCCGGCGGACGAGATCATGGTGGAGACCGCCCGGCCGGCGATGCTGACGGTGCGCCGCTCCACCGCGCTCCATTCGGCGTCCAGCCTGCCGTTGCGGATGATGAAGGCGCGGGCCGGCGATACGCGCCGACCGCGCGCGATCGCCTCGCGCCGCGCCTGCGTGACCGCCGAGGGGTAGAGGAAGGCCTGGACGAAGGCGCCGCCATCCACGTGCATCTCCTGGTGCGGCCGCCCGTCCACCGCCACGTCGAACATCACCGGCGGGAAGGCGCCGGGGATGGCGGCGGAGGCGAGCAGCACCCGGCGGATCGTCTCGAGCGCGCGCGGATGGCCGCTGTCGGCGATCGCGCCGAGGTTCCAGATCACCGGCGTCTGCGCGTCGATGTCGGCGCTCGCGGCCAGCAGCAGCCGCCCCTCCCGGTAGCCGCGCGCGATGGCGGCGATCATCCTCTCGTCGAGGTAGCCGGAGATCGTCTCGAACAGCGGCGAATTGTCCGCCAATGCGTCGTCGAACAGCGCGGCGGTGAACCAGCGGCGGATCAGCACGCGTTCGGGCGAGATGTCGGTGTAGACGCGCTTCAGGTCGGCGTCCCACTCCGGCCCGAGGAAGGCGAAGGGTGCCGTGAGAGCGCCGGTCGAGACGCCGGTGACGAGGTCGAAGGTCGGCCGGTCGCCGTGCTGCGTCCAGCCGTTCAGCAGCCCGGCGCCGAAGGCGCCGTTCTCGCCGCCGCCCGAGATCGCGAGCAGGTCGAGCCTGGGCAGCAGCGCGCCGGACGCAAGGCCGAGATGCCGCCGCTGGCGTTCGGCGGCGGCGGCGAATTCGTGCTCGAGGGCGGTGATCTGGTCCGGATGCGCGATGCGGAAGCGCTCGTTCGGCAGTCCGAGGACGGTGGCGCGAGAGCCATCGGCGCGGGGGACGGCGGCGAGGCGCTGCGGCAGGGCGCAGCCGGGCAGTGCGCCGAGGCCGAGGGCGGCGCCGAGGCGCAGCGCCTGCCTCCGGGTCTGGCGGGCGGAGTCGGACGGTGCGCGCATGATGCAGGGTAGATGCCGTGTCCGCCCTCTCGCGTCCAGCGCGGATCGCCCGGGGGAACGTTCCGCCGCGAGGCCTGCCCGACCCGCCGCCGAACCGGCTATGCAGGGCCGATGGCGCCCGCCCCGATTCGCATCCTCGGCCTCGATCCCGGCCTCCAGCACACCGGCTGGGGGCTGGTGGAGCATGACGGCTTCCGGCTGCGCTTCCTGGCCGACGGCGTCGTCTCGACCTCGCCGTCCGAGGAGCTCGCGCGGCGCCTCCTGGTGCTGCACCAGGGTCTCGCCGAGGTGATCGCCGCCTGGACGCCGGACGAGGCGGCGGTGGAGCACACCTATGTGGCGCGCAACCCCGAAAGCGCGCTGAAGCTCGGCCAGGCGCGCGGCGTGGTGCTGCTGGCGCCGGCGCTGGCGGGCCTGCCGGTGCGCGAATACGGGGCGATGGAGGTGAAGCGCGCCGTGGTCGGCACGGGGCATGCGGCGAAGGAACAGGTCCAGGCGATGGTGCGGCAGCTGCTGCCCGGCGTGACCTTCAAGCGGGCGGATGCGGCGGACGCGCTCGCGATCGCGATCTGCCATGCGCATCACCGCGCGACGCGCAACGCCTATTCCGCCGCCATGCTGAGGGCGGCGCGATGATCGGGGCGCTGCGCGGCGTCGTGGAGAGCGTGCACGAGGGCGGCTGCGTGCTCGACGTGAACGGGGTGGGCTACCTCGTCGCCTGCTCGCGCAAGACGCTCGACCGGCTGACGGCGAAGGAGGGCGCGCAGAAGCTGCTCGTGGAGACGCGCGTCAGCCAGGATGCGATCACCCTCTACGGCTTCGCCGATGCGGTCGAGCGCGAGGCGTTCCGGGCTCTGATCGAGGTGAAGACGGTCGGGCCGCAGAAGGCGCTGCTGGTGCTGTCGGGCCTGACGCCCGCGCAGCTGGCCGCGGCGATCGCGGCGAAGGAGCGCAAGAAACTCTCCGAGGTGAAGGGGCTTGGCGCCGCGACCGCGAACCGCATCGTGGACGAGCCGGCGATGCAGAAATGGGCCGTCGGGCGCGCGACGCCGGAGGCCGACGGGGCAGGGGGCATCGCCGTCGCCGCGCCGGTGGCCGAGGGCGGCGAGGCGGACGCGGTGTCCGCGCTGGTCAATCTCGGCATGAAGCGGCCTGAGGCGAGTGCCGCCGTCGCGCGCGCCGCGAAGCGTGTCGGCCGTGACGCTGCGCTCGAGGCGCTGATCACCGAGGCGCTGAAGGAGATGGCGCCGCGATGAGTGACGAGCGCATCACCGGCGCGGCGCGGCAGGAGGAGGACGCGGCCGAGGGCAGCCTGCGGCCGCAGACGCTCAAGGACTTCATCGGCCAGAAGGCGCTGCGCGAGAACCTCGAGGTCTTTGTCGCCGCCGCCCGCGCACGCGGCGAGGCGATGGACCATGTGCTGCTCTACGGTCCGCCCGGGTTGGGCAAGACGACGCTCGCGCAGATCGTCGCGCGCGAATTGGGTGTCGGCTTCCGTGCGACGTCGGGGCCGATCCTGCAACGCGCGGGCGACCTTGCGGCGATCCTGACCAATCTGCAGCCGCGCGACGTGCTCTTCGTCGACGAGATCCACCGGCTGCAGCCGGCGATCGAGGAGACGCTCTATCCGGCGATGGAGGATTTCCGCCTCGACCTCATCATCGGGGAGGGGCCGGCGGCGCGGACGGTGCGGATCGACCTGCCGCCCTTCACGCTGGTGGGGGCGACGACGCGGGCAGGGCTGCTCAGCCAGCCGCTGCGCGACCGCTTCGGCATCCCGCTGCGGCTGCAATTCTACGACGTTGACGAATTGTTGCGGATCGTGCGGCGCGGCGCGGAGAAGCTCGGCTTCGCGCTGGCCGAGGACGGCGCGATGGAGATCGCGCGCCGCTCGCGCGGCACGCCGCGCGTCGCGGGACGCCTGCTGCGGCGGGTGCGCGACT